>NZ_CP186695.1:527500-852943 GCF_049532975.1 Sphingomonas sp. MS122 | reverse complement strand
AACCGCGACCAGAAGGGCGAGACCTATCTCCCCTACCGAGAACATCCCGCCTTCGATCGACTCGCAGAGGACTGGCTCGCGATTTTCGCGCTCGGACTTCCCGCGCAAGACGCATTTGCGCACCTCGTCCCGGTCGGCGCGCTTCATGTGGTTCTTTATCAGCTCGAAACTGCGGCGGCATTGGCAGGTCGTCCCGTGCGGCCGGTCCTGGTCTGCGAGCTTATCGCTCCCCGGCGCGAGTTCGTCCGCCAGCGTTCGATCATCTCCTACCAGGACAATGACAGCTTGACCCTGCGCGCGCTCGATGCGGCGATCGACCGGTTCGAGAAGGAACCGGAATGGCTGGACCTGCTGGGCGACGACGTCTCCGATCAGGAGCGCGCCGATCGCGCGGCGGACCTGGTTGAAGCGCGCTTCCACTACCGCGAGAAGGCCGGCCGCGGCACGGCGCCACACGACCTGATCGCCAATCTGCGCCGCGAGGTGGAAGAGAAGCATGAGGTGGGCGCTGGCCGCGTTCACAGCAGCTATGCGCGACAGATCGGTCTCGCCTCATCGCGTGGTACCAATCGCACGCGCTACGCGCCCAACGACACATTGCTCAAGACGCTCGTCATCACGCGCGTTGCTCAGCGTCTCGAGTTCAAACGCTTTCTTGCCGACCTCCATGAGCAATATGGCCTCGTGTTCGGCGAAACTGAAGCACGCATGGCACTCGATCCGGTCGAGTTCGATGCGGCGGCGTTCGAGCGCAATCGGGCACGCCTCGAGGCGAGGCTCGCCAGCATGGGGTTATTGCAACGCCTGTCGGACGGCTGCGCCTATGTCGTAAATCCCTTCTCGGCGGAGCGCTGACGTGATCGATGGCCTGACCCTGATCGGCCGCGTCGGACGCGACATCATTCGTGCAGGTCTCGATCGAGCGCTGCAGGACCGAGGGACCGCGCGCTATGTGCTGCACGGCCTCGAAGTTGACGAGATGGCAGCCATCGTTCTCGCCATCCAAGAAGACAAAGGTCTGTGCCAACGGCTCGACATCTGCCTGCCGGCCTACGCCTTTGCAGAAATCGAGGGGATCGCGCCCGAGAACCTCACCGAGGTTACCACCACGGACCTGCGCCATGCAGAGTGCGACAAGGAAGCGCGGCTGCTGGTTCTGCTCGATGAGTCGCAGGCGCAATCGATGTCACAGGTCGATCCGATCGATGCGGGCACGTTGCTGTCGCTCGACCATATCCACCTATGGTTCGGGCATAGCGGCGCCGCTGCCGAGATCGTGGATGAGGATCGCGCTATCCAATGGCGTGCTGCGATCAAGGCGCTCGTCGAACTCGATCGTGTCTCGATGCGCCAGTTGGCCGACTATCTGGTGGAAGTGGCCGTAAATCTGCATGCCGGCACGCCCCTGCCCGCCGCGCTCGGGAGCGCACTTCCCAAATTGCATCTCCCTCGCTTCGACCAGCTGTTCGACGATATTTCACCCGCGCGGCGCGGTCATTATTCGCAATGGCGCGCACGGTTCGTGGCCCATTGGAAGCGCGATTGCTACATTTACAAGCGCGACCAGAGTCAGACGCCTTTTTCCACCACTCGCCTGCGGGAGAAGCTCGATGGTATGGCTTCGACGCTTCCGGGCGACGTCTATGCCGTGCTTGCGGCTTATGTCGACGCGCCGCCAGGAATTGGTCCCGCCTCCTTCGCGCCATTCGAACTCGATTGGCCGGATGTTCGACCCTTTTTCGAGGAAGCGCAGCGTGCCGACGCTAAGTCGATCGGCACGGAAACCCGCGCCTTCTACAAGCTCGCGCGCGAAGATCGGCTGACCTCGAGCGAGTGGCGCTATCTCGACGAGCTCGCGGACGAACGCGGCCGTAATCCGACCAAGGACGAACGCGACGAGGAATTCTATAGCGATCACATCGTCGAAATTCGTCAAGAACCGCGCCTCGCTGCGCTGTGGGACCGCTTTATTTTTGGCCCCGAAGTCCCGTGCACCGACTTTATCGACGGGTTGTTGCAGTGTGTGCGTCGGCTCTATCGACCAGCGGCTCCCGGCCGCCAAACCCTCGTGGTGGAAGCGGTTGAGG
This sequence comes from Sphingomonas sp. MS122, assembly GCF_049532975.1. Lineage (GTDB taxonomy): Bacteria > Pseudomonadota > Alphaproteobacteria > Sphingomonadales > Sphingomonadaceae > Sphingomonas. Next base: position 850,856 of record NZ_CP186695.1, on the reverse strand, counting down.
ATGAGAAGCGCGCCTTCCTGTCGCTCAACGAAGATATCTGTGCGATGTTCGCCGCACGCTATCGCGGACTAGAGGCGGCGCTGGAGAGCCTAGTGAGCTTCAAGCGCGTACTCGCGTTTCGCCACGACAGTTTCGCTGAGGAGATTGCGGCCCGGCGGCGCGGCGCGCAGAGCACGTCGCGCAAGGCGCGGCAGCTGCGTTTCAAGGTTCGCGTAGAGGAAGAGGGCAGCAGCGGCGCATCGGTCCGGCTGGTGTGGGAAGGGTCGCTCGATGCGGTGGGGATCGGCCTTGCGAGCGACCTCGAACGCCTTCAGGACAACAAAGCCCGCACAACGCTAGTACGCTGCTCAGCAGGCTATCGGCGGCAGCGCACGCGCGCCAGCCAAGCGGGTATCAACTTGCGCGACCTTTCCGGTCTAGACCCAGCTGCGCAGCGTAATCGTGGGTCATTTGTGCCGGCAAGCTCGCGCTGCGAGTCGCTGGCACAGAACTGGCGACGGGCGCTCGGCGAGGCGCGCAAGGCGGGCGTGCTCGATATGGACGCGGCCGACCGACTTGCCGGTGCATTCGACACCTTCGAACAGGCTTATGAGGGCGCCCTCGCCGACTGGACCTCGCTTGGTGTCCGGTCGCCTTCGCTGGCAGAGCAGGCGCAAGCCTATGGCGTCGTGATCGAGGCGGTTTACGCGCATCTGGCAGGTCATCCGATCGTTGTGGAAAGCCTGCTTCGACCGTTGTTTGAAATCGGCGTGGCGCCCATCCAAGGCGTCACCAGTGGTCGCTCATCCGTCATCCTGTGCCCGTGGCATCCACTGCGCCTCGAGGCGCTGCACGCCCAACTCGCGAAGTTTCGCCGCGCGCTCGAGGCACTGTTCGCGCCGCAAGCCCCTGAGTTTGCCGACGGCGGGGCGCTCTTCTTTGACGAGCTATCACGGAACCTTCGTAATCCCGCCCAGCCCGATCTCACTATGACCTGGCCGAGCGCTCAACCCACGCTCGTCAGCGAGGTGGACACGCTCCATGGATATTCGCTGCTCGAACGTCCCGTGACGCGCGGTGGCGCGGACGCACCAAGCAACGAAAACGTCCTGCCCACCGCGCGGCAGATCGCGGATCTCGCGCAGGTCTATCTCCAGCTCCAGCCGCATGAACGCGACAATCTCTCGATCGTGCTGTTCAACTGTGACGCGGCCGCTTTGCCACAGGCGGTTGTGGATGCGGTTCGCAAGGACGCCGAGAAAGAGGGCGAAGAGGCGATGTGCCAGGTGGTGCTGCGGCACACTGATGGCGATCAACTGCGTGCACTCTACCAGCAGCTCGTCCAGCGCGAACTCCAGCAAGACGGATTGCATGCGAGTGAAGCCGCACGCGACTTCATGTCCCGGCTACGCATCTCCATCCTGGTCAACGAGCAACGCCCGGCGCAGATCGGCGATGGCCCGCCCTTCGATATCGTCTTCTGCCATGACGTGATCTCACGGCAGGCGGAACTCGGTTGGTCAGATGTTCCGCGGATCGAGCGACCGGCGATCGACATCGACCCGGCGCAATGGTCGCGGCGCAAAGCGATCGGACGCTTCGATCGTGACGCGGTGCTGCACCTTACCTGCCCCGCCCAGACACCAGCGGGCTGGAAGTATCTGGATGCCCTGGCCGTCCTTGCAGACGCTGGCTTGGCGTTGGCCGCGCGGGAACGCGGCTTTTGCCGGATTCCAGACCGGCGCACGGTGCTGCAATCCGACGAAACCCGGCAAGTGCTGGAGGAGACACATCGCCTCGGAGCCTGGGTCGTCAACTTTGACGACTTGCTCGATCGACGGCAGCTTCTCAACAGCGGCATCTCGGTTATTCGCTACAAGCATGCTGCTGGCAGCAATCGCTCGCTCATCATCTCGTCAAAGGCATCCGATACGCTGCTGCGCGCGACCTTGAGCAGCCGACTGCGCGGCGTCGATGCCGGTTATGATGCCGAGACAGCCGGTGCGCTTGCTGGCAGGATGATCAACGAGGCGAATTCTGTGTCGGGCGACATCGTCCTCCGCGCGGCACGCCGCGGGACCAGCGCCGGTGAGCTGATCGGCGTGGTGCTCAGCAAGTATCTGGTTGATCAAGAACTCGGCGATCGGCCGCGGGCATGGTTGTTCCTCGATGACTATGCGAGCTGGCTTGGGCAAGCTGAGGGCCGCATGGCGGATCTGCTATGCCTCGCGCCTTCGATCGACGCCAACGGCAACCGTTTCCTCGACGTGATCGTCACCGAAGCCAAGTTCGTCTCCACGACCAAGCTACGCGACAAGGCGGATCACAGCCAAGTCCAGCTCAAGGCCAGTCTGCGTCGCTTCGAGAAGGCGCTGTCCGCCGAAGGCGAGCCGGCCGATGCTGCGATCTGGCGCGCCCGGCTTGCTGAGATGTTGCAGGACGCGCAACGCGACGGCACCAGCCTCGATCCCAGCTGGCGTACTGCGATCCGCGACGGCGAATGCACTATTCGCGTCGCGGGCTACAGCCATGTGTTCAGCCACGGCTTTGGCGATTCCGAGATCGGCTCGGCCGATCACATGGTCGGCGTGGAAGGCACGCAGTCGGGCTATCAGGAGCGCTTTGCACCTGCCACGGTTCGCGAGATTGTGCGGACCTATGCCGACAATCGCGACTCCACACCGCTTCGCGAGCAGCTCGGGGCAACGCTGCTCGGCGAGACTCTCGAACACCGACCGCCGGCGAGCCGAACCACGCCCCCGCCGGCAGGAGCCATCGAACTCACCGAATCTACCGCTTCGCATGGCGGTGATCAGACAGAAGACGCGCCTGCGTTGTCCGCCGCACTCGACGCCACGTCCGGTCCGGCCGCGACCGAAGCGGCGCGACCCGCCGCGAGCTTCAGGACATTGCTCGAACTCTGGGCACAGGAGCGGCCGTCACAGGAAAGTGATACTCTGTGGCTCGACGACACAGCCCAGCGCTGCCGCGCAGCGCTGCTGCGCTATGGCATGTCGGCACGACTTGAACAGCAGGTTCTGACCCCGAATGCTGCGCTGCTGCGGTTCCGTGGCTCGGACGATCTCACCGTAGCGAAGGTCGAGAATAAGCGAGAAGAGCTTGAATCAACCCATGGCCTCGAACTGATCGGTGTGCGCGCCGAACCGGGCTTTGTGGTCGTCTCGATCAAGCGGCCGCACCGGATGACTCTCGGCCTGCCAGAGGTCTGGGCAGATTGGGAGACAGGCCGCGAGGCCGCCAACGCAAGGTTGTTGATCGCAGTCAGGGAAGATGACGGCAGCCCGCTGTTCCTCGAGCCGGAACCGGCCCCACACACGCTTGTCGCGGGTAGCACCGGCAGCGGCAAGTCGATCCTAGTTCAGAATATCATTCTGGGCATCGCCGCCACTAATCGCCCCGATCAGGCGCGCATCATACTTATCGACCCCAAGGCAGGCGTCGACTATTTCGCCTTCGAGACGCTCCCACACCTCGATGGCCCTATCATCGATGAAGAAGACGAAGCGCTGGCCCGGCTCGACGCACTGGTTGCCGAAATGCAGCGTCGCTACGCGCTGTTCAAAGAAGCTCGGGTCTCGAACATTTCCGCCTACAACAAGGCCAAAGACGAACCATTGCCCCTCATCTGGCTTATCCATGATGAATTTGCCGACTGGATGCAGCTCGACAGCTATCGCGCCGGCGTGGAAGCGGCGGTCAACCGCCTTGGTGTCAAAGCCCGTGCGGCAGGGATCTATCTGATCTTCGCAGCACAGCGTCCAGATGCCAGCGTCTTACCAATGCAGCTGCGCAGCAATCTTGGGAATCGATTGATTTTGCGGGTGGATAGCGCGGGTACTTCGGATCTTTCGCTTGGCATTAAGAATGGCGGCGCTGAGCGTTTGTTGGGCAAAGGCCATCTCGCAGCGATCATTGGCGGCGGAACTACGCCGATCTATGCCCAAGTTCCCTTCGTCGATACCGCCCGCCTTGAGCAGTTGGTCGCGGCACTGGTGCGGGACCTGGCCTAAATCCCGCCATGCAAATCAACGCTTACCTCGACAACAATGCGACCACCCGGCCCCATGCCGATGTGCTAGACGCGATGCGCTTCTACGAGGAGACCTTGTTCCTCAACGCATCATCAGCCGCTGGCGAATTATTAGGCGCTGCGCGTCCGCTCGATGATGCGCGCCGAGCAGTGCTCGATCTGCTCGGCGGAGCGGCCGACAGCGACCGGGTTGTCCTGACCTCAGGGGCGAGCGAGGCCAACAGCTGGGTGATGTTTGGCGCGCTTCCGCAAGCATCACATGCTGTGACTTGCGCAACCGAACATTCGTCAATTCTGGCTGCCGTTCGCTCCGCCCAGGCGCGCGGACAACACATCGATGTGTTGCCTGTTAACGAGAGCGGGCTGATCGACCGGGAAATTCTAAGAGCCACGCTCAGACCGAATACGCGCCTAGTCTCAATCCAGCTCGCCAATAATGAGACCGGCGCGATACAGCCCATTTCGGATCTGGCATCACTTGTCCGCGAGATCGCTCCCGCCGCACTGCTGCATACCGACGCCACTCAGGCGGTTGGACGTATTCAGATCGATCTCGCGACCGCGTTGGCGGAAGTCGACCTGGTCTCCTTCTCCGCACATAAATTCCACGGACCGAAGGGAATTGGGGGTCTGTATCTTCGTGATGGCGTCACGATAGATACGCTGATTCCTGGTGAACAGGAGAATCAACTGCGCGGTGGAACGTCCAATGTGCCGGGCGCTGCGGGGCTTGCGGTCGCGGCGCGCCAGGCCAAGCTGCGTCTTGCTAGAATGAGGGAGGTGGCTCAGCTGCGGGATCAGCTTGAGTCGAGGCTCTTGATATTGCGCGCAGACGCAAAAATTCATGCTCAGACGGTCGCGCGATTGCCCAACACGAGTTCGATCACGTTTCCCGGAATTGACGCTGAGGGCATCACGGAGCGGCTTGCTCTTCAAGGTATCTGTGTAGCTACCGGCTCGGCATGCACTGCCGGCGCCACCGCACCGTCACATGTACTGACGGCAATGGGCATTAGCTTTGATGATGCGCGTGCGACTCTTCGCTTCAGTCTTTCGAGCGAAACGACCCAAGACGAAATTGACCGAACCATAGGGGCATTGAAGCCGCTCTTGGTTCCGAGCGAGCATCAATGAGAGCTTGGCGCTGAAGCTGTGGCCGCCGATCCCGAGGTGCCGGTAACAGGGTCGTAGCGCGTGGGATCGGGCCAAGGGTCCAGCACGGCTTCGGGCGACAGGACCAGCGGACCGATCAAGCCATGATCTTTGCTAGGTTCGGCCCGTAACATGGCGCACCGGTCAAGCAGTCGTTTCAAATCAGTTCTGATCGCGGGGTCGAGCTGGCGTGGATAAACATAGCGCTCAAAGGGCTTAGGGTCGGTGCCGAGTTCTCCTTCATGGGCGAGCCAGAGCATCCGAAAATGGGTCGAAGCGCGAGCCAAGTGTTCGGTCAGCGCCACGTCCACGCCGCCGCCGTTTTCCTCGATGAAATCGCGAAGTGCCAGACCAGTCGCACAAATCTCGTCGACAAGGGTTCGATTGCCAGGAGACAAGTTCGTCAGCCAATTCGGATCGAACAGCTTGATCAGCATCCGATAGGTAGGATCGTTCAACCGGTCACGGAGATCCTGTGCCATGTTGTGATTGGCCTCGGAGCGGACCAAGTAGGGGACGTGGAAGGTCCGGACGAGTTCCTCGAGCTTCTCGACCTCCTTGAGATTGGCGTCGCGCCACCGTTGCGCGGCGGCATTCTCATTCGCCGACGCGATCTGCCGCTTGGTGTTGGTCAGCGACGCCCAGACCGCCGTTCCCGCAATAAGCGCGGTGATCAACTGGCCGAGGATGAGGGCGATGTCCTTGCCCATCAATTGGTCCGAAGCGGGAGCTGTAGCCGCCACAGTGCTTTGCGGAGCAGCGGCATTGATCGTCTGGGCCACCCCGGGCTGAGCGGCCAGCATCCAGACCAGCGCCGCGAGCGATAGCCGATGCTTCGCCATCGTCAAGGCTTCTTGGCCAGGACCGCCAACCAATCATGCGCCGAGGACGAGACGCTGTCGGAGCCGGGTGTGACTTGGTGGCGTAGAATCTCGAAGCCATCGGCACGGAGCATCGCGAGCCAAGCCAAAGGTTCGATATAAGTGAAGCCGCGGGCGTCGGTCGTAATTTCGGAGCCGCTGCCGATCTTCAAGGTTGCCAAGAATAGACCGCCCGGCTGTAACCAGCCAAAGATTTTGTCCACCTGTAGCGCTTGATCACCGGGCGAGAGATGCAGCAGCGAGGCAATGGCAACGATTCCCGCGAACGAGGCATCTGGGAAGTGCAACGACCGCATATCGGCGTCGAGAACGGGCGCCTCGGTGTGCGCACGCGCGATACGCGCGAGTTGCGCGGATAGATCGACACCGAGGCAGTCGAAGCCGGCTTTGCGCAAAGTCAGCAAGTCACGCCCGGCACCACAGCCCAGATCAAGCACCCGTGAACCGGGTTCAAGCCCGGCAATAAAGGCATCGAGCAACGGGGGCTGTGAAGCCGGCAAGGTCCGCTCAGCGTATTTTTGAGCGCGATCGTCATAATAGCGGTTGCAATGCGATCGCGTGGCGGTCTGCGCTTTCGTCGTGTCGAAATCGACGTTGTCAAAGGCCGAATCGCTCAATGGACGGGCACTCACGTTATGCACGGGCAAATTCCTTCCCAGCCGAGTGCCGGCCTATCGGCAAAAGCGCGTTTAGCATAAATCGTGTCTCGTCCCAAGACAGACGCCTCTAACACAATCGTCGCGAGACGTTGGTAGTCAGACACTGTTGCGCTGGGAAACGGCACCTCGCATGGCGCGATAATTCTCGCTCGCGGCTAAACTCTCAAAGCGTCAAGATGCGGATCGAGCGGGATGAAGTTGCTGGCAACACTGCGTAACTCCTTGCCAGCGTGCTCCCAGAAAACAACGTCCACTTGAAACCCGTCAGCTCGGAGTTGCTCAATAGTCGGGACGTAATCGTTGTCACCTGAGACGATCGTGAAAATGTCGCCTACTCGTGCGTTGCGGTATGCGTCACGCATTACGGCCGTCACAATGCCAGTATCGATTTTTTTCTCTTTATTCGCGAAGTTTCGGTCGTGAGTGATCACTTCCCAACCGGCCTTCTTCGCGATGTCCCAGATCGCATCGTTTTCGGGCGGGCGCGATCCAAACAGCATGGCGCGGGCGGTGTCGGCGCGATTGTTGCCGGCCACAAACTGGTAGAGCTTTCCGAAGCTCATGCGATAATCGTTGTCGAGGACGCGGTACTCGAAGGCATCGTAGATATTGGGCACAATTCCCTGCCGGACAGCACTAACCCGTTTCCCTTCGATAAAGACATTCGAATTATCGACATAAATCCAGTCAGCCACGGTTGCTCCTCTTGGTCTGTTGACAGCCGCCATCGGAAGATGGGGATGCTTGTGATTTGTCACCAAGTGTTCTTCACAGAAACTTGGGCCGTACACTAAGTATTTCAACGCGCTCTCCAAGCCCGCTCTCGTGCGATTGCTTTCCCTTGGCAGCGTGCCACGTGTGTGGTGATGATTGCACCTCGATGAACTCAGTCGAACTCCTGCCTCACAGGATCAAAACCGGCTGAAGGCCAGACGTGGCAGGCCCAGATCCAGTTCGGGGGCGTCCTCCTCGTCTTCGATCTGGCACTCTGCGCAGTGCAGTAGCGTCACAACGTCTTTGGTTGGAGCCCACTCCTCCGTGAGCTGGGACAGCTCCGTCAGGATCGCATCGGTCTGCAGTATCATTATCTGAATCAGGACAAGTAGCAGGCGGACGTGGTGGTGAAACTTCAGGATCGCCGGATCATCGTCGACCCGGTATTTTGACATCTCGCCCCAATCCTCGGGCTCGGGTCGAGGCAACGACCCGTGAGCCACGTCGTTGCGGAATGATCGGAGAAGTTCGGCAGCGACGGCGGCGAGCTTGCCATCCCTGATCATCGCACGTGTTTCGGGCATTTCGAACTTGCCCGGCTGGATGAAGTTCATGGAGGCGAACAAGCATTGCCGGAGGTAGGGAAAGTGCGCGTCTCCGTGGCGACTGCGCAGGATGTCCCGCCCGAGCGCGCCTTTCGGTTGGTGACCGCGGACGAGGCCAGATGCCAATTCTACTCCACCTTCGTAGGCGCTCCAGCACAGATTGAAGACGATGATCCCTGCAAGATGGCGTTCCGAGAGGGTCGACAGGGCCTCGTCATACTCGGCCGCTGTGCGGCACATGTAGTTGTTTCCGGTGAGGTCGGTGTCGGCCTCCAGATTGTGCAGCGATGCGGCGAGGTGGAGGTTCTCGGAGACTGCGCTCCATCGCTCATCGCCACATCGAACGCCGAGCTCGCCGGCGACGAAGCACAGCCTGGTGGCATGGAGGCGCAGGTCGATCAAGCCCTCTCCGCTTTCGCCGCTAAGCCAGATCGGATCGAGGGCCGCCGGCTTCTTCATCTCCGCTTGAATATTTGAAGGTCGGATTCCCAGAGGTGCAAACTCATCCGCTGCCTCGCGTCTTCGGCCGAGTGCATCGGCAGCATACAGAATGAAGGAAGTCGAGAGTCGAGTGCCAACCGTCTCGATGGCGAGGATAACATGACCTAGCTGACAGTCAGCAATCTAGTCAATACGGATCGCATCCGGAGAAAGCGTGATCGCTGAATTTTACTTTCGAAAATCCGGTGGAAAAGTGAACTGTTGATAGCCTTACGCTACTCAAAAAGCAGTAGGGTAGCCTCTTGTTCACCCAATAGAATGTCCGGGATCGGGCCGCAAAGTTACCGCACGGGTGATGGTGTCAAGCCGAGCTACTAAGCTGCCGCGCTGCGTCCGAGAGCAGCCAGATGTTCCTCGCAGATAACCTGTACGATGCGACCTAATTCTTCCACCCGACCGCCTAGCCAGGTCAGCTCCTCTTCGCTGATACGATAGTGCTTTGAGTACCGTGCCTTAACGTATGCCTCTTTCAGCTTTTCGAAGCGCGATCGGTCAGCGCGATTGTCGCGTGGCCAAGCATCGATCAGGCGGGGGTCGATGCGCTCAGCTTGGGTGCGAAGGAAGCCGAGGTTGTGTACGTGCGGCGTGTAAAACGTGCACACCAACAGTACGCAATGGTAGAGACTCTCTGTCGCCTGATGTGTAAGAAATGCCGCGTCCTTTAGATAGCCTTTGCGTTTAGCATCTCCGGCTAGGTCGAGCTTCCTCGCCCCGCTTGGGAACCACTCAGCGAAATATTCCTGCGCCATTGCCAGCGCCTGTTGCGGCGTCTTCGGCTTCGGCTCATGCAACTCGGTGCTGTCACTCTCGTAAAGCGCGATCCCATCACGCGCGATATCCATGAAGAAGTAGCGCCCGTGCGCGAGTCCGTCATTCACCTCGCGAAGGGTGTGAACGATGAAGTTGACCGGCGTGCGCAGCGTCTTGGTCACCGCCAGCTCGCGGTTGAGCCGCTCCTCCGCCGTGGTCCAGTACTGGGCACGGTCGGTCAGCTTCTCGTTGTTGACGATGATCAGCAGGTCGAAGTCGGACTGGTAGCCCTTGGCCGTGTGCGGCTCGTCGACCTAGCCGCCGCGGGCATAGCTGCCATAGAGGATGACCTTGAGAATGCGCGCCTGGCGCTTCCATTCCGAGGTGGAGAGCGCGGTCGCATCACGGAATTCCTCGAACAGGATCTGCACCACGCGCTCGAGCTCGCGCTGCTTGGCGGGCGGCAGATGATCGAGATCGGTGCGCATCAGGGCGACCCTAGCCAGCGCATGAGGCGATGCAACCGGTTGGTGCGGCGCCTTGCGCCGGAATCGACCGGATTGCGGGCCCGCGATGCGTCGTCGAGGTGGCGGTCGATCGCGAGCAAGGCAGAGGCGAGCAGTCGTTCGACCTCGGCCACGCCTATGCCGAGCCGGCCGGCGATCTCCGGGTAGTCGAGCCCGTCGACAGCACATAGCTGGAACACGGAGCGCTCCAAGGGGGCCAGCTCGCGAAGCGCTGCCAGCACCGCGCGCAGGTCCGTTCTCAGGCTGACGTCGTCTCGTGACATGAGGTTGCTCCTCCACGCCGGCCAGGAGGGACCGGCGGCGGCGCCACACGGGCGCGCGAGGAGCGGTGACCCGCACCGCAGGGCGAAGCGTCAGCGAAGCACCCGGCCATCGGCCGGGTTGCGGGACATCGCGGCGCGCCCGACAAGCGGCGCCCGGTCCCGGCCGGCAAGGGGAGCGGCGATCCGAGGCCTTCCAGGCAAGTGTTGCAAGCACCTGCGAACTGACGCAGACTCGGGACTGCAGCGGGGCAATGCCGGCAGTCCGCTGCGGACCTGACCGCCAGGCATCAAGCACGCCCGCCCATATCGGCCGGGCGCCATTCCCGAGGCATCGCCCGGCACGAGACTGGCTCTCGTGCGATCGTTTTCCCTTGTCCGCGCCCCGCGCGGCGGCAGCTGCTTGCGGTAGCGCGTGCGGCGGCCCGACGACGACACTGGCCCGTCGCCCGGAGGGGGCGGCAACGGCCAGCTGCGCTTCGACGACCTGTATCGCGAGCAGGCGCCGCGCCTGCGCCGCTGGCTCGACGCGCGGCTGCGCTCGAGCGACGATGCCAACGACCTGGTACAGGACGCCTTCACGCGCCTGCTGGGATCGGGCACCCGCGACGGGCTCCGCCAGCCCGAGGCGTTCCTCAACCGCATCGTGCGCAACCTTTTGATCGACCGCTCGCGGCGGCTGTCCAACCGCACGGCGCATGTGCCGATCGACGAGACGAACGCGCCGGTGGCGCGCGCGACGCAGGAAGACGGGCTAGAGCTCGACGAGATGCGCAGGCGCTACCGCGCGGCGGTAGAGGCACTGCCGCCGAGATCACGCGAAGTGTTCGTGCTGCACCGGGTGGAGGGTCTGGGATACAAGGAGATCGCGACTCGGCTCGGCATCAGCATCCGCACCGTCGAATGGCATGTCGGCGAGGCGGTGCTGCGGATCGGCAGGGACCTCGAGCAATGAACATCGCCGATCGGGAACCCGGGAACGGCGGCGACGCCCTCGACGCCCAAGCGGCGCACTGGTTCGCGCGCATGCGTGCGCCGGATGCGCAGGCCAGCCGGGAAGCTTTCGAGGCCTGGCTCGCCGAGGCGCCCGAGCATCGCAGCGCCTATAGCCGTGCCGCCGAGATCTTTGCGATGGGCAAGCTGCTCGCCGAGCCGGTCGCGCCAGCAGCCGCCGCCCCGGCTCCGCGGCGGCGCAAGGTCCCCGCCGCGGCGCTGACCCTGGTCGCCGCCGGTGCCCTGGGCATCGGCGGCTGGACGCTCTGGCATCCGACGGCTGTGAGCCCCGACCGGCGGGAGGCCGTGGCCGCGACGACGATCGACGCGCGCACCATCGCGACGATTGCGGGCGAGACGCGCGTGGTACGCCTCGCGGACGGTTCCACCGTGCATCTGGCCAGCGACACCGCGCTTCAGGTGGACATCGCGGCCGGCCACAGGGATCTGAAGCTGCAGAGGGGCAAGGCACGGTTCAAGGTCGCGCACGAGCCGCGTCCGTTCGTCGTGCATGCCGGCGGCGGAAGCGTCACGGCGCGCGGCACGATCTTCGAGGTGGCGCTGGCGCGTTCCGGCAAGGTCGACGTGCGGCTGTTGCAGGGTGCGGTCGACGTGGCGCTGCCGCGCCGTCAGTCCACTTCCCCGCCACCGGTTCGCAAGCTCGCCGCCGGCGAGAGCGTGTCGTTCGCCGGCATGGCGGAGTCGGAGGCGGTCCCCACGCCACGCACGAGTGCCACGATGCCGGCCGAGACCGGCGTCGTCCGCGACTTCGAGGCGACCCCGGTCGCCGAACTGGTCGCGCTCGCCAATCGCGGCGCTGCCCGCCCGATCCGCCTGGCCGATCCGGACCTTGGCACGGAGCGCGTCTCCGGACGGTTTCGCATCGACGATACCGAATTGCTCGCGCGCCGGCTCGGCGCCCTGTTCGGGCGTAGCGTCGACATGGGCGACCGGCGCGAGATCGTGCTGGCCGCTGCCGCCGGCATGCCGTCGATGGGAGCGCCCGACGCACGCCAGCTTGCCGCAGCAAGCAAGGGCATCGAATAACGGACGGCGACAGCAGGGTGCCACGCCTGCGGGTCAGTTGTTCGCCATCTGCGCGATGTTCTCGTTCCGGCGCAGGCAGCGAAGCCGGGCGGGAAAAAGCATGCCTTGGAGCGTGTGCCACCACCTTTAGCCGGAAGGCCTGGACATAATGGTGGCCACCCGGCCGTCCGTATCCTCGAACGACTATGTTGCCAGAATGTATATTGAGGGACGCATGGAAAACATTCGAATTATAATTGGATTATAATGTTCTTATAACTGCGGCACCCGCTACAGTCGTACCGGTCATGGCCATGACGTTTCTCATGACGGAGGAATGCCATGAAAACCGCACACACCATCGAGCTCGGCGTCGCGAGCGTCGACACCAAGGGCAGCACGATCGGCTTCGCCGACACCGAGGTCGGGCTGCAGCCGAAGGTCGGCCTCACCGACGACTGATCGGACCTGGCGCGTGCCGTTATCGGCGCGCGCCATTTCGCGACGGATTTCGACATGTCGCTAACCCTGCGCGCCGGCATATCCTGGTGCGTCTGCGCACGTCAGGCGGTCTTCCTCGACCTTGTAGGCGACCGCTATTTCTGCCTGCCGGAAACACTGGACGCGATCTTCCGGCGCTGGGCCGACGGCGGAGCGATCGATCCTGCCGGACGCGACGCGCTGATCGCGGCAGGCGTCGCCGAGCCGGGGACCGGAAGCCCTCCCGCCGCCGCCTGCTATCCCGCCGCGACGCACGACCTGGCGAACGGCACGCAACACCGGTCCATACCCATCACGCTTGCCGCGATCGTCGGGCAGTTGCGGGCGCAGCGGCGACTGAAGCGGGAACCGCTTGCGGACATCCTGACCGACCTCGCACCCTTGGGCCGGGCCGACCCGGGCAACGACGGACTGCTCGGCCGGATCGCCAGCGCCTTCGCGACCAGCGGCATGCTGTTACGCGCCGCGGACCAGTGTCTGCCGCGCGCCATCGCCGCCGCCCGTCTTTGCCGGCGCCGTGGTCAGCAGGTGGCGTTGATCCTCGGCGTCCGCCTCGACCCGTTCGCGGCCCATAGCTGGGTCCAGTCGGGCGACGCGGTCGTCGTCGGCGATTTCGAGCAGGTGCGGCTCTACACGCCGATCCTGGTGGTCCAGTGAGACCCCGGTACCTCCTGCTGATCGGGGAGCGCCCGGACCTCGCGAGCGCGGCGGAACGGCTCGCAGCGCGCACGGGGCTTGCCGTGATGCGGTCCGCGAACGGCTTCGCCCTTCTGACGAGCGATGCTGGCAGCGTCCTCGACGCGGGCCCGGACATGTTCGTCATCGGCACCGTCTTTCATCGGCGTGGGCCCGCCCGCGCGATTCCCCGCTTCAGCGACGCCGAGCGTGCCACCCTGTCGCAACAGGGGTTCGCCGCGCTGCTCGGCAGCTGGTGGGGCGGCTATGTCGCCATGCGGAAGCGCGGCGCAGGATGGGCGATATTGCGCGACCCGTCGGGAGCGCTGCCCTGCTACCGCGCCGAGGCCGAGGGCGTCAGGATGTTCGCGTCCGACCTCGCATTGCTCGAGGCGGCGGGCGACAAGGCTGCGCCGGTGGCATGGGAAGCGCTCGCCCGCATCCTCTATTCGGCGGGCCTGCCCACGGCCGAGACCGCGCTTGGCGGCATCGCCGAGCTGCGCGCAGGCGAGGCGGTGACGCTCGATCGCGAGTCGGAGCGAAGCGCCGCCGGATGGTCCCCCTGGGATTTCGCCGAGCCGGGCGGCGAGGAGGAACTCGGCGCGCTCGCCGAAAGGTTGCAGCGGGTGGTCGAGCATTGCGTCTCCGCCTGGGCCTCGCTCTACCGGCGCCCGCTGCTCAGCCTTTCCGGCGGGCTAGACTCGTCGATCGTCGCTGCCTGCCTTGCGCAGGCGCAGTATGACGCTTCCTGCCTGACGCTGTTCACGGACGATGCCGCGGGTGACGAGCGCGGCTTTGCGAAGCTGGTCTGCGACGCGGTCGGCTTGCCACTCTCCGAGGCCCGGTACGATCTGGAGGCCGTCGATCTCGCGCGCGCCCTGGGCGCGCATCTGCCGCGCCCGGCCGGACGCGTCGAAGCCCAGCCTTACGAGATCGCGCACCGCGCCGCCGCCGAGCGGCTCGGCGCCGACGCCTTCTTCACCGGCAACGGCGGGGACAATGTCTTCGGCTATTCGCAATCGGCCGCGGCGCTCGCCGACCGAGCGCTGCATGAGGGTCCGGGCGCTGGTGCCTTCGCGACGCTGCGCGATATCTGCCGCCAGACCGGTGCCGGACCGCTCCGCGTGACGCGTGCCGCCGTGCGCCTGGCGCGCCAGCCGGCGGGCTATCGCTGGAGGCCGAACCCGGCGTTTCTCCACCCGGACCTTGTCGCGTCGCTGAGCGCCATGGCCTTCCATCACCCCTGGCTCGAGGCGCCGCCCTGGGCGCTCCCCGGCAAGGCGGCGCATATCGCCGCACTCGTCCGCGCCCAGCTCACGCTGGAGGCGGACCGCAGCCGCGCCGCGCCGGTAGTCCATCCGCTGCTCGCCCAGCCGATCCTCGAAGCCTGCCTCGCGATCCCAAGCTGGCGATGGCGCGAGGGCGGCCGCGACCGCGCAATGGCGCGTGCCGCCTTCGCCGACCGGCTTCCCGCCGCGATCGTCGAGCGCAAGGTCAAGGGCACGCCCGATCCGTTTTGCGGCGAGATCGTGCACGTGAAGCGCGCGGAACTGCGCGCGCGGCTGCTGGACGGCCAGCTCGCTGCCCACCGAATTCTCGATCCCGGCGCGATCAAGGAGGCTCTCCTTCCGGGACGTCCGACCACGGGAGAGGAGAATGTGCGCCTGCTCGAACTGGCGAATGTCGAGGCCTGGCTCGGTGCCCGGTCATCGCATCCGCGCCGCGACGATCCCGCCGGTCCGGGCACTACCGACTGCACCGACAAGACAGGAGAAGAGCAATGCGTATCGCGGACATGAAGACGATCGAACTCGGAACGGCAAGCGCGGTGACGCGCGGATGCCTGTTCGGCTTCGCGGACGTCGAGCTGGGGCTGATGCTGGTCACGGGCCTCACCGACGATTGAGGTCGGGGAGGCCATGCCCGGCGGCCTGCCGGGCACACGCCGTTCGACTTGCAGAATGGGAGAAGAGCAATGCGTACCGAAAGCATGAAGAGAATCGAGCTCGGCACCGCGAGCACCGCCACGCGCGGATCGATGATGGGCTTCGCCGACGGCGAGAACGGCCTGATGTGGCATCCGGGCCTGCACGACGACTGAGGCGAACGGGCGGGTGTTACGGTACCCGCCCGTCCTCCATTGATCCGTCAGGGCGCGGCGGGCTCCGCGATGGCGGACTGCACCGGCGCAGCCACTGCCTGCCGCATCGCCTCCCAGCGCGCGATCTCCGCGTCGCGGCCGGGTGCCTTCACGCCGTTCAGCCAGAAGTCGAACCAGTCGATCGCGCGCGTGTAGGTCGCGAGCCGGTGCGCCGGTTGCCATTTGACGTGGTGCTCGCCCGGAAAGACGAACATGTCGATCGGACGGTCGAGCTCGCGCAGCGCCGTGAAGCTCTGGAGCGCGCTCCAATATTCGTCGTCGGCAATCTGCACGAGGATCGGCGCGCGGATGCGTTCGGCATTCGGCGTGATGGCGATCTGGCGCCAGAAAGCCCGCGCCGTCTCGCTGTCGTCGGTCATCCTGGGATAGCCCATGGTGTGGAACAGCTTCGCCGCGCCCGGCCCGACCCGGATCGGCATGCTCGTGTCCCAGCAGCAGCTGCTCGACGCGAAGGCGGAGAAGAGCTTGCTGTGCAGCAGCGCGAACTGGACGGTCGACGAGCCATCGCTCAAGCCGGTGATGCCGATGCGCGCCGGGTCGGCGATGCCGCGCGCGATCGCGACGCGCACCAGATTCTCGACCGCCTCGAGCACGCTTCGGCGGTCGGCGAAATCCTTGAGGTTGATCCGGTCGCCCTCGACATAGTCGGGCGCTGCCTTGATGCCCACCGGATCGGGCTTGTCGACGCTCAGCACCGCGAAGCCGCGATTGGCGAAGGCCTGGATCGGATAGTCGTCGCCGGTGCCGCCGCGCAGGAAGCCGCGCGAAACGTATTGGACCACGACCAGCGGATAGCGCCGGCCGGGCACATACCCGACCGGCAGGACGAGATCGGCGAAGGAGGCGAGGCCGAAGCTGTTGCGCGAGCGCAGGCGCTCGACGCGGCCCAGCGTCAGGCTCGCGAACTCCGGGTTGGGGTCGAAGACGATTTCGCGCACGCCCGTCGCCGGATCGAGCCGCTCGAGCCGGCGCGGCTGCAGCGCGCCTTCGCGCAGGCAGGTGAGCGCGGCCCCGGCCGGCACGCAGCCCAGCAGCAGGTCCACGGTCGCATAGAGCCTGCGCGTGCGGAGGCTGCCCGGTTTCCACTCGTAGATGGCGGTCTCCTCGTTCATCCAGCCCTCGCGGCGAAAGAATCGCACTGCGTCGCCCACCCACCAGGGATAGCTGGCATCCGCGCACTCGGGGGCGCCGCAGACCGTCGTGCGAGCACCGACTGCAACCTGGAGCCGGCCGCGCGAAGCGTAGAGGCTGTCCGGCGGGACCTGCACGACAGCGACCGCTCCTCTGGGCCCGGCTGCCTCCGTCCAGTTTCCCTCCTCGCGCGGCACCTTGTCGAGCAGCGCCGCCTCTTCCTGCGTTGCCGCGCGTGTGCGCCGGCTTTCCAGGTCGAGGTACCAGGCTTTGCGCGGGATCGGAGCTAGCGGGAAAGGCCGACTGCTCGAAGTCGGCGAGAAGCGATCGTCATAGTGGAAGCCGGACAGGCCCTCCCTGTCGATCGCGGCGGACGCTTCGCGCAGCCCCGGCCGGGTCGCGTAGACGATGCCGTTCCCGTCCGCGGTGACGCGGAAGTCCTCCACGTCGTCGACGCTGTCGGTGATCGCCTCGCTGCCGCTCCCGTCGATACGGGCCCGCCACAGCTGAACACTATCCCGGTCGCGCCGCCGATAGGCGATCCAGCGGCCATCGGGAGACCAGCGCGGCGTGATCGTGTCGGCGACGCCGCTGGGGAAGCTCGCCTTTCCGCGGAAGTCGAAGCGGAACCGGATGAAGTCGCCGCCGCGATCGACCACCACGGCCTTGCCGCCTGGCCGAAGCTCGACCACGACCATTGCCAGGCAATAGCCATTGGTCGCTGGATCGGCGCTCCGGAGCTGAAAGGCCGCCCGGCGTCCGTCCGGCGACACCGAGAACAGCCCGGCATATTGTTGCTTCGGATCGACGGGCCCGATGTCGCGCAACCGGACGAGGTCCTCTGGGATCAGTGCGCGCCTGGGCTGCGGGGTCGCGATCGCCGACGGCATGACGTCGCTGCAGCTGGGAGAAGCCGCGGCGATGCCGGGCATTGCGAGCATGAGGGCTCCGACGAGCACCACCGCGAGGTACCGGTTCACCATTGCTTGGTCACCGAGAAGCTGACGAACCGGCCGATCGCCGACTGGTTGGTCGAGTCGAAGGGGACCCAGGTCGGGTCCGACACGCGGATCAGGTCGGGTCGCTCGTCGAGCAGGTTCTGTACGTTGAGACGCAGCTCGAGATCGCCGAGAAGGCCATGTCCTTTCCCCGTCCGGAAGGACCCACTCAGGTCGAGCGTCGTGAAGGCTCCGATATGGGCGGCCACGGGAAGCCGGTTGTCGAGCGTGCCGTCGAGATAGTTGAGCGATGCCGACAGCTGCACTGCCGAGGTTTCCCAGCTCGCCGAACCGCGCGCGCGGAACTTGGGCGGCGTGAAGATCACGCCCGAACGGCGCTCATGGGGCAGATTGGCGGCCGACTGCCGGGTCGCATCGAGATAGGTCGCCGATCCCGCGATGGTCAGCCGGCTGTCCACCCCCAGGCTGGCGGCATAGTCGAAGGCGAGGTCGAGCCCGCGGATATGTTCGCGCGCGCTATTGTGCAGGCTCGAATCGATCACCGCCGCGACCTGTGCGGGATCATAGGGTTGGCCGCTCTGGTTGGAGAGCCCCATCGGTGCGCTCGCGATGATCGCGTCGAGCTGGCTCGCACTGGGCGCGAAGAGCACGAAGTCCGCTGCCGCCGGGTTGCCAAGCGCGGACAGCAGGTCGCTGATGGGCGAGGCGATGCGCCCGTGATAGTCGATGTCGTACCAGCTCGCCTCGATCCGGAGCCCCTCGAGGAATCGGGGCTTGAACTCGACCGACAGGGTCGAGCTGGTCGCGCGCTCCGCGCGCAGGTCCGGATTGCCGCCTCCGATCAGCATCACGGTCGCTCCAGGCGCTAGCGGCGGTGTCGGCTGGGGCGCGAAGAAATAGCCGGGGAACAGGACGACCTCACGCACTTGGTTGACCTGTTGCAAGGTCGGAATCTTGAACGAACGCCCCCAGCTGTACTTGAGCGTGACGTCGCGGTGCGGCGCATAGACCAGCCCCAGCTTGGGCGTCGCGACCGCGTCGATACCCTTGTAGTTCTCGTAGCGAGCAGCGGCGCTGAGGCGGAGCGCCTCGACGAACGGCAGGCGGTTCTGCTCGCCGACCAGCGGCACCGACAACTCGCCATAGCCGAACAGGCTCTGGCGGCGCTCGACGGCATCGCGCGTGACCCGGGTAATGCCGCCGCTCGTGGTACGGACGTCGAAGTCTAGCTGGAAGCGGCGATAGCCGCCGCCCAAGGCAAGGCGTATGTCGCCTCCGGGCAAATGCACGAGCGGACCTTCGGCGCTCGCCTCGAAATTGGTGAGACGATTGTCATAGGCCGAGCGCCCGACGAGCAGGTTCCCGTTGGTATAGCGGCGGGAATTGGCGACGGTCGAACTCTCGCCATGGGTCGTCTGAAGCGTGGCTTCCCAGCCGCCGCCGGGTCTGAGACGGAGCGAGGGCGTCACTGCCCAGGAGCGCAGGACCGGCAGGTTGTCCTGCCCGTAGAAGGTGACCGGTGCGGTCAGCGAGAACGCGTTCGTCTTGCGCGAGCGGCGGTCGGCGAGCTGTGCGTCCAGTTCGAACGACAGCCAGCTGGCCAGATCCTGGTGGCCGGTCAGCACGCCGCTGACCTGTCGGCTGCCCGTCGTCAGCATCTGCGCGGGGTTGAGCTGGCGCGTATAGGGCCTGTCGTCGGCATGGATCGGGGTCGCCTTGCTATAGTCGACCGCGGCCATGAAGCCGCCGCGGGCCCAGCGCGCGCCGCCCACGCCCGAATATTGCTGCTGGACATTGCCGCCCTCGGTCGAGGCGCCGGCCCGGCCGCTCACTCGAAGGCCGTCATAGTCGCGGCGCAGGATGATGTTGGCGACCCCGCCGACCGCGTCGGAACCGTAGAGTGCCGAGGCGCCGTCGGCGATCACCTCGATGCGCTCGAGCGCCGCAAGCGGAATGATCGAGATGTCGACGCCCTGGTTGACGGCGTCGTAAGGGAGGCGGTGACCGTTGATGAGCGTCAACGTCGCGTCAGAACCCAGCCCGCGAAGGTTGAGCGTCGTCGAGTTGTTGATGTTGTTGTATCCGCTCTGCTCACCGCCTCCCGCGACCCCGGGGTTCTGCCCTCCGGTGAAATTCTGCGGGATGATCCGCGAAACGCTCGCCATGTCGGGAATGCCCTGCTCCTCCAATCCCCGCCGCGTCATCACGACGACCGGCGAGGGGCCGCTCGCGCCGCGGATACGGGTGCCAGTCACGGTGATATCCGTCTCGCCCGGGTCCTCCTGGCTTGCATGGGAGGCTGCCCGCACCACCAGCGCGCCAGCTTGGTCCTCGACGACGAGGCCGCCGCCGCTGATGGCGAGGCGCACCGCCTGATCGACGGTGAAGCTGCCTCGGACCGCCGGTGCCCGCCGGCCGCGCACATCCGAGTCTGCGAACAGGATCTCGCGGCCGCTCTGACGAGCTATGGCGCGCAACGTCCTCGCGAGATCCTGCGACGGCAACTCGAATGTCAGTGGGGATACCTGCGCGCTCGCTGGCAGGATGACCGTGCTTGTATGGGCCGCAGTTGCGGCAAGCATCGCCGCGCAAAAAGTCTTTGTCGAGATCGCCATCCTCTTCCCTCCCAAGCGCCGGCTTTGTCCGGCGTCGGAGGGATTGACGCGGCACGCCACGAACTACGGGGCCGGGTATGAGAATATTTTTCTGGGCGCAGGAGCACCGGGTAGGTGCCTCCACGGCACGGGCATCTCCGTAACTGAACGCAAGCGCCAATCATCGGGTTTCCGCTTCCGCTATGCGTCCCAATCCCGGTCATTCGGTGTGGCCGCGGCGCTTCCCGAAAGCGGACGTTCGTTCAGCTGGAGCGCGAATGGCAGCTTCGGATTGCCTTGCAGCCCGCCGGCCGCGCCTCGAATACCCGGCAGCCGCAGACGCGATCTGGGAGTGCGTTAAGTCCGGTTTCGCCGCGCCAGCATCGCGTGGATCTGCGCGATCACGGCGGCGCCTTCGCCCACGGCCGCGGCGACTCGTTTGGTCGATCCCGCACGAACATCGCCGATGGCGAACACGCCGGCTCTGCTGGTCTCGAGCGGCAGGTTGCCGGCTCCGGTTGTGACGAAGCCATGGGCGTCCATCTCCACGCAGTCTCGGAGCCAGGCGGAGTTCGGGTCTGCACCGATGAAAAGAAACAGATGACGCAGATCGCAGCGGCGCGTGGAGCCCTCCGCAAGACTGCGAAAGGTCGCCGATTCCAGTGATGCCGTTCAGGACCAGACCGAAGATGTTGAGCGGGAAATCGCCCGGGGGCAGGCCGTTGAGCGCGACCGTACCGCCGCGCGCGGTGATACCGATCGCCTGTTCGAACGCTTTCGGGCTGACCGCAGTCACCAGCACGCCGTTGACGCCACCGCCGGTCTCTCGCCGGATGACGGTGGCGGGGTCTTCATCACGGGCGTTGACGGTCACCGTCGCTCCAAGCCGGCGCGCGAGATCGAGCTTGGCGTCGTCGATGTCGATCGCCGCGACGTTGAGACCCATCGCCACCGCATATTGAACCGCCATGTGCCCCAGCCCGCCGATGCCGCTGATCGCAACGAAATCGCCCGGCTTGGTGTCGGTCATCTTCAGGCCCTTATAGACCGTGACGCCGGCGCACAGCACGGGCGCGATCTCGCTGAAGCTGATGTTGCCCGGCAGGTGGCCGACATAATTGGGATCGGCGATGACATAGTCGGCGAACCCGCCGTTGACCGAATAGCCCGTGTTGAGCTGCGTCTCGCACAGCGTCTCCCAGCCGCCCAGGCAATGCACGCAGTGCCCGCACGCGCTGTACAGCCACGGCACGCCGACGCGGTCGCCTTCCTTCACGTTCGTCACGCCGGCGCCGACCTGACTGACGAAGCCTACGCCTTCATGGCCGGGAATGAATGGCGGGCTGGGCTTGACCGGCCAGTCGCCCTCGGCGGCGTGGAGATCGGTGTGGCACACGCCCGATGCCTGGATCGCGACCTGTATCTGGCCGGGGCCGACTTGCGGCACGGGCACTTCGTCGATGCTCAGCGGCTTGCCGAATTCGCGCACGACGGCAGCCTTCATGGTCTTGGCCATAAAGTTACTCCTTCTGCTGGAGAGGATGGGTGGTGCCGCCCCGCTGAGCGGGACGCCACGATGGCAGGGTTAGAAGAAGCCGAGCTTCTTCGGGCTGTAGCTGACCAGCATGTTCTTCGTCTGCTGATAATGGTCGAGCATCATCTTGTGATTCTCGCGCCCGATGCCGGACTGCTTGTATCCGCCGAACGCGGCATGCGCGGGATAGGCGTGATAGCAGTTGGTCCACACCCGCCCCGCCTGAATGGCGCGGCCGAAGCGGTAGCAGGTGTTGGCGTCGCGGCTCCACACGCCCGCGCCCAGGCCATAGAGCGTGTCATTGGCAATCGACAGCGCCTCCGCCTCGTCTCGGAAAGTCGTCACTGACAGTACCGGACCGAAGATCTCTTCCTGGAAGATGCGCATCTTGTTTTGACCGCGAAATACCGTCGGCTGAACATAGTAGCCGCCCGACAGTTCGCCGCCGAGATCGGCCGCCGCGCCGCCGATCAGCAGTTCCGCGCCCTCCTGCCGGCCAATGTCGATATAGGAAAGGATCTTGTCGCGCTGTTCGGACGACGCCTGCGCGCCGATCATCGTCGCCCGGTCGAGCGGACTCCCCTGCACGATCGCGGCAACACGCTTCAGCGCCTTGTCCATGAAGCGATCGTAGATCTTCTCGTGGATCAGCGCGCGGCTGGGACAGGTGCAAACCTCGCCCTGGTTGAGCGCGAACATAACGAAACCCTCGATCGCCTTGTCGAGATAGTCGTCGTCCTCGCGCGCCACGTCCTCGAAGAAGATGTTGGGCGATTTGCCGCCCAATTCCAGCGTGACGGGAATCAGGTTCTCGCTGGCATATTGCATGATCAGCCGGCCGGTAGTCGTCTCGCCGGTAAAGGCGATTTTCGAGATGCGCGGCGAAGTGGCGAGCGGCTTGCCCGCCTCCAGCCCGAAACCGTTGACGATATTGAGCACGCCCGGCGGCAGCAGGTCGCCGACCAGGTCGATCCACACCATGATCGAGGCCGGGGTCTGTTCGGCTGGCTTCAGCACGATGCAATTGCCCGCCGCCAGCGCCGGCGCCAACTTCCATGCCGCCATCAGCAGTGGGAAGTTCCACGGGATGATCTGGCCGACAACGCCCAGCGGCTCGTGGAAATGATAGGCAACGGTGTCATGGTCGATCTCGCTGATCGAACCCTCCTGCGCGCGGACCACCCCGGCAAAGTA
Source organism: Sphingomonas sp. MS122 (assembly GCF_049532975.1). Taxonomy (GTDB): domain Bacteria; phylum Pseudomonadota; class Alphaproteobacteria; order Sphingomonadales; family Sphingomonadaceae; genus Sphingomonas. The sequence continues at coordinate 828,009 of NZ_CP186695.1, read as the reverse complement.
GCGGAAATGGTCGATCGCCAGCGGAATGTCCGCGGCCATCGTCTCACGGATCGGCTTGCCGTTGTCCCATGTCTCGGCGATCGCGAGCTGTTCGAGATGCTGTTCCATCCGGTCGGCTATGCGGTTGAGGATCAGCGCGCGTTCTGCGACCGAGGTTCGGCTCCATGCGTCCTTCGCCTTGTGCGCTGCATCGAGCGCGGCGTCGATGTCCTCGGCCTGCGATCGGGCGATCTGTCCGACGCTCTGTCCCGTGATGGGAGTGAAATTCTCGAAGTACCGGCCCGCTTTGGGGGCAACCCAGGTGCCACCAATGAAATTGTCGTAGCGTTCCGCGAACGGCGACTGGAGCCTCGCAACCCGGCGATCCAGAACGATGGCATTCATAGCCCGATCCTCTTCCTTAGCTTGTTCGGCGCCGCTTCATCGGCGTCTGGCAGCAACCCTATCGATGCGATCCGGCGGGGCGGAAGAGGAGCAAAGGGGGACGTGAGGGCGTTGTGTCTCGCCAGCGAGACAGGTTCTTACGACAATCGTTCGGGGCAAGGTCAGGCCGTCACGCCTGCCCGCGCCATACGGCGATAAAGGGTCGCACGACCGATGCCGAGCAGCCGTGCAGCCCGGCTGGCATTGCCGCCCGCTTGCGCTAGCGCCTGCCGCAGCACCGCACGGTCGGCCTGTTCGAAAGAGGGGGCGCATCCTCGCCCAGCACCTGGCCGAGCGCGCGGGGCGTCTCCAGCACCGCATCGCTCAGCCCCAGCCGCAATCGCGCCGCCCGGCTGGCGCCGACGACCAGATCGTCCCGGTCCACAGCCAGCAATGCGCTTCCGGTCACGGCGTCGTCGGACAGGAAGATGATCCGGCGGCCTGCGAAATGGCGGCAGAAATAGTCGCGTTCGATCTTGCGCGCTGCATCGCGTACCAATGCCGCGATCATCTCCGCCATCGCAGTCCCATGATCGTCACGACAGCTCGACACGTCCAGTGCAGCCGCCAGCCGTCCATGCGGATCGTGCACGGGGGCGTCCATGCAGCTGATGTCGACGTTGCGGCTGGCGAAATGCTGATCGCGATGAATAACGACCGGTTTGTCCTCGAACAGGCAAGTGCCGATGCCGTTGGTTCCCTCCTCGGCCTCGCCCCATCGTGCGCCTTCAACCAGTCCGGCGGCGGAGAAACCTGCGGCGTCGGCATCGCCCGACCGGCGTTCCAGGATTACGCCCCGCGCGTCGCTCAGGATCACCGCGCAGCCCGAACGCCCGACCGACCGGAACATGTGATCGAGCACGGGCGCGGCGACTGCCAACATGACCTCATGCTCTGCCCGCAGTGCCGACAGCGCCGCACCGTCGAGCCGCTCGCGCGTAGCCCGACCTTCGGGATCGAGGCCATGGTTGAAGACTGAGCGGCACCAAGATGCCGCGATCTCGGACACACCGGCGCTGGTTGGCGACCGGACCGCCTCAAGCACCGTATCGCCGTGACAGATACTGGTCCGACTCATGCCGTCTCTCCTACCGAAGAAGGTCGCAGGAAGCTCAAGGCAAAGTCAATCGCTCGAGAATAGAAGACGTGTCCGCTTCACATCGCATGACCTGTAACTAGTCAGTCCGAAAGCAGTAGGATGGGCCGGGAACCCGGACCAGCCGTCTAATCCAAAGCGGACTGACGGTTAACGGCCCAAATTCCGCCGGTGCGCGTGCTCGCGAATGCCGCATCCGTACAGTCACGGACCTGCCGCGGATAGCGGGTGATGGTATGCTCAATTTGTTCAAGGACGGATCGCGACCTTGAGAACGCCATCACGCTGATGTCCGAACAGGTCATAGGCTGTTTCGATATCCTCGAGCCCGAAATGGTGGGTGACCAGCGCACCGGTATCGACCCGCCCCGAAGCGACCGTGGCCATCAGCCGGCGCATGCGCTCTTTGCCACCCGGGCAGAGCGTGGTGACAATGCGATGGTCGCCAAGTCCCGCTGCAAAGGCGTCGAGCGGGATCTTGAGGTCCTCGGAATAGACGCCGAGCGAGGAAAGCGTGCCGCCGGGCCGGATCGAGCGCAACGCCCATTCGAAGGTCTGCTGCCTCCCCAGCGCCTCGATCGCCACATCGACGCCGCGGCCCTTGGTGATCCGCTGGATCGCGCTTACCGGATCTTCCTTCGTGAAGTCGACCACATGGTCGGCACCCATGCGGCGCGAAATCGCCGCACGCTCGGGCACGCTCTCGACCGCGATGATCTCAGCCGCTCCCATGAGCCGAGCTCCGGCCGTGGCGCAAAGGCCGATCGGGCCTTGCGCGAATACCGCGACGGTATCGCCGATGCGGATCTTGCCGGCCTCCGCGCCGCCAAAGCCGGTCGACAGGATATCGGGACACATCAGCACCTGCTCATCGGTGAGACCATCGGGGATCGGCGCGAGGTTGGCCATCGCGTCGGGCACGAGCAGATAGTCGGCTTGCGCGCCGTCGATCGTGTTGCCGAAGCGCCAGCCGCCAATCGCCTTCCAGCCATGCGCCGTGCCCGCGCCGCACTGCGCGTGGCAGCCGTCGAGTGACGCATTGGACCAGCCCGAAGGGGTGATCGCCCCCGCGATCACGCGCTGGCCCTCGGTGTAGCCGCGCACCGCCGAGCCGAGCTTATCGATCACGCCCACCGGCTCATGGCCGATCGTAAGGCCCGCGGCGACGGGATATTCACCTTTGAGGATGTGGATGTCGGTGCCGCAGATCGTGGTCGTGGTGATACGGATCAGCGCATCGAGCGGTCCCACCTCCGGAATCGGCTTTTCGCCCAGCACGAGCCGCCCCGGCTCGAGGAAGATCGTCGCGCGCATCTTGCTGGCCATGTGTTCCTCCGTTGCCTTTGTGTGTCGAGATGCGGCGGAGCGCGATCAGCGATGTGTCCAAGCGATCACGGCCACCCAACCGTCAATCAATGAGGTGGAAATGAATTGAAGGAGTCCAAACAGCATCAGCCCGCCAATGATATAGACGGCGATGGTCCCGGCGCTGCGGGCCATGTGCCCCGCGCGGACTGCGGGGCCGCGCCGTGCGCGCTTCGGTTTGCGTTTACGGCGAAGCAGCTTCGGCATGGGTATCCTCCAGCGCTCGGTCCTCGTTGGCCGCAAACGCCTCCCTCGCTCCACGCGGGTAGGTAACGGACTCTGAGGGAGGCTCCGCGGCGATCGCGCGGTCCGCAGCCTCGAGCGCGGCCCGGCGGGCTGCATCCGAGGGCAGTGCGCGCAGCCGGGCTTCGAGCCCCGCGATGAAGGCAGCATAACGATTGCGCCAGTCCTCCGACGCCACAAGCGAGGCGGCGTCTCCGCGCGGATTTCCGATGCGCTGAGCCGGCTGTCCTGCCTCGAGCAGGAACCGTTCGCCAAGCACGGGCGTGAGTGGCCGGGGAAGACCAGCAAGCATCGCGGCATCGCGAGACAGCTGATCGAGCGCCGGCTGCTCGCCATGGTCAAGAAAAACCGTACCCTTCACAGGGGTACGTTTTTCAAGCCATCTGAGCAGTCCGCTACGGTCTGCATGACCCGAATAGGCGTCGATCGTGCGAACGCGGGCGCGCACGGGAACGTCCCTGCCGGAGATCCGGACGGCTCGGGCGCCCCCGGCGAGCACCGCGCCGAGCGTGCCTCGCGCCTGATAGCCGACAAGCAAGACGGTCGAGTCCACTCGAGGCAGGTTCCGAACAAGGTGATGGCGCACCCGCCCGCCGGTGCACATGCCCGACCCGGCGATGATCACGGCACCCGAGAGCCGGTTGAGGTCCTTCGATTCCTCGACGCTGCGGGTGAAACGCACCTTGGGATGATCGAACGGGGAAGGGCCGCTGCGGGGCGAGCGTTGGAACCGGCGATAGGCCTGCGTCACTCGATCGGCGAGCGGCGCGTCGACGAAGACGGGCATTGGCGCTATTCGTCCGGCATCGAACCCCGCGACGATGTCTTCGATCAGCACCTGTGTGCGTTCGAGCGCGAAAGCCGGAATGATGAGGTTGCCGCCATGCGCGAGCGCCGCCTCGATCTCTCCGGCAAGCAACTCGCGTCGTTGCTCGACCGTCAGGATCGTGCGGTCGCGATTGCCATAGGTCGCTTCGCATACGACATGGTCCCAGCCCCCCGGTGGCGCTGGCGGATCGGGAATCACGGTCGCGCGGGGCCCAATATCGCCGGAGAAGAGCAGCGCCTGCCCATCGATCCTGAGCTCGACCGACGCAGCACCGAGTATGTGATGCGCATCCCAGAAGCGCAGCGAGATGCTGGGCAGCGGTTCGGCCCACTTGCCGATCGCCAGCCCCTCGACTTGCGCGACGAGCCGCTCGACATCGTCGAAATCATAGAGCGGCTCGAAGCGCGGGAGACCCACCCGGTCCGGCCGCTCGTTCCGCCGTTCCGCATCGGCGGCCTGCAGGTTGGCTGCATCCGCGAGCAAGGGGCCGAGGAGCTGTCGATTGGGCAGTGCGGACAAGATTGGTGCACGAAGACCTTCGCGCACCAGCAGCGGCAAGCGCCCGGAATGGTCGAGATGGGCGTGCGTGAGAATGACGAGGTCGAGCTCAGCCGGGTCGAACGGAAGCTGCTCATAGTTCAACGCCTCGAGCGAGCGCGAGCCTTGATACAGCCCGCAGTCGATGAGCAGTCGATGGCGCTCTGATCTGAGCTCCATGCACGATCCGGTGACCGTGCCTGCGGCGCCGTGGAAGATGAGTTCTAACGACATTCCTGGATCCGTCATTCCCTCGAGTTGCGGCGACCGGACACCTGTCGAGTATCGTGCGCCGCAATCGAGCCTGCCGATCGGCGACCGGGGACGGCATTGGGAATGTCCCGGATATAGCTCCGGCTCCCCGCTGGCGGACCACCATTGTGTCAGCTTGATCGCCATATCCGTACACCCCCGGATTCCGATGCGCCTTCATCTCGAACACACCGAGCCGATCAAACAGAGGAGTTGGTCATGTTCGAACCCGGCAAAGCCCCGTTTTCTACCCTTCAGGTGAATCGCAATCGCCGAGCGCTCTCGGGTATCTGGCTGCTCGTGGGAATGGTGGTGATGCTCGCTGTAATCGCGGCGCTTCAGCCACTCCGGTGAATCAGGGGCGAACGGTGCGTCGTGCCGCATGGCGCCAGCCGGCCAGGCTCGGTGCCGTCGTTCTGGCGGCGGTGCTGGTTGGCGCGCTCATCAAGCTGGGGATATCTCTTGCCCGTGACTTCTGGATCCTCGTGATCGCGTGGATGCAGCCCTGAGCCTTCGTCGTGCGTCAAAAGGCCAGCGCTTGCTCGAGGCGTTCGAGCAGCGGCCGCTGGCTCGGCAGGATCCAGGCCGAAGCTTCGTCGAGCGTCATCCATCGCGCCGCGTCGATCTCAGGAAAGGCTTCGCGTCGGCCGCTGTGCGGCGGCCATTCGAGTTCGAACGTCTGACTGCGTAAGGCCGCGGGATCGAATTCTCCGGCCAAGGCGAACGCATCGACGATCTTGCCGCCGGCCTGGCGGATGCGGCCAAGCGGAACCAGCTCGCCGCTTATGGCGAGGCCCAGCTCCTCCTCGAGCTCACGGCGCGCGGCGGCCTCCGGCGTCTCGTCCGCTTCGATCAGTCCCTTGGGAAGTTGCCAGGCGCCGACCTGCTTGTTGCGCCAGAACGGGCCGCCCGGATGGACGAGCAGCACCTCGATTCCCCGCTCGGCAACACGATAGAGAAGCACACCTGCGCTTTGCTGCGCCATTGCCTGACTCTCCGATCACCGAAGCGCGTTTGCAACCCGGCTATTCGTTCTCGCCGGGCGGTGGTGCGGGCGCCTCGTCGGGCTGCGGATCCTCGATCGGCGCCGTATCTGGATCGCAGCGGTCCGGCGGCGGCGGCGCATATTCGGGCGCCGCAAGTGGCGGCGTCTCGGGCAGCGGTGCAGCCGACGGCGCTTCGGGCGGGCACGGCGGTGTTGCAGGGTCGTTCGGGGCGATTGGCGGGCGGTTCGGCATCGGTCGCGTTCCCTAGCGGTGGCAGGCAGCTAGCTGTTCGCCCAGCCCAGATGCCGTGCGGTGACTCGCGCGTTCCGCTCCTGCGCTAGCTCGCTGCACATGAACCGTGCGGTCTGCTCCACGCGGCCGAGCAGTTCGGCGATGTAGCTCTCGCGCGTACCCTCGACCACCGATTCGAAGTGCACGTGCTCCGCCTCGCGGAAGCCGAACAGGTTGGCAAGATAGGCGTCGAATGCGTGGCGGAGCGAAAGCCACTGCCCACGCTCGTTGAGCCAAGGCAAGCTCGTCGCGGAGCTGGACAGCGTCAGAAACCGCTTGCCGTGGAACAGCGCTGCAGCAGCTTCGGTCTTGAGATACTGGGGGCGGAAATTCGCGCCGAGCACCCGCTCGACATAGCCCTTGATGATCGCCGGCGGCGTGCCGAACCAGATCGGATAGACGAACACCAGGACGTCGCAGGCCTGCAGCATCGCGAGCTCGGCTTCGATGTCGGGCGAGGGCGATTCTCCAGGACGCAGCAACGGATCGAAATTGAGCGCATACAGGTCGCGCACCTCCGCCTCCTGCCAACACTCGCGCGCGACACGCTGGTACGTCTCGGCAACCTGATGATTGAAGCTGCGGGGCGTCGGATGGCCCAGCACGATCATGTGGCGCGGCGCCTCGGTGGTCGTCGTCATTCTCTCCTCCATTCAATGCGCGAGGAAGAGCGGCACGGGACATTCGCGCAGCATCCGCCGCGTGACGCCGCCGATCATCGCTTCGACCATCCGGCTGTGCCCGAACCCGCCCATGACGAGATAGCTTGCCGCGCTCTCGACGAGTTCGTTGAGGATCACCGTGCTCGGGAGGTCCACGGCGGAGGAGCGCCGCAGGATGGTCGCCTTGATCCCGTGCCGTGACAGATATTCTGCGGCTTCGAACGCGGGCAGGTTGATCGAGCCGTCATGGACCTCGAGGATCGTCACGCGTTCGGCGAGCTGGAGCAGCGGTACGGCGGCGCGGAGCGCGGCCTCGGCCTCGCGCGAACCGTCCCAGGCGACCATCGCATGACCGAAGGGATCGAAACGGCGCGTACGCTCGGGCACCGCGAGAACCGGCTTGCCCGATTTCACGACGACCTCGCCGGCTAGGCCGAACATGTCGGGATAGGTCGTGTCGTCGAGCTGCCGGTTGAGCACCAGCACATCGCTGATGGCGGTCGCGTCGCGCAGCGACGAGGCCAGGTCGCCGGTGACGTCGATCCAGGTGTAGCCGACCTCCTCGTCGCCGAGCCGTGGCTCCATCCGCGCGCGATTTCGCCGCTCGGCCGCTTGTTCATCGGCGATGAGGGTGGCCGTGCCGCCGAATACGCCATAGTCGTCGATCGCCACTGGCAGCATCGAGACATCGAGACAGGTCAGATGGCCATCGACCGCACGGGTAAGATCGAGCGCGCACTGGAAACGCGCTTCCTGCCCGGCATCGTCGTGCATGAGCACCAGAATGTTCTTCATGGAATCGCCTCCGTTGGTATCGAGTAAAAGCTATTGAGGCGAAGAGAACGTGGTCACTGGGATATGTACCTATGCTCGAGTAGTGCGGTTCGGAGGGTGGCAGAGGCCACGGTATCGGCCTTTGACCGTCAGTTCGATGCAATCGCGGCGAGGAGCCTGTGATGGGGGACCGGCTTCTCGAGGATCGCGGCGTAACCGGCCAAATTCGCACTGGCCGTCAGGCTTGGCGAGGGAAAACCGGTAACGAGCACCGCGCGGCCGTTCCAGTCGCGCGAACGGAGCGCGCCAAGCAGCGCGATGCCGTCAGAATCCGGCAGCCTATAGTCCGCGACCAGCACGCTCGCGTCCGTCGCTGACGGATCGGCGAGGGCGTGCGCAGCTGAGGGATAGGCGCGAACCTGATAGCCCTGATTATAGAGCATGAGCTGAAGCGCGCGCCGCAGCGCATCGTCGTCTTCCACCAGCAGCAACGATGGGCGCTTCTCATCGACACGGGGGTGGGCCGACAAGCGGACACTTTCTTGTATCATGGAAGATGCATGCGCAGCGAGGCGGCGCTGGTCGTTACGTAATCCTACGAAACGCCACTTTTTCCGAGACCTGCCGCGAATGCGATCCGCAACGCATCGGGGAAGGTGTGCACACGTAGCTTCGTCATGACGTTAGCGCGGTGGACCTCGACGGTACGGGGCGAGATTCCGAGGTCGTAGGCGATTGTCTTGTTGGGCAGGCCCTGAGCAAGTCCCTCAAGCACCTCCCGTTCGCGCGGCGTGAGCGCCGCGATCCGCACCTGGGCCTCCGATTCGGCCCCCGCGACGTCTTCCGATCGCTCGAGGCGGACAAATGCGGTGTTGATCGCGCGAAGGAGATCGTCCTTGTCGGATGGCTTCTCGAGAAAGTCGACGGCACCTTCCTTCATCGCCTGCACAGCGGCGGTCACGTCGCCATGACCGGTGAGCATGACGACTGGCATGCTGATACCCATGGCGTTCAGATCGCGCTGCACCTCGAGCCCGTCCTTTTCTGGCATGCGGATGTCCAGGAGGATGCAACCGGGAGCCGCATGGCGAACCTCCTTCAAAAAGATCACACCAGACTCATATGACCTGACGTCGAACCCCGACGTCTTCAGCACGAAGCTGACCGACCGCCGGATTGCAGGATCGTCATCGACGAGGTGAACCAGCTTCTTTTCCATCCTATGCCTCGACTTCCGCGCTCATGAGGGTGAAGTTGAAAATGGTGCCGCCGCCTTCGCGTGGCTCGGCCCAGATGCGCCCGCCATGTGCCTCGACGATCGTACGGCAGATCGAAAGGCCGAGGCCCATGCCGTTCTCTTTGGTCGTAGCGAAGGCCTGGAAAAGCTGCGGCACGATACTCTCGGGAATGCCCGCACCCGTATCGGCGATCGAGACGCGTACCATCTCCCCGGTATCGCGCGCGGTGCTGATGGTCAGGTCGCAAATTACGCACCCAGCGAGCGCCTCGACGGCATTGCGGAGCAGGTTTACGAGTACCTGCTGAATCTGCACGCGTTCCACGAGTACATGCTTTACGCTACGGTCCAGCTCGAAGAAGGTGCGGATTCCCCGCTCACGCGCGCCAATCAGCGCCAGCCGGCTTGCTTCGTCGATCAGGTGATTAAGGTCTTCCACGCGCTTTTCGACCTCGCCTCGCGCAACGAATTCGCGCAGCCGGCGAACGATATTGCCGGCGCGAAGCGCTTCATTGGCGGTTTCATCGAGCGTTTCGGCGAGTAGCGCCTGAACATCATTGCTCGGGTCCGCGAGCAAATCGCGCGCGCCCTGCATGAAGTAGGTGATAGCGGCCAGCGGTTGGTTGAGCTCGTGCGCGAGCGTGGACGCCATCGTGCCCATGGCGCTCAGGCGGGAGACGTGGATCAGCTCCGACTGAAGCTCCTTGAGGCGAAGCTCGGCGCGTTGCTGCTCGGTCAGATCGCGGATGAAGCCAGTGAAGATGCGGTGGCCCTCGCTCGCGGCTTCGCCGACGGAGAGTTCCATCGGAAATACGGTGCCGTCCCGCCGCTGGCCGGAAACGATACGGCCGATGCCGATGATCCGGCGCTCGCCCGTATCGAGATAGTGCGCGATATAATGGTCATGCCGCTCGCGATCGGGCGAAGGCATCAGCATATCGACGTTCTTGCCGACCACATCGGCCTCGGTCCAGCCGAACAGCCGTTCTGCCGCCGCGCTGAATGAAAGGATGGTCGCATGCTCGTCGATGACGATCATCGCGTCAGGCACTGTCGCCAGGATCGAGCGTAAGTGCAGCTCACTGCGCGCGAGCGCGGTTTCCGTCGCCTTGCGTGCCGTGATGTCAAATAGCGTCTGGCCAAAGCCGCGCAGAACACCTGCGTCGTCCCAGAGGGCGATCAACATCACGTCGGCGAAGAATTCCGATCCGTCACGGCGCGCGCGCCAGCCCTCGTTTCGAACGCGGGTTCGCTCGCGCGCCTTCATGAGATCGGCGGCGGGGACGCCCTCCTTCTGTTGATCGGAGGGGTAGAGCAGATCGAACGGCTGCCCGACGACCGCCGCCGCGTCCCAGCCGGTGAGCAGCTCGGCGCCGCGGTTCCAGGACTTGATCCGGCCCTCGGTGTCGATGAGGAACGACGCACGATCGTTCACGCTCTCGATGAAGAGCGCGAGCTCGTCCGGATCAGGAAGCGCTTGACCGGTCACGGCTTCTCCATCTTGGCAATTGCGGTGCTTTCCCATCCGGAACAATACGCAGGGTTGCGCTTCGCGGCCAATCCCTGGCGGCTCCGGCCTCCTAGTTACGGCGTGTGGGCTGCTTGTCGGCTTCCAACAACGCCGGCTCGATACTACCGAGCTTGAGCTTGTCAGGCGTGACGACGACGGTCGCGCCTGGGACCAGGACTTGCTCGACCAGCGCGCGGAAGTCCGGAGGCGAGATAATCTTGACCGTTCCAGCGGAGGAATCAGGGGCTTGGCCGGGCAGCGGTATGCGCGCCCATTCCAGGCGAGCCGACGGTGCCCGCACCAGCGCGAACAACTGCGGACGATCGACCTTGCCTTCGATCGATAGCCTCGCAGAGCCGATCAGCTTGCCGTTTCGCAGCACGACCACGCGCTGCTCCGCGCTGCTGACGAGAATCGAAACCGGGCCGGTGGGCGCGGCCTCGGGCTTCCACATGAATGTCGCATCGTCTGTCCCAGCGGCGAGCTCGATGCCGAGTGCCAGAACAGGCGCTGAGGGTCGGTCAGTGACGATGACGGTCATGCCGAGTCGGGTCTCGTCGAACAACAGCCTGGCGAATTCGTGCGGCAGTCGGATGCATCCGTGCGACGCCGGATAGCCGGGCAGATGGCCGCCATGGAGCGCCACGCCACCCCAGGTCAGCCGTTGCATATGCGGCATCGGCGCGCTGTCGTAGATGCTGGAGAAATGCACTGCCTCCTTCTCGAGAATCGTGAAGACGCCGAGCGGTGTCTTGTGGCTCTTGCGGCCGGTGGAGACGGTGGTGATCGCGATCGGAAGCCCATTGCGGTAGAGCACCGCGCGTTGCGTGCGGACGTTGACGATGAGGATCATCGGTCCTTCGGGCGCCGCCTGCGGCATCCACAGATATTCGCCGGGCTTCAGCCGTGCGACCGCTTGCCGGACTGAGCCGGAGTCGAGTGACTGGCCATTCCCCGCGATCGCGCAGCCGCATGCGGTCGCGATCACCGCGGCAGCCAGCGCGACTCGTCTCATGCCCCGCGGCTGCCGAGATCAAGCATCTCGCCGAGCCATTCCTCGCGCTGCTCGGCCGAGCCCTCGACCCCACCGATCAGCGTATGTTCGACGGGCCGGATACCCGCGAGCTTGAGGATATTGCGCTCAAGGCTCTTTACGCTGTGGGCGCCGAAGTAGAAGCGATAGAAGAATGCGGGCATGCCCATCGTCACTACCAGGCGTGCTGACTTGCCCTTGAGCAGCCCGCGTGGCCCACGCGACCCTTCGGCGATCGCGAAGCCTGGCCGGGCGACCTGTTCGAGGAAGCCCTTGAGCAGCGCGGGCACGTCGCCCAGCCACAATGGATACAGAATGACGATATGATCAGCCCAGGCGATCGTGGCCTGTGCTTCGGCGATCGCTGGAGCGAGCTTTCCGTCCGTCCATTCGGCGCGTGAACGGATCAGCGGAAAGTCCATTGTGGCCAGCTCGATCCGCCGCACCTCGTGTCGGCCGATCAGCGCACCGTCGGCATAGGCGTCGGCCAAAGCATGTACGAAGCGCGCACGGTCGGGATCGGGATGACCGTCGATGACCGCGATCCTGCGTGATCCTTGCGTTGCCATGTCAGCCGACCGCTTCGGGCTGCCGCAGCACCTTGCGGACCAGCGTCTCGGTCGGGCTGTCGGGGCAAGGGGTCGTGGTGAAGCCCATCTCGCGCTCGAGCTGGAGCGCGGCATGGTTCTCGCTGCTTTCGAGCGACTCGACGCTGCTGACCCCTTCGCTTTCCGCGTAACGCAGCATATGCTGGAGGAGCGACCAGCTGATGCCCTTATGCTTCCAGCCGGCACGAACCGAGATCGCGAGTTCGGCGCGCGTGCGGTCGGGGTCGCTAACCAGAAACGCGCTTGCGACCAGCACCTCGCCGGCGAAAGCCAGGAAGTGCATGGCACGGCGATAATCGATCTGAGTCATCGCTGCGAGGCGCTCGTGACCAACCTCGTGGATCGCTGACAGGAAACGGAAGCGCAGATCCTCGGAGGAGACCTCCCGGAAGAAGTCGGCGAGCTCGGGCTCGTCATCGGGCGTCACCGGTCGCACGTGCAGCTCCACCCCCTCGCGCGTCGTGAGATCGGTGGTCCATTCGACCGGCACTGGACGGATCACCATGCGTGATCGGGCTGGCTGCGCTGTGATCCGCATCCTCGCATCGAGCACGAGCGCGCCGTTCTCGTCCAGGACGAGAGGATTGATGTCGAGCTCGGCGATATCCGGCAGCTCCGCGGCGATTCTCGCGACCGCATTGAGAATCCGCACCAGCGCATCGATGTCCGCGGCGGGTTCGTCGCGATAGCCCGCCAGCAGCCGTGCGATACGCGTTTGCAAGATCATTTCGCGGGCGAGCGTATCGTCGAGCGGCGGCAAGCCGAGCGCGCGATCAGCAATCACCTCGACGGCCTTCCCGCCGGCTCCAACCGTGATCATGGGTCCGAAGGTCGGATCGTCATACATGCCGACGAGGAGCTCGTGCTTGCCGCGCACCTCGACCATCGGTTCGACCTCGAATCCGAGCAGCTTTGCCGATGGATGCTCGTGCGCGATGCGCTTCGCCATGGCTTCCGCCGCGTGAACGGCGCTCGCGGCGTCCGGGAGGTCGAGGGCGACTCCGCCGACATCCGACTTGTGCGTGAGTTCGCGGCTGACGATCTTAAGCGCGTATGGCGGATCGATCAGCGCGCAGGCGGCCCAGATGGCGCCGGTCGTCTGGGCAAAGCGCCCGTGATGGATCGGGACGCCGAATGCCTCGAGAATCGCCTTCGCCTCGGTCGCGGTAAGCGTCGTTCGGCGATCGACACGCGCGCCGCTGATCACGGCCATCGCCTTGCCGCGATCTCGTGTGGAGACGCTGAGGCGCGCGGGCGCTCGCATCAATGATTCACGGGCCGCGCGTGCGGCAATCAGATAGCCGAAGCCCCGCACGGCATCGTCGAGATTGTCGAACAACGGAATACCGGTGCCGGCGAAGGCGGCGCGCGCAGCGTCGGCATTGTGCGGTCCCATCCAGCAAGCGAGCACTGGTGTGCGGCGGGGAAAGCTATCCTTGGCGACCTGGTCGGCGACTACCTGCGCGATCTCGGTACCGGCAGCGACGGCGGTCGGGCAGTGCATGACCAGGACGGCATCGACGTGCGGATCTGCCGCTGCCGCCTCGATGCCTGCGACGAAGCGCTCGGCACGCGCATCGCCGACGACGTCGATTGGATTGGCGCGCGACCATCCGCGCGGGAGTGCCGCATCGAGCGTGGTGATGGTCGCCGGCGCGAGCTGCGCGAGATGGCCGCCGACTTTCTGCAGTGCATCTGCGGCCAGCACTCCGGCGCCGCCGCCATTGGTGACAATCGCGAGGGAATTTCCGCGAAACAGCTGCCGCCGAGCCAGGACCTGTGTCGCATCGAACAGTTCAGTGAGCGTTTCGACCGAGACGATACCAGCGCGTCGGAATGCGGCCAGGTGCGCGTCATAGGAGCCGCCGAGCGCGCCAGTGTGCGTGAGCGCCGCTCGATTTGCGCCATCCGTGCGCCCCGCCTTCAGGGCGACGACCGGTTTGACCCCAGCGGCGGCGCGGGCGGCCGACATGAACTTGGCGGGATCGCTGATGCTCTCGACGTAGAGCGCGATGGCATCGGTCTTCGGGTCGGCGGCGAACAGATCGATCAGATCGCCGAAATCTGCGTCGGCGGCGTCGCCGAGCGAGACGATGCCGGAGAAGCCGACATCACGCGCATTCGCCCAATCGATCATCGAGGTCACCAGCGCACCGCTTTGCGATATCAGCGCGAGCCCGCCGGGACGCGGCGCTGCCTGTGCGAACGATCCGTTCAAGCGCGCGTGCGGCATCATCACGCCCAGGCAGTTCGGGCCGACGACGCGGAGAAGGTGCGGTCGCGCGGCATCGAGGATCGCCTGGCGGAGTTCAGGCTCATGAAATCCAGAGGAGATCACCACGGCAAGGCGCGTCCCCTTCGCGCCGAGTTCGGCGACGATGCCCGGCACGGTCCGCGCTGGCGTGACGATGATCGCAAGATCGGGCGCGATCGGCAGATCGCCGACGCTCGGCACACACCAGTCGCCGTCGAGGTCGACCTGTTTCGGATTGACCGTGAACACCGGCCCATCGAAGCCGCCATCCAGAACATTTTCGAGTACGCGCTGCCCAACCGTGCCGGCACGGCTCGACGCTCCGACGATGGCGACGCTGCGCGGCCGCAGCAGTTTGTCCAGGTTTCGGATGCTCATTTCGGCGCCCTTCTGCGGGAAGATCTTCGCAAAGGGTGCGTGGCCGACCGACCGCCGCCTATCCGGGAAGCACCGTAGGCCGGCTTGGGGAATCTACCGATTCTGGCCGGGTCTTCCCCTACCTTAGCCTTTGATCAAGTCATGAGGATTGCCATGCTCGATCATGAATTGGCCCATGCCCCACCGCCGCCGCTAGTCCCGCTGCCGGCATATCTTCCGGCGGTGCTGCCCACGTTGTGGTGGAACGCAATGCTGGACGTGTGGATGCCCGGCCAGGTGCAGCCGCGGCGATCCGAGGGCTGTGACCTGGTTGTCCCCGATCGGATCGCCGAGGCGGGCCGGCCGGCACTGTTTGCCTGACCTCTTCTACAGGAGAAGTAGCGATGAATGATATCAGCCCCGTCAACGGCAATCGCCCTGTCGCCTCTGAAACGCCGTTCGGCTGGCTCCGGCACGAGATCGATCGGCTCTTCGACGATATCGGGCGTCCCGCGCGCGAATCGGTCCGCTCGTTCGCCGGTTTCGGCCCCAGGCCGGCGGTCGAGCTGATCGAGCGCGACAAGGACTATCGCCTCACGGTCGAGCTGCCCGGCGTGAAGGAAGACGATGTCGAGGTGAGTCTCGCCGACGGCATCCTGACGCTCAAGGGGGACAAGCGGGAGCATGAGGAGCGCAAGGAAGGGGGCTTCATGCTGAGCGAGCGGCGCTATGGTGCGTTCGAACGGCAGATCCGGCTGCCGGCGGATGCCGATCCCGATGAGATCGAGGCCAAGTTCAAGAAGGGCGTGCTCACCCTCACCATCGCGAAGGACGAGGAGAAGGCGCCGCAACCGCGCAAGATTACCGTGAACGCGGAATGAAGCTGCGGGCGACGGCGTCTGCACCCGGCGCTCGGCGCCGGCGCCGCGTCGTCACGGACTCGCACGAATACCGCTCGACTCGGCAACGAGAAGCGAGGCGGACCACGGAGACAAGCCATGAAGAATATTCTCGCGATCGTCGAAGCGCCGGACAGGGCGGCCCCGATCATCGATGCCGCGGCCGCGATGGCGCTGGCGCATGAGGCTCATCTCGAGATCGCGGTGCTGACGCCGGGGCCGGTGGCGAGTCCGGCGCTTGTGCCGCTCGGTGCCATGTACGTCCCCGACGAGGTGATGGTGCGCGACTCAAAGGCAAACGTCGCGGCAGTCGAAGCGCTCGCGATGGGCGCGCACTGCCCGGTCGCTGTGTTCGGCTTGCACGACGATGTCGCCTGGCTTGCCGGCGATTTGCGGCGGAGCCGGCAGATTGCCGATCTGATCGTCATCGGAACCGCCGTGACCTGGGAACTCCACTGGCTGCGCCGGCGAGTGATCGAGACGTTGATCCTCTCGTCCGGCACGCCGCTCGTGATCCTTCCCCCTGATCGCCGCGTCGTTCGCGTGCGCCACGCGGTGCTCGGCTGGAAGCCGGGTCCCGAGGCCAATCGCGCGCTTCATGACCTGGTCCGGCTGCTCGAGCCCGAAGCGCAGGTCGACATCGTGATCGTGAGCGACAGGCCCGTGCAAGCAGCAGATGACCAAAGCGGGCTGGAAGTGAGGCGGCATCTCGGCCGGCACGGTTTCCTGGCCGAGCTTCACCATCTCGTGGATCGAGAGCACTGTGAAGCTGACGCGCTGCAGCAGTTCGCGATCGAGGCGCATGCCGACCTGCTCGCGATCGGCGGCTTTGGGCATTCGCGGATCCGGGAGGTGATGCTCGGCGGTGTCACGCGTGCCATCATCGAGGATGCACGAATTCCCGTGCTGCTTTCGCATTGAGGGCTGGCTGATGACCTGGCACCTGATCCGCCTCGACCTTGCGCGCTCCGCGGCTCATCCGGATGGCTCGCGTGAGCACTGCTATCTGCTGTGCATCCCGCTGGATAATCATGGCCTGATCGACAGGACGGCGATCCGTGCGGAACCTGAGCGCGCCACGGTCCTGCGATCGTCGCCCGATGAGCCCGAGCGGACAGGGCGTGTCGGCCACACGAACGGCCGCTGGGTCTTCTCGTACCTACCCGGTGATGGTGACGACGAAGAGCTGTTTCACCTGGAAACGCATCCGCTACGTGAAGGCGACTTCATGACCATTACCGATGCTTCCGGTGAGGCGCGCTGCTTTGAGGTTTCCTCGTCACGCACCTTGGCCGCCGCCTGACGCTGGAATGCTGGGCTTTCTTAGGTTACGCCCCGTCGAGCTCAAGCAGCCTTTGCGCGCTCCTCTATGTTCGCGGCATGTACTGGACGTTGCTCCGACCCCAGCAAATAGGCTTCCCAATCGTCCATCAGTGCGCGACGTTTCAGGAACGCGTCGCCACGGCGATAGGCGCGCGACGTTTCGTCTCCGACTTGGTGGGCAAGCGCCTGTTCGACCACGGACTCGGCGTGGTTCGTCATCTCGCCCATATAGTCGCGGAATGTGCTGCGCATGCCATGAACGGTGTAGCGCCCCAGCTTCATACGCCGAAGGACCATAGTCATCGCTATCTGCGAAAGCGGCTTACCCATCTTATGGCCTGCGAATAAGAAAGCGTTCGGAGGACTCCTGCTCCGCCATTTACCTTTGATTTTATTGAGGAAATTTTGGATCCCGGGACCTTCGGTGCAGAAGTCACCTTTCTCTACGGGAAGTCCACAATGCCTCGCCCGAAGTGGGCTTCTTAAGGCGATGCCTTCGGGAGGGTGCATTGCATTACAGGCAGCATTTCCAGGAGGCGATCGACCGGCTGCATGCCGAGGGCCGCTATCGCGTGTTCATCGACATCCTGCGCAACAAGGGCATGTTTCCCAATGCGCGCTGCTTCGCCGGGCATAATGGCCCCAAGCCGATCACGGTGTGGTGCTCGAACGACTATCTCGCGATGGGCCAGCATCCCAAGGTGATCGCGGCGATGGAGGAAGCGCTGCACGATGTCGGCGCGGGCTCGGGCGGCACACGCAACATCGGCGGCAACACGCACTACCATGTCGATCTCGAAGGCGAGCTCGCCGACCTGCACGGCAAGGAAGGCGCGCTGCTGTTCACCAGCGGCTATGTCTCGAACGAGGCGACGCTCTCGACGCTCGCCAAGATCCTGCCCGGCTGCATCATCTATTCGGACGAGCTCAACCACGCTTCGATGATCGCGGGCATCCGCAATTCGGGCTGCGAGAAGCGCGTGTGGCGGCACAACGACCTCGCCCATCTCGAGGCGCTGCTCGCCGCCGACGATCCCACCGCGCCCAAGCTGATCGCGTTCGAGAGCGTCTACTCGATGGACGGCGACGTCGCCCCGATCCATGCGATCTGCGACCTTGCCGACAAGTACAACGCGCTCACCTATCTCGACGAGGTCCACGCCGTCGGCATGTACGGCACGCGCGGCGGCGGCATTTCGGAGCGGGACGAAGCGGCGAGCCGGCTGACGATCATCGAAGGCACGCTGGGCAAGGCGTTCGGCGTGATGGGGGGCTATATCGCCGCGGACCAGACGATCATCGACGTGATCCGCAGCTACGCCCCCGGCTTCATCTTCACCACCTCGCTCTCGCCGGTGCTGGTCGCCGGGGCGCTGGCGTCGGTCCGCCACCTCAAGCAGTCGAGCGAGGAGCGCGACGGGCAGCAGGCGGCCGCGGCGAGCCTCAAGGCGATGTTCGCCGAGGCGGGCCTGCCGGTGATGGACTCGGTCACCCACATCGTGCCGCTGATGGTCGGCGATCCGGTCAAGGCCAAGCGGATCAGCGACATCCTGCTCGCCGAGTACGGCGTCTACGTCCAGCCGATCAACTATCCGACCGTGCCGCGCGGCACCGAGCGGCTGCGCTTCACCCCGGGACCGGCGCATACGCCAGCGATGATGCGCGAGCTCACCACCGCGCTGGTCGAGATCTGGGAACGGCTCGAACTGCGCGCCGCGGCCGCGGCGCCGGTCAAGCCTAGTAAAAATACGAACATACGCTGCCATCCGGTCCGGCGCATGGCTGCCTGAGGGGTTCAATCCGATCCGACAAAACAACGGCCGCTAGCCACGCGGCCGGCTCAGTGGAGTTGTACATGGAAGACGACGTCGTATGGCAGGGGGGCGCCTGGCTGTTGCTGGGAATTCTCGCCGTGTTCGCGGCGGCGGCCGCAGTGGATGTCGCGTTCGCCGTTCACATGGGTATCCTCGCCGCCGCCGCGATCGCGACCGCATTCCTGACGCTCAACCGGATCAGTCTGCCGGCGCCCGGCTCAGTGGCGGTCGTGGAGGGTCGCTATTATGATGACGTGATCCGCTGGGGTGTGATCGCGACCGTCTTCTGGGGTGTGGTCGGCTTCCTCGTGGGCATCGTGATCGCGGCGCAGCTTGGCTATCCGCAGCTCAACTTCAGCTCGGAATTCACCACCTTCGGACGGCTGCGGCCGCTTCATACCTCGGCGGTAATCTTCGCGTTCGGCGGCAATGCGTTGATTGCGACGAGCTTCTACGTCGTCCAGCGCACCTGCCGCGCGCGCCTCGCAATGCCGTGGCTCGCGCGGTTCGTATTCTGGGGCTATCAGCTGTTCATCGTGCTGGCGGCGACGGGCTATGTGCTCGGCGTCACCGCAGGGCGCGAATATGCAGAGCCCGAATGGTATGTCGATATCTGGCTGACCATCGTTTGGGTCGCCTATCTCGCGGTATTCGTCGGCACGATCCTCAAGCGCTCCGAGCCGCACATCTACGTCGCCAACTGGTTCTATCTCGGCTTCATCGTCACCGTGGCGATGCTGCACCTCGTCAACAACCTGTCGCTGCCGGTGAGCTGGGTGGGATCGAAATCCTACTCGCTGTTCTCGGGCGTGCAGGACGCGCTGACGCAATGGTGGTACGGCCACAACGCGGTCGGTTTCTTCCTGACGGCCGGCTTCCTCGGCATGATGTATTACTTCGTGCCCAAGCAAGCCGAGCGGCCGATCTACAGCTATCGCCTGTCGATCATCCACTTCTGGTCGCTGATCTTCCTCTACATCTGGGCGGGTCCGCACCACCTCCACTACACTGCGCTGCCCGACTGGGCGCAGACGCTGGGCATGGTGTTCTCGATCATGCTGTGGATGCCGAGCTGGGGCGGCATGATCAACGGCCTGATGACGCTGAACGGTGCATGGGACAAGATCCGCACCGACCCCATTATCCGCATGATGGTGTTCGCGCTCGCCTTCTACGGCATGAGCACCTTCGAAGGCCCGATGATGTCGATCAAGAGCGTGAACTCGCTCAGCCACTATACGAACTGGACTATCGGCCACGTCCATAGCGGCGCGCTGGGCTGGAACGGCATGATCACCTTCGCAGCAGTCTATTACATGACGCCGCGTCTGTGGGGGCGTGAACGGCTCTACTCGTTGCGCATGGTCAACTGGCACTTCTGGTGCGCGACGCTGGGCATTGTTCTTTACGCCGCCTCGATGTGGGTGGCGGGCATCACCCAAGGGCTGATGTGGCGCGAATATGGTGACGACGGCTATCTTGTCTATTCGTTCGCCGAAGTCGTCCAGGCGATGCACCCCTATTATGTGATCCGCGTCACGGGCGGGGCGCTCTACTTCCTTGGCGCGCTTTTCATGGTGTGGAACGTCTGGATGACGTGTCTCGGCAAGCTGCGCGCCGAAGCGCCGCTGAGTGACGCCGCCTTCGACTCCGCGCGCGACCGCCCGCTCTCCGCTCAACCTGGCAGCCCCGCTGCCGTGCCTGCCGAATAAGGAACGCGATCGATGGCAAGCCTCGTCCAGGGCCACAAGAAGATCGAGCGTAACGTGACGCTGCTCGGCGCGCTCGCGCTCGTCGTCGTGGCGATTGGCGGGATCGTCGAGATTGCGCCGCTCTTCTGGATCCAGTCGACCGTCGCGAAGGTCGACGGCGTGCGACCTTACACGCCGCTCGAGCTCGCCGGGCGCAACATCTACATCCGTGAGGGCTGCTACAGTTGCCATAGCCAGATGATCCGGCCGTTCCGCGACGAGACCGAGCGCTACGGACATTATAGCCTCGCGGCAGAAAGCATGTACGACCACCCCTTTCAGTGGGGATCGTCGCGCACCGGGCCGGATCTGGCGCGTGTGGGCAATCGCTATTCGGATGAATGGCACGTCCAGCACCTCGAGGATCCGCGCGCGGTGGTGCCGGAATCGATCATGCCGCCCTACGCCTTCCTCGCGGAACGCGACCTCAAGCCAGGCGACATGCGCGAGCATCTGCGCACGCTGCGGATCGAGGGCGTACCGTACACCGACGACGACATCGCCAAAGCGAATGACGATCTAAGCACGCAGGCTGGCGGGGAGGGCGATGCTGCCGATCTCGCCAAACGCTATCCCAAGGCGCAGTCGCGCGACTTCGACGGCAATCCTGGCCGGGTGACCGAGATGGATGCGATCGTGGCCTATCTCCAAGGCCTTGGCACGCAAATCGATTTCCGTGTCGCCGCGCCGCGGGAGCAGGCGAAGTGAGCTACGACACGCTGCGCCACTTCGCCGACAGTTGGGGACTGCTGGCGATGACGCTCACCTTCCTGCTGCTGACGGGCTGGACTTTCCTCCCCGCAGCCCGGCGCGGCAGCGAGCGCGCTGCGATCAGCATCTTTGAAGACGAGGATCCAATCGATGGCTGACGAGAAGCGCATCGACGAGAAGACCGGCACGCAGTTCGTGGGGCATGAATGGGACGGCATCGAGGAGCTCGATACGCCGATGCCGCGCTGGTGGCTGTGGACCTTTTACGCCACCGTGATCTTTGCGATCGCCTACTGCATCGCCTATCCGGCTTGGCCGCTGATCAGCGGCGCGACCAAGGGCGTGCTGGGCTGGACCAGCCATGGCCAGCTCGACCGCGAGCTCTCCGCAGAGCGTGAACGTCGCGCTCCGATCATCCGCGCGCTGGCGGCGACACCGATCGAGCAGCTGCATCGCGATCCGCGGCTGTTCGCCGCTGCGATCGAGGGCGGGCGCTCGGCGTTCAAGGTGCACTGCGCCGCCTGTCATGGCGCGGGTGCAGCCGGCAGCAAAGGCTATCCCAATCTCAATGACGACGATTGGCTGTGGGGCGGTGACCTGGCCGCAATCCAGAAGACGCTGGAACATGGCATCCGTCAGCCGGGCGATGAGGCGACGCGCCAGTCGATGATGCCAGCCTTTGGCCGTGACGACATCCTGACGGCCGCCGAAGTACAGGACGTCGTCGCCTATGTTCGCGTGCTGTCGAAGCAGCAGCCGGCGAACGCTGCGTCCAAGCGCGGTGCTGCGCAGTACGCCAATAATTGCGCCGCCTGCCATGGCAATGACGGCAAGGGCAACCGCACGCTCGGCGCGCCCAATCTGACCGATCCGATCTGGCTGTATGGCGGCGATCACGCCGCGCTGACCGATACGATCACCAACGCACATGGCGGCATCATGCCAGCCTGGGGCAAGCAGCTCGATCCGGTGACGATCAAAATGCTGACCGCCTATGTCCACTCGCTCGGCGGCGGCGAGGCGGCCACGGGTCGGGCAGCGGCGGCACCCGCGGCCACGGCTGCGGGCGCGAAGTGATCCGACGATGAACGCCCCTTCTGGCCTTGGCCCTTCGTCGCGCCTGTTCGAAGCGCGGCGCAAGGTGCTGCCAAAGGCGGTGAACGGGCCGTTCCGCCGCTTCAAATGGGCCGTGATGGCGGTGACGCTGCTCGTCTACTATGTGACGCCATGGCTGCGCTGGGATCGTGGTCCCTATGCGCCCGACCAAGCGGTGCTGATCGATCTCGCACATCGCCGCTTCTACTTCTTTTCGATCGAGATCTGGCCACACGAATTCTACTATGTCGCCGGGCTGCTGGTGATGGCTGCGATCGGGCTGTTCCTCGTCACCTCTGCGGTGGGGCGCGCCTGGTGCGGCTATGCTTGCCCCCAGACGGTATGGACCGACCTCTTCCAGCATGTTGAGCGGCTGGTCGACGGCGATCGCAATGCCCAGTTGAAGCTTGCGGCCGCGCCGATGAGCGTGGCGAAGCTGACACGCCGCGCGATCAAGCATGGCATGTGGCTGACGATCGGTGCGCTGACCGGCGGTGCGTGGATCTTCTATTTTGCCGACGCGCCGACCCTCGCAGGCCAGCTGTTCACCGGCGACGCGCCCTGGGTCGCCTATTCAACGGTCGCGATCCTGACCGCCACCACCTATATGCTCGGCGGGTTGCTGCGCGAGCAGGTGTGTCAGTTCATGTGCCCATGGCCGCGCATCCAGACGGCGATGATGGACGAGCGTTCGCTGACCATTACCTACAAGTTCTGGCGCGGCGAACCGCGCACGCACGGCCTCAAGCGCGCGAAGGACGCGCCGTTTCTCGAAACCGGCGACTGCATCGATTGCAATGCTTGCGTCGCAGTCTGCCCGACCGGCATCGACATCCGCGAAGGGCCACAGATTGGCTGCATCACCTGCGGCCTGTGCATCGACGCCTGCGACCAGGTCATGACCAAGATCGGCCGCCGGCCCAAGCTGATCGCCTATACGACCGAACTCGACGCACGCGCTGAGCAGCACGGTGAAGCTCCTGTCGCGCCACTGACACGGCTGCTGCGCGCACGGACACTGGTCTACCTCGCTGCGTGGAGCGCGATCGGGGTCTTCATGCTTGCGACGCTCGAAGCGCGAACACGGCTCGACCTCAGCGTGTTGCAAACTCGCAATCCCCTCTGGGTGCGCCTGTCCGATGGTACAATCCGTAACGGGTATGAGATCAAGATCCGCAATCTCGAGGCGCGGCCGCGAACGATAGAGCTGTCGATCGACGGCGTCGGCGTGCTGTGGCGCGAGGAGGGCGAGCGCGCCACCGCCGGCCGCAGCGTGCGCGTGCAACTCGAGGCGGACAAGGTCGCCAAGACGCGCTTCTTCGTCGCCGCGCCCGCTGCCGGACCGCAGCGCGAGGACCTGCGCTTCACCGTGCGCGCGCTCGATGAGAACGCGGAGACGGCGAGCGCGAGCAGCTATTTCGAGCGGCCGGAGACACAGCCATGACGGGTCAATTCACCGGCCGACATATGGCGCTGATCATGGTCTGCTTCTTTGCTGTGATCATCACGGTCAATCTGATCATGGCGTCCAGTGCCGTGCGTACCTTCGGCGGGGTGGTGGTCCAGAACAGTTATGTCGCAAGTCAGAGGTACAACGGCTGGATCGCCTCGGGCCGCGCACAGCAGCGGCTCGGCTGGCATGCGGTTGCGAACGGGACGCCAGACGGCACCCTGATGGTTTCCTTGTCCGGGCCGGCGGGGCCGATCGGCGGCGCTCTCGTTGCAGCGGAGGTCGAGCATCCGCTCGGTCGGCTACCCGGACGAACCTTGCTGCTCAAGGATGCCGGAAACGGGCGCTACATTGCCGCGCATGCGCTGCCGGCGGGACGCTGGAAACTGCGGATCCAGGCACGGCTGGATGGCAAGGACGCTCGCTTCGTTCAGGAGGTGCGACTTTGAACGCGGCCACTGCAGCGGCGGAGGCACGGACGATGCTTGCCACCGATCTCGTGGTGGACGGTCTCCATTGCGCGAGTTGCATCGCCAAGATCGAGCGTGGGCTTGCCGCAGTGCCCGGGATCGCTGCCGCACGTGTCAACTTCACGACGCGGCGGCTCCATGTTGCCCATGACACGTCCCTCGACGAGGATGCGTTGATTGCGAGCGTGCGGCGCATCGGTTTCGAGGCGCACGCTCTCGCCGAAAGCGCGGTGGATGCGAGCGAGAGCAAGCGCCTCGCTCGCTCGCTGGCGGTCGCCTTCTTCGCCTCCATGAACGTCATGCTATTGTCGGTCTCGATCTGGTCCGGAGCGGACGGGCCGACGCGTTCGCTTTTCCATTGGCTATCGGCCCTGATCGCATTGCCCGCCGCCGCCTATGCGGCACGGCCTTTCTTCGAAAGCGCATGGCGCGCGCTGCGCAGCGGGCGGACCAACATGGACGTGCCCATCAGCATCGGCGTGTTGCTGACCTGCGCGGTGAGCCTGTACGAGACCGCGACCGGGGGACCGCATGCCTATTTCGATGGCGCGGTGATGCTGCTCGCCTTCCTGCTCGCCGGACGGTTGCTCGACAGCGTGATGCGCGAGCGTGCACGGGATTCGGTGACGTCGCTGTTGCGCAAACTGCCAAGCACGGTGCGTGTGCTGGGAGAGAATGGCACGGTGCGGCCGTTGCCGATCGCCATGGTCGCGCCCGGCATGCGCGTCCTCATTCCCGCCGGGGATCGCATCGGCGTCGACGGAACCATCGAGCAAGGCGCAAGCGACATCGACCGCAGCATCGTGACCGGCGAAAGCACGCCCGAACCCGTCGAGACGGGCGGCACGGTACTGGCCGGCACGTTCAACCTCACCTCGCCGCTCACCGTCCGCGTAACGGCCGCCGCAACCGATACCGTCATCGCCGATATCGCGCGGTTGATGGAAGCGGCCGGACAGCACCGGTCGCGCTATGTCCGGATAGCCGACCGCGCGGCGCGGCTGTACACGCCGGCGGTGCATTTGCTTGCGGCACTCAGCTTTGCCGGGTGGCTGGTGGCGGGCACCGGTTGGCACGAAGCGCTTCTGATCGCGGTCGCCGTTCTCATCATCACTTGTCCCTGCGCGCTCGGCCTTGCCGTGCCGGTGGCGCAGGTCGTGGCGTCGGCGGCGCTGATGCGACGCGGCATCCTCGTGCGCGACGGTGCAGCGCTCGAAAAGCTTGCCGCGGTGGATTCGGTGCTGCTCGACAAGACTGGCACGGTCACATTGGGTCAGCTAGTGCCCGTGGCAGGCATGCCGACAGAGGAAGCCTTTCGCCGCATGCTGCTGACTCTCGCTCTGGCGAGCCGCCACCCGCACGCCCGTGCCATCGCCGAAATGCTGGAACGCGAGGGCACAGTGCCGATGGTTGCATCGGAGATGCGCGAGGTGGTCGGCAGCGGGGTTGAGGCCGTGATCGACGGCCGTCATGCCCGCCTGGGGCGGCACGACTGGGCCAGCCCCGCAGGTCCACTGCTCCCTCCGGAGGGCGTTTCGACCACCTTCGTCGTGGAGAATGGACCGGCGTTTCATATCCAGTTCGCCGACGCGCTCCGGCCAGACGCCGTCGATGCGATTGCGCGGCTCAAGCAGCTTGTGCCCGCGGTCCAGTTTGTCTCGGGCGATGCATGGCAAGTGGTCAAGCCGCTCGCGCGCAAGCTCGGCGTCTTCGCCCGCGCGCGCATGTCCCCCGCCGATAAGCACGACGCCGTGCGTCGGCTCGAAATGGCGGGCAAGCATGTGCTGATGGTGGGTGACGGCGTGAACGATGGACCAGCGCTCAAATGCGCCTCCGTCGGGATGGCGCCGGCCGCCGCCAGCGATGTCGGGCGACAAGCCGCCGACATCGTCTTTTTCGGCGACCGGCTGATGCCTGTGCCGATCGCCATCGCGGCGGCGCGCCGGACGATGAACATCGTGCGCCAGAACTTCGCGCTCGCGGTCGGCTACAATGTCATCGCCGTCCCGCTCGCGATCGCCGGGCAGGTCACGCCTCTCGTCGCGGCGATCGCCATGTCGGGCTCTTCGATCCTGGTCATCGCCAACGCGCTGCGCCTCAAGGAAGCGGCACGGTGAGCATCGTCGCAGTCCTCATACCGATCGCGCTGCTGCTCGGTCTGCTCGGGCTAAGTGCATTCTTCTGGGCCTCGTCCACTGGCCAGTTCGACGATCTCGATGGCGCGGCGATGCGCATCCTGATCGAGGAGGAGACGGGCAGCGGAGATCGGAATTCCGTATGAACAGCGTCGGTCGCTTGCTGGCGCTCGCCGCCGTGACGGGAGTAGGTGCGGTTCCCGTTGGCGCTGCCGCGCCGGCGCACGTGACCTGGATCTCGATGTGCGGTGGTGCACCGCAACCCGTGCCGCTGCGCAAGGACGAGCGGGACCGCGACTGTCCCGGCGCCTGCCATGCGGCGTGCGCCCGCACCTTGCGTTACGAGGAGGATGACGACGGCGATTAGCCTGGTCGCTATTCGGGATGTTCCCGAGGTGCGAGCCCACCGCGATTGTCCCATGAGCTTCGCTATGTTGCGGAGGAATTCATGATCGTCACGGACGAGATTCGGCCACGTGCCCGACCAAATGCCTCGGCCGGCGATCGCGCCTGGCCGTACTATCCCGAGCTGTTGGCCAAACCCGTGCCGCGCTACACCAGCTATCCGACCGCCGCAGAGTTCGGGCCTGATTTCTCTGGTGATGCCTTGGCAGCGGCCCTCGATATGGTGGGCGAACTCGAGCCGATCTCGCTCTATCTGCACATCCCCTATTGTCAGGAGATATGCTGGTACTGCGGCTGCAATACCGGCGCGGCGAACCGCAGCACACGCCTGGCCGGTTACCTCGCTGCGCTGAAGCGCGAAAGCGAGCTGGTCGGTGCGCGGCTCGGCGGGCGTGGGCGGGTGCGGCGCGTGGCCTTCGGCGGCGGAAGTCCGAATGCGATCTCACCCCAGCAGTTCGCCGAGCTGGTTGCGACCGTGGAGATGGCCTTCAAGCTCGACAATCCGGTGCTGTCGGTTGAGGTCGATCCGCGCGGGTTCGATGCCGATTGGGCGCGTACCTTGGGCAAAGCGAACGTCAGCCGCGTGAGCCTCGGCGTGCAGACATTTGCGCCCAGGCTTCAGGCAGCGATCGGACGCGTGCAACCCATCGATGCGATTCGGGAAACGGTTTCACTGTTGCGCGATGCCGGGGCTGCCTCGATCAATTTCGACCTGATGTACGGCTTGCCTGGCCAGTCCGACGCCGACCTGACCGATACGCTGGAACGCGCGCTCGAATTGAGCCCTGACCGTCTGGCCGTGTTCGGCTATGCCCATGTGCCGCATCTCATTCCGCGTCAGCGGCGGATCGACGGGAGCGCGCTACCGGACGGAAGCTCGCGGTTCCATCAGGCTGAGCTCGCCTACCTGTTCCTGACACAAGCAGGCTACGAGCCGATTGGCTTCGATCATTTCGCGCGCCCGAAGGACGCATTGGCGATAGCCGCCCGCCGTGGAGGGCTTCGCCGCAACTTCCAAGGTTTCACGGAGGATGATGCGAAGGTCCTGATCGGGCTTGGCGCGTCAGCGATCAGCGAGTTTCCCGATCGTTTGCTGCAGAATGAAAAGAATGCCGGTCGCTATCGCGAGTTGATCAGCGAGGAAGCCTTTGCGGTGGCTCGCGGAGTTTGGCGCAACGAAGAAGATCGGCAGCGTGGCGCAATTATTGCGGCCCTGCTCACGCAGGGAAATGCCGTACTCCCAGGCGGCCTCGATCTTGTCTCGGAATTGGCTGCGCTCGCACCCTTCGAGGACGCCGGCCTGCTGGCACGTGGCGAGCGCACACTGCGACTGCAACCGGCGGCATTGCCCTATGCGCGGTCGATCGCTGCCATCTTCGACCGGTATCGGACCGATAGCGCGGCCTGTTTCAGTGCTGCGGTGTGAGGCGGTCGTCGTCCGCTTCGCTTGGAGTAACCCCCGGCGCCTATTTTGCGGCATCCGGGCGTCGGCCTCCACACAACTCGTCCCCTAGAGTCTCCGACAATTATTCGTCGATCTTTTCAGGACAGACTTGCATCGGCTTTGCTACGGATTGGCGATGACACGCTATGCGGGTTCGCTGGCGCTGGAAATCCGCGTGATCGGCTCGGCGCGCGGATCGGAAAGACCAGAAGAGACGGCGTATCGCTAATTGCGGAAGCGTGCAGAGCAACTAGCGATGCCGTACTACGCGATGCTTCACACGAGCGGCTACGCTTGACACGTCCTGGCGGCTATTGAGGATGTTGCAGATTGCCGGCGCCGGCCCAGCTTGCGTCGGAACCATTTGAACGGTGGGCAGGTCGTCTATCCGGCCAGCAGGACTGCAGCACTCCCCGCGATCGCCAGCACCGGCAACGCAAGGGCGAAAGCAGCCCAGCGCGTGTTGTTCCACCCCGCAATCGCGAGCATCATGCCGAGCTTGAGAAGCGTGTTGAAGGCGACCGGCGCAGCGATGGCAAGCGCCGCGAGGCGGATAGAGATAGACGCGGGCGGCAGCGCACCGATCGCGGCGATCGCGGAATCGACATCGATCATCCCGCCAAGAACGATCACCAGTGCACCGCTGCCACTTCCCGCCCGCTGTTCGAGCCAAGCCGCCGCCAGGCTGACGAGCGCCACAAGCGAAGCGAATAGCAGCGCGGTGACAAGGCTGGGCGGGCGGGGGTCGATCGCGGTGGGCGCCCGCTGCGCCGCGACCGCCGCCCATGCCAGAGTCAGCGCTGCGGCGATCGCCAGCAGCAATGCCGGGCCGATCAGCAGGACAACGTCCCACGCGACCAGCGGCGCAAGCAACATCACCAGAACGATCACGCGCGCGAGCATGACGGCAGAGGCAATCGCTATTCCCGCCTGACTCGCGATACTGCCTTCGCGCCGCAGCTCGTGCGCAAAGGCGAGAGTCACAGCGGTCGATGAAACCAGGGCGCCGACACTTGCCGCCACTAGGCCGCCCCATTTGTCGCCGAGCCAGCGAGTCAGGATGTACCCGGCAAACGAGATGGAGCTGATTACGACCACGACCACCCACAGCCGTCTTGGATTCAGGCTGCCATAAGGGCCAAGCGCGGCATCCGGGAGCAGCGGCAGGACCAGAAACACGACCAGCGCGAGACGGACCAAGGCCTTGACGTCGGCTTCGGAGCTATGCCGGAGCAGCGAGTGGAGTTGCTTGCGCGCCGACAGCAGCGCCACGAGTGCCGCCGCGGCTGCCGATGCGAGCGCATGGTGTCCGGCGGCGGCAAGCGATCCGAGCAACATCGTCGCGAGCGCGGCGATTGCCCCGGTCGCGCTGACCGTTCGGTCCTGGCGCATGTCGAGCGCGTGCCCTATCAGCAATGCCGCCGCTGCCGCGCCGAGCGTCAACAGCGCGATCCAGCGCAAGGGACCGCTCGCGGCCAGCGCGGCGAGGCCGCCGAGCAGGCCGAGCATGGCGAAGGTGCGAACCCCCGCCACACGCTGACCCGCAGCCTCGCCGCGCAACTGCCAGCCACGCTCGAACCCGATCAGCAGGCCGATCGCGGTCGCCAATGCCATCCCAGGCAGGAAGTCCGGCATGACGGGCATGTCAGGTGAACTCCAGCCGCTGCTTGGGAACTAGGGACGGTGCGGGAATGGGCAATGGCTGGCAACCATAAGACCTTGGCTTGCCGCTATCCTCCACCTCGCCGGCCCTAGAAGCGCATGCCGATGCCAATCGAAGGCACGACGGGATCGAGGCTGACGTCGACGCGATTGATCGCTGCGCCGGTCCGCAGTCGTGCTGTCGTGTCGATGTCGATATATTTAACATCGAAGTTGAGAAACACGCGCGGCGCGATATCGATGTCGACGCCGGCTTGCAGCGCATAACCAAAACTGTCTTCGAGGTTGACTTCAGTCTTGCCGATGGCCGTCTCGAGCGAGCGGCTGGCATCGGCTGAATAGAAGGTCGTGTAGTTGATGCCTGCGCCGACATAGGGGCGGACGTGTCCCTTCGGCGCGAAATGATACTGCAGCGTCAGCGTCGGGGGCAGCGCCCAGGTGTCGGCGAGCTTGTCGATTCCGGCAAGCGTTCCGCGGCCCACGATGTCGTGCTTGGTCGTCGCGAGGATAAGCTCCGCGCCGATATGGTCGGTGAGCATATAGGTGAAGTCGATTTCCGGCATAACGCTGTCGGAGACGCCGACCGAGCCGCCGGGAAACGTCGGCGTGACAGGTCCGGCTTCCTCGGTTGGCGATACCAGGATCGCCCGGGCGCGAACCAAGACGTCGCCGGCCTCGACTTGAGCCTGGGCAGGCGCTGCGACCGCGATTGTGAGAATGCTCGCGGCGAACGGAATTTTCATGACCAACTCCCTGATTGTTCGGGTGCGGTCGCCCTAGGATGCAGACCCCGCGGCCGCGTTACGTAAGGTCACGGATGGGAATGTTCCGCAGGCTCAGCTTGATCGCTGACCATGCACCTCTGGCTTCAACTTGGCTTGTCGACGTTTGTCACCGCGATCATCGTAGGCCTTCACCTCACCGGGCTTTCGTTGCTGATGCGTCTGATCCGCGGACATCACCTCCGCGGCGCTGCGCGCGGCGCGCTGCTGCACGACGCGCTCGGCGTCGCGGGCGCGGCAATTGGCCTTTTCGTTCTCCACGCCGCCGAAATCTGGCTCTACGCCGCGCTCTATCTGCTTGGCGGCGCGCTCGCGAGTTTCGAGGAAGCGCTGTACTTCTCGACTTCGACTTATGCGACCATCGGCTATGGCGACGTCGTGCTCCCCGCGGGCTGGCGCCTGCTCGGCGCAATCGAAGGCGCAACCGGCATTATCCTGTTGGGCTGGTCGACGGCATTTTTCGTCGCCGTCGTCAGCCGCATCCGCATGCTCGAGCTTGAAGCGGGAGAGCGTTAAGTGGTTCAGGCGGCGGTGCGCAGGATGAACATCGGCCGGTTTGCGCGCCACGCCCGCCGTCATGTCCTCGTCGTCCGCTCGTGACCGCGGCAGCGGCTCCGCTGGCCGTGCAGGCGCTCGCCGGCGGCCTCAGTGACGAGGAGGCACGCTCGCGCCTGATGCGCGATGGGCCGAACGAGCCTGCTGCTGCGCGGCGGCGCGGGCCATGGCGGCTGATCCTCGAAGTGCTGCGCGAGCCGATGCTGCTGTTGCTGCTGATCGGCGGCACGATCTATCTGACTGCGGCGCCCAGAGCCTTTGTTCCTTGTCTTGGCGAGCATCGACCTGTGCCGCTTTGCGGCTGCGCTCGCGGCGTGAACCAACCGGCGCGACGCGGCAGGCGGAGCCAAACGACACCGCCTGCCGGCCCTAGAATTGACAGACGCCCAGCAGGTCAGCGCCGGGCTCGCCGTTCGACCTCCTTGGCCGCGTGATCGATCACGCCGACGACCACTTGTGGCTGGGTCATGAAAACCGCGTGGCTCGCCGCGACTTCGGTGATGTCGGCGCCGATGCGCCTCGCCATAGATTGCAGCATCCGCTGGTCGAAGGCCTTGTCGTCGGTCGCGATCACCGCCCAGCTCGGTTTGCTCCGCCACGCGGCGTGCTGGAGCCGGGTCTCGAACGCCGACATGGCGATCGGGACCTGGGAGTCGCGCAGGAACGCGGCATCCGCGTCGCTCGCATCGGCGGCGAAGGCGGCCTTGAAATTCGCCGGCCGCAGGAAGCCGAAGCCGTCGCCGTGCGTGTCGATCACGAACTCGGGCGGCGTCGTGAAGCCTTGATATTGCTGCGCCGTCGTCTCGCCGGCGTCGGGCGAAAGCGCCGAGACATAGACGAGCCCGGCGACCTTCGGATGGACGCCCGCCTCGGTAATGACCGTGCCGCCCCAGCTATGGCCGACGAGAATGGCAGGACCGTCCTGCCGGTCGAGCGCGCGCCGGGTCGCGGCGACGTCGTCGGCGAGCGAGGTGAGCGGATTCTGCACGATGGTGACACGATAACCGCGCGCCGTCAGCGCGTCATGGACGCCGCGCCAGCCCGAGCCGTCGGCAAAGGCGCCGTGCACCAGGACCACGTTGCGCACCGGTCGGGTTTCGGCGGCGGGCGTGGCCGTGGTTTGCGCATGAGCCACGGCGGTCAGGCCGACCGTCGCGACGGCGGCAGCAAGGAGATTTCGGATGCTCTTGATCATCGCAAGGTTCCTTCGGAAGAAGAGGGGTTCAGGCCGCGAGCGACAGGCGCACGTCGAGGCCGGTGCGGGCGAGATGCGAATAGGGGCAGACGACATGCGCCTGGTCGACCAGGTCGCGGGCGACCTCCGGCTCGACGCCGGGCAGTGCGATCCTCAGCGCGACATCGAGGCCGAAGCCCTGGCCGTCGTCGCGTTTGCCGATACCCACGGCGGCGGTGACGCTGCTGTCCTCGGCGATCTTCACCTTGCGCTGGCTCGCGACGAACTTGAGCGCGCCGAGGAAACAGGCGGCATAGCCGGAGGCGAACAGCTGCTCCGGGTTGGTGCCTTCGCCGCCCGGTCCGCCGAGCTCCTTCGGGGTAACGAGCGCGACGCTGAGCGCGCCGTCCGCAGTGCGCGCCTGGCCGGTACGGCCGCCGGTGGCAGTGGCTTCGGTGCGATAGAGAATGTTCATCGGCCAGCTCCTTCATTCATGCGATAACGATTATCGCGATAAGTGCTGAGGTAGCTCACCGTCGACCGAGTCGCAATATAAATCTTATCGCGATATGTATTTTTGCGAGAAGCGTGCTACATCAAGGGTCAGGGAGCCCGTGATGACCGACCAACCCACTGTGCCGCTGCCGCTGGACGACCAGCTCTGCTACGCCATCTACTCGGCCGGAATGGCCATCCAGCGGCTCTACAAGCCACTGCTCGACGAGCTCGGACTGACTTACCCGCAATATCTGGTGCTCAACGTCTTGTGGCGCGAGGACGGGCAGACGGTGGGCGGGATCGCCGACCAGCTCGCGCTCGAATCGAGCACGCTTACCCCTTTGCTCAAGCGGCTCGAGGCCGCGGGGCTGGTGCGCAGGACACGCAACCCCGCGAACGAGCGGCAAGTGGTGATCGAGCTGACCGATCAGGGCCGCGCGCTCCAGC
Organism: Sphingomonas sp. MS122; assembly: GCF_049532975.1. GTDB lineage: Bacteria > Pseudomonadota > Alphaproteobacteria > Sphingomonadales > Sphingomonadaceae > Sphingomonas. The sequence goes on along the minus strand of NZ_CP186695.1, from coordinate 794,937 downwards.
CGCAGGCGGGATGCCTTGGCGAAGCCTTGCTCGCGGCGTCCGGCCAGTCGCCGGAACGCCTGAGCGAGCTGAACCGCAACGTCCGGGAGCTGCGCGACGCGCTTTATGGCGATGGCGGCAAATGGAATATCGTCCAGTCATCGGATCAGTAGCTGAATTACATTGGCCGCGAGCCGTGTTGGCACCGATCTCACCCGTATCGGCTGCAATGCGCCATCAACTCGGACTTTGCGCCAGTCGGAGGGCGAACCTGGAAACCGCCGTTCGTTCACGGCGATAGTTATTGGGTGGTAGGTTGCTTTGCCGTCCGAGAGTGGGCCCCGCAGAAGTGGAGATTGTGGTCGTCGTGAGAGCCCGCTTCGACGGCGAGACTGCTCGAAGTTGCAGTCTCGCCGAAGATGCTGGCGATACGATCAGAGCCTGCCCTCCGCGAGCAGCTCGCGAGTGCGCTTCAGCGTCGATAAGAGGGCCGCTCTGTACCCGTTGTCGCCGTCGAATTGTGCCTGCTCCGCCTGTTCCTCGGGGCCGTTCGGCGCCTTGCCGCGCAAACCAAAATAGCAATAGAAGCGCAACTGGAGCGCGCCGGCCTCATCCTCGTAGATCTCGTTGATGATCGCGCCTTCGCGCGGCCCGGAGGCCTGAAAGAAGGTGACCTTGCGCTCGTGCTCCAGCACGACGATCTCGCGCAGATCGGCGCCGCCGATCGTGGCTTCGCGGACGAAATGCGTCGGGCTTTCCTCCACGACATCGCAACGGGTGCAGAAGCCGGGCGGAAGGAACAGGCGCGCGTCGCGGGCCTTCAGCTCGAGACCGGCCCAAGCCTGTGCGCGGGTCAATCTGATTTCGCCCTCGGGGTTCACCGGGACAGTGGCAGTCGAATAGATCATGCCGGATCTCCTTGTCGTGCGGTGCTTCAGGCCGCGATCTCGGCGGCGAATTCGCGATAGGCGCGCAAGGGGCGGCCCAGCAGCGTGGTGAGGCGCTCGACATCGCCGGCGGCGGCGACCATCCCCTCGGTCTGGAAGCGATCGGCCATCAGGCGCATGTCGTACGCCATCCAGCTCGGCGCGAACTGCCGCAGATTCTGCTCGAAGCCGGCGGTATCGTCACCGGAATAGGCGATCGGGCGTCCGAGGACTTCGGTCCAGATCGCAGCGACATCCGCGCCGGTCAGGGTCTCCGGGCCGACGAGCGTGATCCGCTCGAGCGGGAGCGGCGCGCCGGCCTGCTCGCGGCGGACGAGCTCGATCGCCGCGATCTCGCCCAGGTCGCGCGTGTCGAGCATCGCGAGGCCCTTGCCGCCGATCGGCATCGGATACACGCCGTAACCCGTCACCGCGTCCTTGATGGTGAGGTCGTTCTGGATGAAATAAGCGGGTCGCAGGATCGTGGCGTTGAAGCCCATCTGCTCGATCATCCGCTCGACGCCGAACTTGCCCGCGAAATGTGGCACGTTCACGTACAGGTCGCTGTGGATCACCGAAAGATAGACGATCCGCTCGATGCCGGCTTCGCGGGCGAGATTGAGCACGATGAGCGCCTGCGTGAATTCGTCGGCCGCCACCGCGTTGAGCAGGAACAGCGTCGAGACACCCGAGAATGCGCCGCGCAGGGAATCGATGTCGAGCAGATCGCCCTGAACGACGGTGACGCCCGCCGGCAGGTTCGCCCTGGCAGGATCGCGGACGAGCGCGCGCACATCGGCGCCGCGATGGATGAGCTGATCGACGACGTGGCGCCCGATCTGGCCGGTGGCGCCGGTAACGAGGATGGTCATGGGGTCACTCCTGGTTGATGCCAAATGGCATTCCCGGAAATTAGTGATCCATATTCGCGCCAATAGACGCTAGATTTGAACGTACCGTATCACTGGTGGAACATATGGACCTGCTCGCTCTCGCCGATTTCAATCTCGTCGCGCGGCATGGGGGATTTGGACGCGCTGCGCGTGCCGCCGGACGCCCAAAGGCGACCTTGTCCCGCCGGGTCGCGGAGCTGGAGGCCAGCCTCGACGTGCGGCTGTTCGAGCGCGGCGCGCGGATGCTTAAGCTGACAGAGGAGGGGCGGGCGCTCTATGAGCGGACGGGCGCTTTGCTCACCGAGCTCAACGAGACGGCGGCTGCCATCGCTTCCGGCGGACACACGCCGCGCGGGCGACTGCGGATCAGCGCGCCGTTGCTGTTCTCGCAGATCGCGATGGGAAAGCTCGCTGCCGAGTTCAGCGCCCGCTTTCCCGAAGTCCGGCTCGAAGTGACGACCGAGGATCGGCCGGTGGACATGATCGAGGAGGGCTATGACCTCGTAATCCGCGTCAACCCGGCCCCGGACGAGAGCCTCGTCGGGCGCGCCTTTCTGCGCGATCGGCTGGTGGTGGTGGCGAGTCCCTCCGTCACTCGGCCGAAAAATGGCGAAGCGGCTCCTGCGGTCATTCGTGGATCGTTCGATCAGGACCTGGACTGGAGGGTGAAGACCCCGAATGGGGTGATCCGCGTCGCGGTCGAGCCCGTTCTCAGCGTGTCGTCACTGGTCATGAACCGCGATGCGGTCCGCGCCGGAGCCGGAGCCGGGCGCCTGCCGGTATCGCTCGTCAGTCGCGATTTGGCGGCTGGGACATTGGTGCATTGGGGCGATATCGACGGGCCGGAAATCGCCTTGTGGGCGCTCTACCCCTCGCGCCGCTTGCTCAGCGCCCGCGTGTCGGCGTTCCTCGACTCTCTCAAATCGGCGTTTCCGACCGGAACGCCAGACGAACTGGCCGCCTTTATGGGGGGGTGAACGAAGGTTGGCTTGCTGCACCGCCACAAGCGGACGGGCAACGGCCGGTCCAAATCAAGCCGTTCAGCTCGCAAAGTCAGTGACGTCTGTTTTCGCCGCCACACAATCGTAAGCTGCTGGTCAGCTACCGGCCCAGAAGCTGGCAGACAGCTGTTGACGCAAGCTGTCCTTCCGGAATGGCGCCCTGATAGCGGTCGTTCAGTCTGCCCACGGCGATCCCAGAAGCTGCCGTTCGTTCAGGTGATGGATGGGAGTTCGTTACTTGGTGGAATGCCGCCTCAACCATAGAGTCGTCCCTAGCGCTGGCTTCCGCATTTCAGGGGGTTCGGGATTTGTCGTAAGCCTCGAGCGCCTGCTGGTCGGCTTTCGAGACGAATTCGCAAGCGAGCAACGTCTGACCCGGAAGCGCCGCGCTTTCGCGCGCGACGATCGAAACCGTCCCGAAGTCGGGTTGAGGCTGCTGGTCCAGGGGTAGGGCCCGCGCATACCCTTTGGCGGAGGTGCCGAAGATCGTCGAGCGCTCCTTTGTCAGATGATAGCGCGCCGCCAGCGCGTCTGACTGCAATCCTTCGATCAGAACACCGACCATCGTGCCGCCGAAGATCACCTTCCGGCTCTTGAAGCCGTCCCGTCCAAGTTCCTCTGGCAGCACATAGACGTTGGCGGTCAGCATCGACGTGTCCGGCTTCGCTAGCTTCTCCGCCATTTCGTAAAGCGCGGTCGCCGACTCCATCGTGTAGGGCGGCTTGCAGATTGCAGCATCGTAGAATGGGCTCGCCGAGGTTGAAGGGGGAAAGACGACGCCCAACAGGATCGGGATCATGATATGACTATAAAGCATCGAAACTCCCGTTGGAGCGATCTGGTGCGTGTTCTGCGAGATCGTGAAGGCACTTACGCGCCATTGAGACGCTTCAGCTCATTCCGGTAGCGGTCCACCATTTCAGGCGGGGCAGCGCCGGCGTGGCGATCGAGAAACGTCTCGAGCGTTTCACGATACTCGCGGCGGAAGTCGGCATTGCCCGGACTTGCCTCTACCCGCGCTGCGGCACGTTCAACCGGCTCGAGCGCTTTTTGCAGCAGCAGTCTTTTTCCGAACGGCGATTCATCGCGCAGGATTGCGATATTGCGCTCGAAGCCCGGGATGTACTTGACGACGAAACGCTCGCCTTTGGGCGGAATCTGGATCGCATTGCGCGGCGGGTAGAGGCTGGCCGACATGGTGTCGAAGCTGGTCTTGACGTCCCGGCCATCGGCGGTTCGCACCACCGCATCATATTCCCAGATATTGGCGTCATTGAGCTGGGAGGCGGTTTCCTCCTCATGCGTGATCACCGCCGTGCCATAGGTGCCATAGGCATTGAGGAAGGTCGCATTGGCCATCGATCCGAGGAAGATGTTGGCGATCCCGAGCACGAAGCCGACGACGCTCAGTCCCATCCAGCCGCCGTTCCTGAACAGCTTGCTTGCCGCGCCGCCCAAGGTCAGACCGGCCAGGATCCAGAGCGGCAGCGACAGCAGCGAATGCTGGCTGATGAAGAAGAAAAAGGCCGAAAGCGCAACCATCATCCGCCGCAGCCTCCGCACCCGCCGCAACCACCGCCGCCGCCGCATCCTCCGCCGGCATCGCTGGAGCTGTCCCCAGTTCGCATGAGATGGAAATCGTTCAAGCCGGAGCCAATCAACACCGTCGTCCCGAACAGCGCCACGGCCAAGGGGATTTCATCGGCGGTGGGCGCGCGCTGAAGGCGCTCGGCGCGTGCCTGCGCTTTCTCGGTCGCAGCAATGCCGCTTCGCGTTCTGGTTTCCGGCGTCAGCCAGCGCATCAGCGTGAAGATGCCTGTCACGATCAGTAGCGCAGTCAAAATGCCCGTCGGATGGCCGAGTTCGTCACCGTAACGCCAACGCGAGATGCCGAACGCGAGCAGCAGCAGATAGGGCAAGGTCTGGCACAGGCGGATCAGCTCCACCCGTGCCCGGCCCATCAGGAGCCCGTCCGCGGTGAGGCCCTTGCGGACCGCTTGCACATGGGTGTGCAAGGCATTTTCGACAGCGCTCCAACCGAACGGCGAGGGCAGCGCGAGCACGCTTGCGTCAGCCTCGTTGCGAACTGCATCCGCTCGAACGACCTCGATCTTGCGATCCCTGCCCATTGCGATCCGCTCTGAGCAAAGGAGCCGGGCGATGACCAGTTCGACGAAGCGATCCTTGCCGCCGGAAAGGTAAGCGGCTTGCTCGCTTTCGATTGCATCGAAATCGCGACCTTGCTTGCGGAGCCAGTGGGGAACGGCGAACCCGAGATAGATGACGAGGAGGAGAAGCGCGCCATAGAGCGCGAGGAATTGGCCGCCGTTCAGGTCGTCGTGACTGAAAAACACTACCGGACGACGCTCCCGTTACCAGAGGACAAAGTGAAGCATCGCGACCAGGGCGGCAACGGCAAAAATCGCCCACAGCGCGGTCCGCGGAACTACGATCCCATCGCGCGGATGAACCCGCCTGGCGCGAGGGTCCTCCAACAGTCGCCGCGCCGCGCCCGGCCAGATATCGGCTGGCGGGGGCGCACCGAAGACCTCCTCATAGCGTTTCAGCGTGCGGGCATATTGCTCGAAGAAGCGCGTTCGCTCGGCATCGCCTCCTGCGGTCGGCCCGTGATGCAGCGGCCGTCCGAGTATGTCGGGACAGAAGCGCTCCCAATAATCGCGGCTGTAGGTGAGATGGAGATGCCAAGCCTGATCGACTGCATCGGAAGGGGTCAATTGATCGTCGCTTGTTGCGGCCATGAAGCAGAAGCGCCGGTACTCGTCGAACACACGAACCGCATGCGCTTCACTCCAACCGTTCTCGCGGGCGAGTCGCTGGACGAAGGTAAGGCGGGCATTCTCAGGACCGACGACGTAGGCCGAGAGCGCATGCCATAGCGGATGTTCGAGATAGCTCACTTGTTGCGCGAGGGGGCCCGACGCGACTTTCTTGGTAGCTCGTCGGTAAAGAGCCCGACATAGGAAAGTCCGTTGAACAGCCTCGCGGGATCGAGGATCTCCTGCGTCGGATCCGCATAGACGAACATGGCGTTGGCTCGCTCGATGCCGCGGCCGGCGCAAGCAGCGACGACGCCTCGTGCCGAATCCTCCGACGCCAATGCACTCATTGCCACGATCTCTTCGACCGGAACCGGCACCTCAAGCCAGATTACGAGCAGCAGATCCTCGTCATAGAGTAATTTGCGGCCAAGGTCGCGGCAGAAGCCGCAACCCGTGACGTCGCTGCCAACGGCCTCGATATCTTCGACATCGAGCTGCCAATAGCTGGGTGGGTTGTCGAAATATGCCCCGAACTGCGTCTCGTCGAGTTCGGTCGAGCCGATCCAGAAGTGCAGCGCCGAAAACGGGGCAGGCGGCGGGGCCGGGCCGAATTTCTCGACCCAATCAAACAGGGTCCCGGCCGGCAGACCGTGCGGCTGCTCAAGTTCCGGGAACCCTCCCGTCGGCGTGCGGTTCAGGGCCTCGTCCACGAGCTGTCGCCGAAACGCTTCTGAATGAACGATCTTCTTGATTCGTCGGCTCCACATATGTTGGGCAGATATGGCTCCTTAGACCATCTGGCTCTCAGGCAACATCGACACACTAGGCCGAATTCTCCGTGGCCTTGCGGAACATGCGCACAAGCTGGCGACGCAGCGCCTGTCGCTGCTCGTATCTGGCAGTGGCGGGGACGGCCAATTCTTCGCAACTTCCGGAAAATGCAGCTGCCTCCAAATCCTCGACGCAGCGTTTGAGCCAGCTCGCGGACGCAGCGACCGCTCGGCGATGAATGGCCTGCGCCTTGGAGCACAGCGCCGGCATGTCATCGGTGCAACCCATCGCAAAGGCGAGATAGGCAATATAGGCACGCTGCCATACCCGGTCGGAGAGACCCATCTCGTCCGCGCTAGGAAGGCTTTCACCCAGGATCTCGCAACCGCTTCCGTCGATGAACGGCTCGGTATTGTGCAGGAAGCAGGAGCGGGATAGCGGCAAGAAGGCACGGTCCGGTTGCGGTTTCCCCGCGAGACCGTTGCGATAGATGATGCCCAGATATTTGCAGGCATAGGGGCCGATCCCGACATCGTCGGAGTCGCAGACCCGAGCCATCCTGTCCTTGGATGCGCTGTAATTGCGCCGGCTCGGATCGAGGAAGTAGATTTTGCCGGCCTCATAGCAGCCGCCCATCTGAAAGCCGGCTGCGCATGACCGTTCGTAGTTGGCCAAGGCCGCTCCGGCATCGCTCCGCTTCTCGGCCGCGACGCCAGCCTGCCAGCAACTGTCGACATTCCCCTCCTGCGTACAAGCCGACGAAGATTGGCCCGGCTCAGGCGAGTGGGCGGTCTGCATGCGCTGTGCGGTCTGGGCAGTTGGCGTGCTCGCAAGAACCGTCCAGCTCATCATCATCGCGACGGCTGCCAGAAAGGAAGTCATGCTGCTCTCAGACGAAGTGACCGGAACTGTCCCGCTGATGCACTGAGTCCGAGATTCCCTCAAGCCGGCACGGCTCATCCACGGCGTGAGGCTCCGCCCTTCCACGCAAGGCTGAAGAGGTTACCAAGGGTCGCAATGAACCGCTTCGGTCGGAAGTCTTGCCGCGCCGATATGGCCTGTTAGGCTTTGGCGCTCACTTGTCCCGCTCAGAAGGAAAGAATGCCCATTTTCTCCGTCAGGCGCACCGCTCGTATTGGAGCAGCGGCGACCGCCGTTCTGGCGATTATCCAGCCGGTGTCTTCGCAGGATGCGCCGAAAACGATCCAGGTCGTTCCGGCGGACCCGGTAGTGGGGGAGTATGTGCATTCACAAATGGAGTTGATTGCCGGCCTCCGCCTCAACCCCGACGGCACCTTCGAATATGGTTTGACCGTAGGGTCGCTGGATGAACGCGCACAGGGCCGCTGGAAGCGCGTCGGCAGGAGGATCGAACTGACCAGCGATCCGCGGCCGGTGGCGCCTGTAATTACGACCGGCGCAGTCGAGCTCGCCCCGGACCAAGCGTTCGCGATACGAGTTGTCGCGCCGAATGGCCGAGACGTCCCGGGCGTTGATCTGCGTATCGAGTTCGACAGCGGCACGCCGCTCGAATCCTATCTTGCAGGAGGACCGTGGTCACTACCGCCGGGCGAAGTGCGGACACCACGCTTTGTCACGTTCACTATGGACGCCTACCGGCTTCGGTCCGAGCGCCTGCCGCTGCGCGCGGATGCGGGGACAGTCGCAACGTTCCTGCTGACGCCGAACGACTTCGGCGTCGTCGACTTGACGGGCGCCCACATAGAGCCGGGCGGGGACGGCCTGACCCTCTATCGTCCGGAAGGCTCCATGCAATTCAAACGCACAAAGGGCTGAGCGGTCAGACAAGCTGTTCAACCAGTTCGGCCGCTACATGATCAGCTTCGTGCTCATTCATCACTACCAGGCCTGGCGCCACCATGGCGGTCCGCCTCCGACACCGCCTGCTGCAGTCCAGCAGCAGCCTCGGCCCGCGCCAGACCGCGAGCGTGGTGGCGGGGCTACGCGCCGGATCGTTGCTTACGTCCGGTACCGTGGACGGTCAGCGCGCCCGGGTCCTGGCTCCTACCCCGCCGCTCACCGCGGCTACCGCGCGCTCGGCGCTCACATTTCTCCGCGTGGCTGACGCGATTGAGGCGCCGCGCGCCCGCGCGCGCCGATGTTCGAGGCCGATCCCGCGCTCCAGAACGAGCTGATCTATTGCTCTGCCGCTTTCGTGTTCAAGCGTGGCAGTCTGCTCGATTCGCACCCCGGCGTGAACCATTTCACAACCAAGGATTGCGGCTACATCGTGCTTACTGCAGTGATCGCGGCCGCGCTTGCGCCCAACGCGGATGTGCCATCGCTTTCCTGCCGCGGTCTGGCACGTCGATGCCGGGTCTCGCGCTCGCACATCGGCAATCTGATGGCGCATGCCGAGCGAGAGCGGTGGTTTGCGACCGATGGTCTTGGCCGGCTCGCCTGGGTCGATGAAAGGTTCCTGGAGAGCTTTAAGGTATGGACCGCGAGGCAGATGGCGCATCACTCGGTTCTTGCCGACTTTATTCTAGCCAAGTGACCCGAAGACCCGCGCCACAAGCCACCGGAGCGGTTCGGGTCTTTCCCCGCCGGTCGATCTTGAGCTAGGTCTACTGGCCGCTCCGCGCCCGCATAGCGGTCATTCAAGAACGCGTTCGGCGGACCAAAAAGCTGCCTTCTGTTCAGTCAGCCCGGAACTATCGACATCCCGATGTCCGCTGTTGCTCAACTCCTGGTTGGGTAGCATCTTCCTTGACCTTTGATCGCGCGAAGCGGCCGGGCGCCATTCCCAGTCGCTTGCGAAATGCGGTGCTGAACGCGCTCGCTGACTCGTAGCCGATTTCGTCGGCGATCCGGTCGAGCGATTTGGCGCCGCGTATCAGCGCGTCCTTCGCGAACGCCATGCGCCAGCGGGAAAGATATTCGATGGCGCCGCAGCCCAGCGCCTCCGCGAACCGGGCCGCGAAGCTCGAACGCGACATCCCAGCGATCTTCGCGAGTTCGGCCACCGTCCAGCTGGTACGCACATCGGCATGCATCGCCCGCAGCACGCGCGCGAGAGCCGGATCGCGAAGCGCGCGGAGCAGGCCTGCGGACATCTCGTCCCGTTCGATGCTGCGCCAGCGGAGCGCCTCGATCAGCAACGTCTCGATCAACCGCTGTAGGATCGCTTCCCTGCCTGGAAAGTCGGATGCGCATTCTTCGGCGAGGAGCGCAATGATCCGCCCGAACCGGGTACTCCGGCCCTCGGACGCCGAGATATGGATGAAACCGGGCAGCAGGGAGAGTAGCAAGGGGGCGTTGACTTGCTCGATGCTGAAGCTTCCGCCCAGCGCGACAAAGTCCGGATCTCCCTCCGCTTCGCCGTGGCGGACCGCGGCATTGCTCGGCTCGACGGATATACACGGAACCCCGGCCCTGCTGAACAGCGCGAAGGCGGGGGTGGTAGGCAGCAGGAGGAAGTCGCCCGCGGACAAGCGAAGAGGTTCGCTGTCCGCGAACTCGACCCAGCATTCGCCCGCGAGCACGATGGTAAAGCCTGGTGCGTCATAGGCGCGATAGCGCACGCACCACTCGCCGCGTGCAGTGATCGGCTTCGATACCGCGGCCGTGGGCCGAAGGAGTGCAATGATATCGCTCAATGGGTCCATAGCTGGATGGTCCGTTATCTAATCGCTGAATTTCGGATCGGTGCTTCGAAAGCGGAGCGTCCTGCTCAGCAAGAAAGACCCTGCCGTCATCGACCGACGGCGTAAAGCGTACGGACGATTGGTAATTAATGACGGACGAATGATTATGGTGCGTCCAAATGCCGTCGCCTAGCTGAAGAGTGTCCAAACCAAGGGAGACTCCGATGCAAACGATCCTGATCACTGGCGCTTCATCCGGCTACGGCCTGGAAACAGCACGTCATTTCCTCGAGCGCGGCTGGAATGTCATCGCCACGATGCGCTCCCCGGATCAGAGCAGGCTTCCAGCGTCGGAGCATCTGCGCATCCTGCCGCTGGATGTCACCAGTGAAGCCAGTATCGCCGCGCTTGTGGAAGCCGCCGGTGCCATAGATGTCCTCGTCAATAACGCCGGTGTGGGTGGCGTCGGCGCTTTTGAAGCGATGCCGATGTCGCTGATCCGGCAACTCATCGAGACCAACACGATCGGGGTGATGGCGATGACCAAGGCGGTTATCCCGCAGATGCGGGAGCGTCGATCCGGTACGATCGTCAATGTCACTTCGAGCGTTGCCCTTGGCGACTTCCCGCTGGCGGCCGCCTATACCGGCAGCAAGCAAGCGGTCGAGGGGTTCACGGCCTCGCTGGCGATAGAGCTCGGCTATTTCGGAATCCGTGTGAAGCTCGTCGAACCCGGCTATGCGCCGACTACGCGCTTTGGTGCGAACGCTATTATTCCGGTCGAGGATCTCCTGCCCGGGGCCTATGCGACCTTTGCCGGGCCGATCCTCGAGGCCTTTGCAAATCCGCCGATGACGACGCGCGAACCTGATGTCGCCGAAGCGGTCTGGTCCGCGGTCCACGACGATGACGGCCAGCTTCGCTTTCCTGCCGGCCCTGATGCCGTTGCCTTGGCGCAGGCCCGCTGATGGACAGTCCCGTACCAGCTCATCCCGGGCCGCCCGCTGCCATACCGGCACTACCCAGAGGTGGTCCTAAAGCTCACGCTCTCAGCTTCTTTGCCGTTCGCCACGCGGAGAGCGAAGTCGAGCAGCAGGGTCGCACGCTCATCGCCAGAACCCTCGAGAGAGCGAGATCGCCTTTCCCGATGAAACGAACATGTACGGCTTTCGAAAGCTTTGGTCCGGGTGGTATTCAGTCGAGAATGGGAGCTCGAAGCACGCAGGAGATCCACTGGCTTGTTGGAAGGTCGCCCGCTGCCCGCGTGATCGAAAGCGTGCCATCCGTACCCCTTTCGATCGCGAGGTCGCGATAGTCGAGGATTGCAGGGTGCCGGAAATCCATTGGTGCATGATGGGTTTCGGTTACGACGAGAACCACGGCGCCGGAGGCCTCGGCGGCGTGCACGCCCGCTACCGAATCCTCGAGCACCAGGCAGCGATCGGCAGTCGTTGCAAGTCGCTCCGCAGCGAGATGGAAGCAGTCTGGTGCGGGCTTTCCGTGCTCGACGTCTTCGGCGGCAATCAGCAGCGGGGGCATTGGCAGGCCGGCCGCGCGAATCCGATTTACTGCCAGGTTTCGAGGTGCCGAGGTCACAATCGCCCACGGATAATCGGCCAGCGCCGCCAGGAACTCGGCGGCGCCGGCGATCGCGTCGATGCCCTCGACATCCTCTGTTTCGGCTTGAGTAATCCTTGCCGCTTCGACCAGCGGGTCTACGCCCGAAAGACCAAGGCGTCGGATGGTTTCGACCGACTGCACGCCGTGAATGGTCGGCAAAAACGCCTCGACGTCGAGACCGTGATCTGCCGCCCAGCTTCCCCAGATACGTTCTGCGCTTCTGATCGAATTCAGGATTGTGCCGTCCATGTCTAAAAGGACGGCATCGACAGGCCTCGTCGTCATCATTGTCCGCAATCCTTGCCAGCCTCGTGCGGCTATCAGCTTACCTGAATGACTGGAAGCAGCCTCTGCGCGTCCCGGGTAGAGTCTGGACGATCGAGCATCAATCCCGGACGAGCGGGTATGCGGTGCTGGCCGCCTGGCCGATTGATGAAGCGCGAGCTCATCTCCGCGGAAGGACGGCAGCAATGCGCTCTCATTCCAGTCGTCGAGGAGCCGGCGGGTGATCCCGAAAGCCGTCGTTCGTTCAGACGATGATCTGGCGGCCGCAATGGGGTGGATTGCCGATGGTCCGCTTACCAGCCGGCGCGCGCTATGCCTCGGGTAGCATTAAAGCTGCCGCCCCTGCGCAAATTGGCAATTTGGTAACGCACCCGTACCTAAGGGTGAAAAAGGGGGGCATCCGACCCAAAAGGGGAGAATGCCCATGGTATCGCGCGTATCGCCGAGTCCTTCGGCAGGCATCGGCACACGCCGGAAGCCCATCCTGTCGTCCACGGTTGCAGGCATCGCGCTCTGCGCGGCGGCGCCCGCCCGCGCCGACTGTGTCCTCACGCCGACCGCCGGCGACGACGTCTATGTCTGCGATAGCGGCACCGATCCGGGCGGGCTCAACGACCCGGGCGGGAACAACCGCCTCACCCTTCCCGCGGGCGGAACCGGGACGATCGACGGCAATGTCACCTTCGGCGGCGGCACCGACACCGTCGTCATGGCTTCGGGCCGGATCAACGGATCGGTCGATCAGGCAATGGCGACGACCGGTTCGAGATCAGCGGAGGAATCGTCACCGGTCAGGTGCAGCAGGGCGAAGGCATCGACCATTTCGTGATGACCGGGGGTGAGATCAACACGCTCAACCAGGGCGGTGCACTCGACACGTTCGTCATGTCCGGCGGCCGCATCGTCGATGCCTTTGACGATGGCGATCATGCAGTGATGACCGGCGGCCGCATCGGCCGTGTCAACATGAAGCTCGCCGACAATCTGTTCGACATGTCGGCCGGCACGATCGACCGCAACCTCGTCACCGGATTCGGCAACGATACGATCATCCTTTCGGGGGCACGATCGGCGGCAACATCAGCGTGTCGGGCGGCACCGACAGCGTCACCATCACTGGCGGATCGGTGGGCGGCGACGTGCTGATGAGCGTCGGTGCCGACCGGTTCGTCTGGAACGGCGGCGGCGTGGTACACGGCACCGTCGATCTGGGCGGCGACAATGACAGCGCCCAGCTCACCAACCTGACCGACGCCAATCTCGGCCGCAGCCCGCGGATTACCGGCGGTGAAGGCACAGATGCACTGGCCTTCTCCAACGTCACGACCGGTAACGTCGCACGGTTCGACGGCTGGGAACGCATCGACGCGACCAACGATACCGAACTGATGTTCAACGGCTTCCTGACGCTCGGCGATGCCGGCACCGGCACCGGCGTCTTCGCGCTCGACGCATCCAGCACGATCTTCGGCGGCGGCGCGAATGGGGGCATCGCCGCCTTCACCGCCGGCCAGCGCGCCACCTTGATCAACGCCGGCCGCATCGACCTCACCAACGGCAGCGGCGCGCCGGGAGACAGCTTCTCCATACGCGGCAACTATGTCGGCAATGGCGGGTTGCTGATGCTGAATACCGTACTGGGCAATGACAGCTCGGCTTCGGACAGGCTGGTGATCGATGGCGGTTCGGCGACGGGTACGACCAGCGTCACGATCGTGAACGCCGGCGCCGCCCGAGCCGCCCGCGCCGCCGCCGCCTCCGGCCCCGCCGCCGCCGCCGCCGCCGCCGCTGCCGCCCGAGCCGACACCGGTCGATCCCGACCCGGTCGATCCGGCGCCGCCGGTGACGGTGACCGACCCGGCGCCGCCGCCGACGCCCGCGGTGCCGCCGGCCCCGCCGCCTGCGCCGCCGCCTGCGCCGCCGCCCGCGCCGCCCGAGCCGCCGGCGGATCCCGCGCCGGTGCCCTCGCCCGACCCGGCGGTCGTGGTCGAGCCGCCGACGCCGGGCGCCACGCCGGTGATCGCGGAGGTCGTGCCGCTCTATGTCGCCGCGGTGCCGATCGCGCATCACCTCGCCGCAGCCACGCTCGGCACCTTCCATGAGCGCCGGGGCGAGCAGGGCCTGCTCCGCGGCGGCGGCGTGCTGCCCGCAACTTGGGGACGCGTGTTCGCCGAAGCCAGCGAGATCGGCTGGAAGGGCGATGTCGCGCCCTCGTTCGACGGCGATCTCACCGGCTTTCAGATCGGGCAGGACCTGGTCGGCTGGGGCGAGGAAGGGGGCGTCAATGCCCGCGTCGGCGCTTTTGTCGGGCGGACCGCCACCGACGGCATCGTCCGCGGCCGCGCGCTGGGCTGGAACGACCTCACCGTCGGCCATGCCGATCTCAAGAGCACCAGCGTCGGCGGCTATGTTACGCTGGTGGGCGACAGCGGCTGGTATGTCGATGCCGTCGGGATGCACAGCTGGTTCGAAGGCGAGACCGTCGCCAGCGCCGGGCTCGGTACCGATGTCGACGGCCGCGGCTGGGCCGCCTCGCTCGAGGCGGGCTATCCGATCGCATTGTCGGGCCGCTGGACGCTGGAGCCGCAGGCACAGGTCGTCTGGCAGCGGATCACGCTGGATGACCAAGCGGACATGTTCTCGCCGATCGACTTCGCCGCGGGCACGTCATGGACCGGTCGCCTCGGCCTGCGCCTGCAGGGCGATTACGGGAGCGAGCAGGCGCGCCTGCATCCCTATCTCCATGCGAGCCTGTGGCAGGGACTCTCCGGAAAGCAGGACACCCGCTTCGGCGCCGACCCGATCCGCACCGAACTCGACCGCAACGAGGCGGAGGTTGGCCTCGGCTTGATCGCGCGCTTCGGCAGGAGCATCGCCTTGCATGCCAAGGGTGACTATGGCTTCGAGGTGGACGGGCCGCGAACCCGCCGCTGGAGCGGAACGGCCGGCCTGACGATCAGCTGGTAGCGTTCTCCTCAACGATCTCAGCGTCTTGGTGCTTCCTGCGGCGGATGGGAGAGCAGTGCGAGTAGGTGTTTACCCTGCAGGCAAGCCTTGGGGCAGGTGAAGACTGGGATGTGGCGAGGGCGCTCAAGCGTGCCGGTCTCGATACCTCTGAGATCGGCGCGGCGCTCGCCCATGCTAGCCAGATCGTGCCGGACTGCGGTAACACCACGAATGCCGAACGGCTCGGCAGTCACGGACTTGGCGGCGCTCACCAAATCCCTGCGGTCCGCTCGCAGCGCCGCCGGGATGTTGACAGCCGCCTATGGCAGCAGCCGTGTGAGGCGCCGCTAATGCGATAGGAGTATCGGAGTGGCATCCGAGCTCGGTGGATAGCTATAGATACCGGACGCTGGCGGGATAACGGAGGAGCAGGCTAAAACGTGAAACTATTCTTTGACGAACGCCAATGCTCTCATTCGCCCGAACGGGAACTGCACAACGGCGACTGGGCTCCCGCGGCCGAAACCGCCGAGCGCCCGCGCTCGATTCTCCGCGAGGCGGCTGATCCAGAACTCGTGCGAGATTTCGGCATGACACCGCTGCTCGCTGCGCATGATGCCGGCTATCTCGCCTTTCTAGAGCAGGCGCATAACGAATGGCTTGCGGCGGGGCGCAAGGGGGATGCGATCGGCTACACTTTTCCGGTCGTCCACAGGCGTCCCCTCAACCCTATCCGGATCGACGCCAAGCTCGGCGCCTATAGTTATGACGCGGGCACGCCGATCGCCGCCGGCACCTGGGAATCAGCCTATTGGTCGGCGCAATGTGCGCTGTCCGGCGTGCAGGCCTTGGCTGCCGGCGAGCGTTACGCCTTCGCACTTTGCCGTCCGCCAGGCCATCACGCGGGTCGGGATTATATGGGCGGCTATTGCTACCTCAACAACGCTGCAGTCGCTGCGCGTCACGCCCAGTCGCTGGGCCTTGGCCCGGTGGCGGTGCTCGACATCGACTATCATCACGGCAACGGCACGCAGGATATCTTTTACAAGGATCCGAGCGTGTTTTTCTGTTCGATCCATGCGGATCCCGCGACCGACTATCCCTTCTATTGGGGTTGGGAGGACGAGCGCGGCCTCGGCGAAGGCGAGGGCACCACGCTCAACCTGCCCCTTCCCCGCGGCACCGATGGCATGGCTTATCGCCCGGCGCTCGAACGCGCACTGGACGCGATCACAGCCTGGGGCGCAGGCCTGCTGATCCTCTCCTTCGGCGCCGACACCCATAGCAGCGATCCGATCTGCGGATTCGCGCTCGAGCGCGAGGATTACATCGTCCTTGCCCGTATGATCGCGGCAATCGGGATCCCCACTCTCATCGTCATGGAGGGGGGCTATGCAGTTGGCGATCTTGGCCGCAACGTTGCGTCGTTCCTGTCCGGCTTCCCCGACTAGACGGCGAGGCGCTCCTTTTCGTTTGCGGGGCGCACCGCCAATTTTCTGTCATCACGACAGCTAAGCGCCCTAATAGCGGCCACTCGGGGGGGCGGCTCAGCGCAACTGCTGTATCCATTCCCACATGTGCTGTTTCATCAGGTCCTCAGTCGGCGATGGCGCGTACTGACCCGCGAGAGCCCGGGCTTCCCGGGGCGTCAGCCCAAAACGGGACCGGAAGGTTCGTGCAAAATTGGTCCGCCAGGAAAAGCCGCAGCTCTGCGCAATGTCTGCGACGCTTCTTCTATGCTGCGTGGGATCCCGGAGCAGGGCGTGGGCGAGATGCAGACGGCGCTCGCGGACACAGGCTGTAAACCCACCATGAGGTTCCATCAGATAGTAGAGCTTGCGGCGCGATATGCCGAGGCGCCCAGCGATGTCCTCCGCAGATATTCCCGGGTCGACCGCCCGATCGGATATCAGACGATGGATCTGGGCGGTCAGAAGGGGATCGATGACATGGAAGTTCCTGTCGGGCGCATCCGTATTGAGGACCGCCGCCGCCATCGCCAATGTAGGAGCAACGAGCGATTCCGCCTCATTGACGCTCATCACCGGGGCGGCGGCGAACAGGCCGATCAGGTGATTGCGGAACAGCGCGACCAGGGGTGCCGAGCCGGAAACGAGCCGAAGATTCTGTTCGTCCGGAGCCCTGAGGAGCGGCGCGAGCAACCGCCGCGGAACGGTCAGGTTGAGGCTGTCGAAATCGCTTGTGCCGGTCGCATGAGGCTGCGCGAGGTCAGCGATGAGCAAGTCGCCCGGCCCGGCCTCCGCGCCCCCTGCCCCATCGCGAGAACCATGCCTGCCGGATAGGCAGAACTGCAGGGTGTAATGGTCGATGCCGTCCCGCCCGATCCGCGCCCGAGACCGATCGAAAGTCTGGGCAAGGCAGCGATAGGCGGTAAGCACCACCTCGCCGAAATGGTAGGCTTCGGCGCGAACCTGAAACGCAGCATGATCAACGCAGAGACGAACGTCATAGATCGCATCCATGCTGTCCTTCCAGATCGCCAGCGCCGCCTGGCTTCCGATGCCGGTGCTGTCGAACAGGCTGTGGGGGATTGAGCGCCCCGTTGGATGAAGGTCCGTCATAGCCTCGTCTCCCCGCCGCTGATCCAGCCGAAGGCCGAACGGCGCTGGCCCAAATTCTAACGCGCCGGCTTCAGTCCAGCCAACGATATCGCAGATGCATCAAGCCCTCCGGACGGCGCAGGGCCGCCCGGAGGACCCGGTCGGACTCAGGAACGAGGATCCGACCGCCAGAGTCAGGCCGTCAGAAGGCGACCTTGAAGACCCCGGTGACAGCGTGATCGACGCCGTCGCTGCCGAGAACGCCGGCATAGCCCACGCCGAACGCGATGCGAGGCGTCAGTCGCCAGCGCGCCTCGAGCCGGGCCACCGCAGCATTCTCCGACTGAGCGGCGCCCAGGACTTCGAAGACGTCGCCGCCTTCGAACCGGTGACGACCGACCGGGTCGACATCGCCCCAGTTCCGCTGCCAGCCGGCCATGCCGCGGACCGAGAAGGGGCCGCTCCGGGCAGTCTCGAACCGGATACCCAAGGTCGAGATCACCGCTTCCTCATTGATCTTCTCGCCGGACAGGGCGGCTTCCCCGCCCTTCTCAACGAAGGCGTCGCTCTGCGCGCGAACCGCCGCCACACTGGCGAAGGGTTCGACCCAGCCGCCGCTCACGGGCACGCGATAGCCGGCCTCAAGGAAACCTTGCAGCACCGACCCATCGTACTTCGCTTCGACCGCGTCCTGGAATCCCGGGAAGACGATGGAACGCTTGGTCTCCGTCACTGTCCGGGCATAGCCCAGGCCGGCCGAAACCCGCCAGGCGCCGAGATACACACCGCCGTAGACCACGCCGTGGATGCTCTCGACTTCGCCTCGGCTGGCGCGACGATCGACCTCAACCTCGGTCTTCGTGACGCCTAGGGCGGCGCCGATGGTGGCGGTTCCGCCGATAGAGCGGTCCAGGCCCACCATCATGCCGCGTCCATCACGGTCACCGCGCGCGGCGTTGAAGTTTCCGTCGCTGACGCCGCGGCCTTCGAACGCACGAGCCCAGATCGAGCCCGAACCGTCGGCGTCCGCCAACCGGTCCAGCACCGCGTCGCGCGGAAAACGGCTGTCCTCTACCAGGGCGGTGCGGACGGTCGCATGGACCTCCCCGGACAGTTGATCGAAGGCGCCCCGAGCGACCTCATCCGAAGCTAACATCAGCAAGGCATCTTTGAGCGGATTGCCAGCCGGGAGGCTGTCGGCGCCGCCGGCGGCCGCCTTCTGGTTCGGCGTCAGCCCCGCCTCGGCCAGCGCTCGGAGCTGACCGAACTCCACATAGGCCTGGGTCGCCGTATAGCCGTCACGCAAGCCCGCGAACGCGGTCAGGTAGACGTCGTCGAAGTCAAAGCGACCGGTGACACCCTGCTGGGCCTCAGCGACCACATAGCGATGGTGAAGCGTCAGCGCGCCGACCTGGTTGAGCGTCAGTTTCGAGCCGGTCTGAATCTCCAGCGTCCCTTCGGTGCGGAAGATGTCAGAAGCTACGCCTCCAAAGTCGACGCCGAGCGTCGAACTCGCCTGGAACACCGAGGCCGCCGAGGTCAGCAGCGTGTCGCCCGCGCCGCCGTCGATCAGCCAGAGCGAACCCCCATTGTCGAAGCGCTCAAGACCGGTCCAACGCGTGGTTTCCGCCGTGAAGGCGTCGCCGGCCGCGAAGATCAGGCCCCCCGCGAGGTTGGTCACCCGGTCGTCGGCGCCCGAGAACAGGCTCTCGCCGTTGCTGCTGTTCCAGACCTCGGCGTTGCGCAACCGGGCGCTGTCGCCCCACAGCTCGACCGTCCCAAGCAGGACGCCCGCGTTCTCAAGCGTGATCACGCCGCCCGAAGCTCGCACTGCCCGGGATGCCGGCAGGTCCTGATCGCCGCGGATGCTGCCGAAGTTGCCGATGACGATATCGCCACCGGTCAACGAAGAGGCATTGATGCCGGCGTCAGCGCCTTGGACTAGCCCGTGTGTGGTGATGCTGGTGAGACCCGCGCCCTGGTTCAGGGCAGAGATGCCGTTCGCGCCGCCGATAGCGTGCATGGCCTCGATGACGAGGTCGCCTGCGTCCTGGCCGTTATTGACGGCGACGCCGTCCTGCTGATTGCCGACCACCCAGCCAGTCGAAAGGACGAGCGTGTCGCCGCTGCCGAAGTTGTTGACCGCAATACCGTTCTGGCCGCCGGTCACGGCCGACGCGGTCACAGTCGCGCCGGTACCCTGGGCGCCGGCGTAGACACGGATGCCGTCCCCCCCGGCGCCGATCACCGAGGCCGACGTATTGACCGTGACGACGCCCGTTCCGGTATGGCTTGCGGACACGCCGTTGTCGCCAGCCATCACCGTATCGACATCGATGCGCAGGCTCTGGCCGAGTTGGCTGTTCGAGACGCTGACGCCATCGCCCTGAACCGCGGTCACAACGCCTTCGGAGACCACCAGGGTTTCGCCAGTTCCTCCGTTGTCGACGCTGATGCCCGCCCCGTTTGCCTGAACATTGCCGGTGAAGACCGTCACGCCGCCCGCGGACGCGCCGTTGTCGACGCTCAGGGCCGTGCCTTCGGAAACCAGATCGCCCGTCCGGATGAAGGTGTTGGACCCGCCGTTGTTGATCGCGACGATCGCCGCATCGACGCCCGAGACATCGGCGACGTCGATGAGCAGTTCGCCCGAGCTGGCTTCGTTCTCGGCACGAATGCCGATCTCGTTGGAAAGGACCGGACCCGCAGCGCGGAGCACTGTTCCGCCGAGCCCAGAATTGTCGATGCGGACACCATAGTCATTGCCCATGACCGCTTGCAGATCCACAGTGACGTAACCAGACGACGGTCCCGCCTCGACCCAGACGCCGTCCTCCTCCTGGCCAACGACGTCGCCGGCGGCCGCTACCACGATCCCGCCCGTACCGGAGTGATCGACCTTCAAGCCCCAATCGCGGCCTATGACGTCTTGAGCAGCGGTCACACTGACGTTCGTCGCCTGAACGCCGGTCCGTACCGAGATTCCGGAGCCCTCTTGGCTTACGACTGTTCCGTCGGCACGAACGTAGACAAACCCATTGCCCTCCTGGGAAGCACCGATACCGCTGCCGTTGTCGGCTCGAACGTCCTTGGTCCAGATCGAGATGTTCCCGGCGAGAACGTCGTTGAAGGCGTTCACGCCGCTCCCTCCTGCGACCATGCTTCCCTCAACCGTAATCGAGGTGTTACCCGTTCCCTGGTTTGCGACCGAGATGCCGGTGCTGCCGGCCATGACATTGCGGGTGATGACGGCGATGTCTCTCGCCGTCGTGTCATTGTGCATCTGCAGGCCAATGCTCTGCGAGTAGACGTCGCGGGTCCGAATGAAGGTGTCCGACGTCCCGTAGTTGTTGCCGAAGAAGGCGGGGTCCGCCCCGTAGAGGTCCGCAACATCGACGAACAGCGCGCCGGAGCCGACTTCGTTCGTGACCCGGACGCCAAGAATGCCCGAGATGGCGCCCGTCGCCCGGATGAAGGTGTCGCCCGTTCCCCCGTTGATGACGTTGACGCCGCGGCCGGTGGCGGTGACGCTTTTCAGATCGAGAGAGACGTCGCCTGTCGAGTCCGGGCCAGCCGTGACCGAAACGCCGCGCGTGCTGACGCTGGTCACGTCGCCGGTCACTTTCAAACTCACGCCGCCCGGACCGTTCTGGTCGATCTCGATGCCCCTGTCCTGCGCCCGGACCGACGATAGCAGGAGGTTGACGTCGCCCGTGCCGATGACCCGGACGCCGTCGCCGCTCGAGTTGTCGATATGGCCGTTCCAGGTGACGTTGATGTCGCCGCCATTCGCCGTCGCGAGGCCGAGGCCTTGCAAGCCGAGATCTGAGTCGATCTCGCCGTTCGAGACGATGATCAGGTCGCCCATGTCCGAGGAGAAATATGCGCCGCCGCCGGCCAGACGCGACCCCTCGATGTCGATGTAGCTGACGGAATCCTGGCCGTTCACCTCGAAGCTGGATCCGCCGCCGTTCGAGATGGTGTCGACCGTGAAACCGGGTGTGGTCGTGATCGAAACAGTCGGTCGATTGATCGTCTGGGTCGAGTCCAGCGATCCCGAGCAGGTGAAGACGTTTGCCGGGTTCTCGACGCACTGGGCCTTGGCGGGAGAAGCCAAGCCCACGAGGCTCATCGAGCCGACCATCAGCGCGAGGCCGGACACGGTGCGATGCAGAGTCGAAGCACGCCGACGGCGCGATACAAGGGCAAGCGAATGAAGAAGCAGCGGAGCCATAGTGGTGATCTTTCGTTCCTGATGGGGGGCGCCGCCCCGGCGCGATCAGGTTCGAAATTCCCACGAACACGGCGCTACGGCGGACGCGGCTCATGTTTAGGCAATCGCCGTTCCACGTAGAGTTGCACCGACCGTCACCGAACGACGCCGTTTCCATGCAACCGTTGCACGATGCATGACATCCTTCTCATGCAGTCGTGGGCCCGCACAGTTACTCTGAGATGCAGAAAGAGCCGGATTCGGACGTGCTTTCACGGCGAGGTGAACATCGGGATGGTGCGTGCAACCCCGCATGCGCCGTCCCCTTCCTGGGTGCAGGCGATACATTCCTTGCACTCAGTGATACATCCTCCGCGATAATCACCGGGATGCTTGCGTACGACGCGCCGAGTCGGCTCCAAGAGTTACGGAGGCCAATTGGCCGAGCCCTAATCATCCCGCCACCTCAGGCGCAAGGGACACTATCCTTTTGCTCAACGTCCAACTCCTGCGCTCTATGATCGTCGAGTTTGAGACGAATGTCTGACGACTTCGCACAACGGCTGACTTTGGCGCTGAAGGCTCTTTCGATGAGCCGCGGCAGACTCGCCTCGGAAATGGGCGTCGACAAGTCGCTGGTGGGACGATGGGCATCGGGCAGCGTGCGGCCGTCCGCTCATAATCTGGAGCGGCTGACGCATTTCCTGGCGAAGAAGCAGCCCGGCCTGACGCTGCTGGACTGGGATCGCAGCTTGCCCGAGTTCGCGACGCTGTTTGGCGTGGCTGCTGCTGTCGAGGCCAAAGCAAGACACGGCGCAGGCCTTTCCGGAGCGCTGCGAGACATGGTGCGCAACGCAGTGGATTCGGATTTGACCGCTTATGAGGGCTTCTGGCGCACCACGCATGCCTCGGTGTTTCAGCCCGGACGCTTCTGCCAGCAACACGGGATCATTCGCATCGAGGACGACGAGCTGCACTTCGAGCTCGGCGCGGACGGCATTCGCTACGGCGGGTCGATGTCCCCAGTGGAAGGTCAAGTGTTCGCCATCGCGAGCGACAGCGTGCGCCAAGTACCCTCATTTCTCATTTTGAATGTCGTGCCCATGCCCAAGATTGTCCTGATGGACGGGATTTTGATCGCTGCCAGCAGCTCTCTGCGCATACCCTCCGCCTATTCGATCATCTTCGAGCGGGTTGGGGATCTCTCGGGAAATCGAGCCGCCGATGACGCCCATGGGATGAGCTTGATGCAACGGGCCGAGTTCGTCCACGACGACGACGTAGCAGAGGTGGTTCGAGAACACCTGCTGCGCGATTTCGGTCCCAAGGCAGCTGGAGAAGGCGGGGAGATGATGCTCACCGCGGCTCTGACGCCGCGGCTGGCGCAAATCATGGCGCTATCCCAGGCCCAGATGGCTCAAGTTTCACCTGCAAACGGCCGGTCGCTGGTTTCCTTGCAATCATCCCGGCTGGGTTCAGCGCATCATCTCCAGCTGAGCGGTTCGTGAGCTAGTGTTCGATCTCAAGCTCATGTTGCTGACGGCTACGCGCCCTCATTTCAGACGTTCAGCTGGCCCACCCGGGTTCCCGGAAGCAGTCGTTCGATGGCTATTAGTTTGGCCGCCGCTTGTCATATCAACCCGGACGGGCAGTGTTTCACACCGGAAATTGCTCGCCGCGCGGGTCGATCCGGTACCTTCGTATACTGCCTGCTTGGGATATGGACAGAGCGGCCGTTGCATGGCGATCCTGCCCGCCTCATCGATTGAAAACTTGGTCGCAACGATGCGGTCGGGCGCCTCGCCGCGATCGGCCCAGGCGATCAGCGCGGAGAACAGGTCGTGCCGCGCATCTTCGGAGGGCGGACGCGGCGGGATGCCGAGCGTCGTGTTGAACGCGTCGGGCCCGGTGCCGCCACCGCAATGCATCATGCCCGGCGCCAGGAACAGGCGGGCGCTGTCTGCAAGCCTAGCCGTGCCGCCGATCTGGGCCGCGTGGCGATCGAAGAAGGCGACCGACTGGCCCGGCGCGACGAGCGTATCGGCAAGACCGTGATAGACGATCAGCTTGCCGCCGCGTGCGGCGAACGCTGCGAGGCTGCCGCGCGTCGCGTCATTGACGATCCCGTCCAGCCGCGCGTCGACTGCCGGCATGTCGCGATCGAAGGCGAAACCCTTCCAGTCCCAGTTGGCGCCGAACACCCATTTGAACAGCGCACCGAAGGGGGGCTGATCGTTGATCGGCTTTTGCAGGAAGGACCAGCCGAACGTGTCGGGCATCTCGCTGCCCGGCAGCCAGCCGTAATAGGTCGGCTTGCCGTCCCGATCGGTTGGCCCGGAATAGAAGGCGCGCGCGGTCTCGACCTCGCCTTCGGTCAGGCAGCTGTCGGACGACGTGCCCTTGCACTGGAGAATCTTCGGATCGAAGCTGCAACGCATCGGGTCCGAGATGAACGGGTCGCCCGCGAGCCCGTGCCCTTGCCGCCAGCACGTCGCGATGGCAGCCTTGTTCAGCAGCTTGAGCTTCGCCTCGGACAGCAGGTGCCCGGGCGCGCGGTTCGCCGCCGCATAGTTCCACAGGACCGCGGCATGGCCCCAGGTGCGGTTCATGACCGGTGCCCCTACCAGGATGCCGTCATAGTCGCCCGGATAATAGAGCGCCTCGATCAGACCCATCTGCCCGCCGGTCGAACAGCCGGTGTAGTAGGAGCGCCTGACCTCCTTTCCATAGAAAGCCCTGGTGATCGCCTTGCCAGTCGTCGTCATCGCGTGGGTGGAAAGCCGGCCCCAGTCGCGCCACTTGCGCGGCTGGCCGATCAGGGCATCGCCCTCCAGCGGCGTGGCGGGCGCGGTCCCGGCATCGGTGGTCGCGGTGGCGAAGCCGCGCCGCAACCCTTCGACCATCCCGGAATAGCCGAGCGCGAAGGTGCCGGCGAAGCCGCCGCTGCCATTGCCGTGGAACACGCCGGTCCAGCCCTGCGCCGGCAACCACAGCTCCACGCCGACGTCGGAGCCGGGCTCGGATCGCACGCGGGCGACGACGCGACAAAAGCTGGGATAGCCCGGCACATCGCCCGTGATTGTCGCCTCGTCCGGCTTGGCCGGGACCAGCGTCGCGCTGGCGATGGCGGTATCGGGCAGCTTCAGGCGCGCGAGCGCGGTGCAGCGGGCGGTGGCGTCCGCGGGGCCCCGGCCCTGTGCCAGCGCCACCCCCGGGGTCGTCCAGCCGATCGTGGTCGCCGCGAGAAGGGCGATGTGCCTGCGCTTCATGATTCTCTCCATTGGTGCCGACACGGTCGTTTCAGTCACGCTCATGCGACGTCACCCGGCGAGGACCGCTTGATCAGCCGGGCGAGCCACAAGAACAGCAAGGCGGCGATGAGATACATCGGCGCCAGCGCGTAGAAGGCCATCTGCAGCGAGTGCTCGTCATAGGCGGGGCGGAAGAAATCGCTCGCGATGCCGACGAAGGTCGGGCCGAGGCCGAGGCCGACGAGGTTCATGACGAGCAGCAGCAGGGCGCCGGAAATCACGCGTGCACCTGGTGCCACCTCGCCCTGGACGAAGGTCACTGTTGCGGGAAGGAAGAAGGAGTTGAGGAACAGCGGGACGAACAGCAACGCCAATGCGACTTCCCACCGGTCCGCTGCGGCGAAACCGAGGAAGAAGGGCAGGGCGAGCACCAGCGACAGCGCGGGGATGACGGCATAGGCCGCCTTGTTTCTCACGGCGAAGCGGTCGATCAGCTTGCCCGAGACGAAGATGCCGGTGCCCATGCCGAGGCCGACTGCGAGCGCATACCAGATGGCGACCTCGTCCAGCGCCATGCCCTTTTCGCGCATCAGGAACAGCGTGGCGAAATTGCTGAGCCCATAGGTGATGAAATTGGCGGCGCCGCTGGCGAGCGCCGCGACCGCCAGCACCTTGTTGCTGAAGAAGCCGATGATCGCCTGGAGGAAGCTCGGCGCCGGCTTGCCCGCCGGCATGGGGGCGGGCGCCGGATCGAAGCGGCCCCGCACCGGCTCGGGCACCAGGAAATAGACGAAGATGGCGGTGAGCACGCCGATCGCGCCGACGACGTAGAAGGGCAATCGCCAGTCAAAGGCAGCTGCGAGCGATGCGCCGAAGGCGACGCCCAGCGCGGAGCCGATCGGCGGGCCGAGGTTGAAGATGCCCATCGCGGTGCCGCGCTGTTCGCGCGGAAAGGTATCGGAGATGATGGCATAGGAGGGCGGCACGCCGCCCGCCTCCCCGATGCCGACCGCCATGCGGGCAACGGCGAGCTGGCCGTAATTGCCCGCCATGCCGCATGCGATGGTCGCACCGCTCCACAGGCCGCAAGCGAGCGAGAGGATCTTCACGCGGTTCGTCCGGTCGGCCAGCCAGCCGACGGGAATGGCGATGAAGCAGTAGAACAGCGCGAAATAGAAGCCGGTGATGTAGCCGAGCTGGCTGTCGGTGATCTGCAGCCCGTCCTGGATCGGCTTGGCCAGGATCGAGACGAGCTGCCGATCGAGGAAATTGAGCACATAGACGAAGCACAGCATGGTCAGCACTAAGCCGCGACTGCCCTGCCGGCCGGGTTCGGCACGCGCTTCAGTGATCGCCATCGGCCTCCATCCCTTCCTGTTCGGTCTGCCAGCGCTGCGCCTGTTCGATATACCAGGGCAAGACTTCCGGCGTTGCGGTCGCATCCGCGCTGACCACCTTGGTGACCGGCCATCCGGCGAACAGTCGCTTGATCGGCAGCTCCTGCTTCTTCCCCGACAGCGTGCGCGGGATGCCCGGCGCGGCGATCAGCCGGTCGGGCACGAAGCGCGGCGACAGGCCGGTGCGGATCGCGGCCGTGACCGCCGCTTCCAGCGGCGCGTCGACACGCTCGCCCTCCGCCGGCACGACGAACATGATCAGCTGGCTGCCGCCAACCTCCCCTTCGACATCGATGATCATCGTGTCGGCGATCTGCGGCAAGTGTTCGACGGCGGCATAGATCTCGGCGGTGCCCATGCGCACGCCATGCCGGTTGATCGTCGCGTCGCTGCGGCCGGAAATCGTACAGCTGCCGTCGCTGCCGATGGTCAGCCAGTCGCCGTGCCGCCAGACGCCCGGCCATTCACCGAAGTAGGATTCGCGGTATCGGCTGCCGTCCGCATCGCCCCAGAAATAGAGCGGCATGCTGGGGAAGGGCCGCGTGCAGACCAGCTCGCCGACCTCGTCGATCACCGGGCTGCCCTGTTCGTCCCATGCCTCGATCGCGGCGCCGAGGTGACGGCATTGCAGCCGGCCGGGCGTGTCGGGCAGTTCGGGGTTTCCGGCCATGAAGGCGGCCGCGATCTCGGTGCCGCCGCTGACATTGCACCACCAGATGTCGGGTCGGCCGAGCGCGGCGAATTGCGCTGTGCCCCAGCGCTGCACGTCGGGCGGCAAGGGGGATCCGGTGCTGCCGAGCGCGCGGATGCGATCGACCCCCGGAATCTCGCCGATCTCGATCCCCGCCTTGCGGCAGCTGGCGAAGAAGGCCGCGCCGGCACCGAACCAGGTGACGCCGCTGCTGGCCGCGAAATCCCATAGTCGCGTCCAGTCGGGATCGGCCCTGGTGCCGCTCGGCGCGCCGTCGAACAGACAGATGGTCGTGCCGCTGAGCAGTCCGCCGACCTGGATGTTCCACATCACCCAGCCGCTGGCGCTGTACCAATGGAAGCGGTCGCCGAGATTGTTGGCCGTGTAGCTGGGGCCAAGATCGAAATGCAGCCGGCCGGCGGCGGTGGCGAGGACGATACCGCCATGACCGTGCACGATCGCCTTGGGCAGGCCGGTGGTGCCGCTGGAGTAGAGGATCCAGAGCGGGTGATCGAAGGGCAGCCATTCCGGCTCGAATGCGGCGACCGCGCCGTCATCGCGGTCGGTCGCGGCCGCGAAGTCAACGGCATCGGGCACCTCGGCCTCGCTGCAGCCGCTGGCGACAAGGAAGAGCGTTTCGATGCAGGGCAGTTGCTTGCGGATTTCGGCCACCGCGGCGCTGCGGTCCAGGGCCTTGCCCGCATAGAAGACGCCGTCGACCGCGATCAGCGCCTTGGGCGCGGTCTGCCGCCACCGGTCAAGCACCGCGCTGATGCCCATGTCGGGCGAGCAAAGTGTCCAGATCGCTCCCAGACTGGCGCAGGCGAGCAGTCCGACCACCGCCGCCGGGATATTCGGCAGATAGGCGGCAACGCGATCCCCCGGCACGATCCCGCGCGCGCGGAGCTCGAGCGCGAGCGATGCTGCCTGGCGCTGCAGGTCCGTCCAGCTGAGCGTCAGACTGCCCCCGCGCTCGTCCATGGCGATGATCGCAGGCTGACCCGCCTGGTCTGCGGCAGCCGCATGCCGGAACACCTGCCGTGCATAGTTGACTTGGGCCCCGTCGAACCAGCGCGCGCCCGGTATCCCGTCTTCGTTCAGGACGGCAGTAAAGGGCGTCGGGGAAGCGATCCCGTCAAAGTCCCATATGCTGCGCCAAAAGCCGTCGAGATCCTCCACCGACCAGCGGCGCAACTCCTCATAGGTCGCGAATTCATTCTGATGCGTGGCTTTCAGCCAGTCGCGATACAGGCGGATCTGCGGAATGGGGGTCGAGAAGTCGGGGCTGCTTCTGGTGCGGGTCATTGAATGGCGAACCTTGGCTGGTGTCAGTCGGTCGGGGATTCCGGGGATCGGCGGGCGGCGCCCCCGTTGGAGGAGCGCTGCCCGCCATTGTTCAAAATGAGCTCCGCAGGCTCATCGCCGCATAGCGACCGATCGGATTATAGGCGCCGCCGATGCCGTCGGTGCCCGGGAAGAAGGGCGGGGTGGCATCGAACAGATCGTTCACCTGCAAGCCGAGCTCCATGCCCTTGGTGAAGGCGAGATCGGGCAGCCGCACCGATAGTCGAAGATCGACCGTGGTATAGCCCCCCGATTTGTAGAGGCTGGAGCCGGTCGGCGTCGCATAGGACGCGGTGACGCCCGTGCGATGGTTGACGAAATTGACGAAGGTGACCGGGCCCGCCGTGACGCCGAGCGTCGTGCGCAATGTGGCGCGCGGGATGCCCGCGTCGAGCGAATTGCTCTCGACCGAGGTCGGAGACAGCTGGTTGCGGTAGTTCAGGATGTAGTTACCGGCGATTCCCCCGAAGATCGTGCCGAAGCCCACCGGCTGCCGGTAGCGAACGTCGAAGTCGATCCCGTTGGTCTTGCGAACGCCGAAATTGCCCTGTCGCAGATCGAGGATGTTGCCGATCGCCGGGATGGCCGAGAAGGTGTAGAAGAACGGCACGGTGTCCGTGATCGCCGCGCTCAGCTGCGCCGCGGTGGGATTGCGAATGACTCGTGACGCGAAGGTCGGGTCGCTGAACAGCAGCGCGCCAAGGCCCGACGGCGTGCCTATCACATCGTCATATTTGATGTCGTAGAAGGTTACGCTCGCGGTCAGGTTGGGCGCGAATTTGGGCCGGAGGTCGATGCCGAACGAATAAGTGCGCGCGGTTTCCGGCGTCAGCGCCTGATTGCCGCCGAACAGCAGGATCGTATTGACCTGCGCCGCGCCGCGCGACGGGTCGCGGGCACCGAAGGCGTCGACGAGCGCGGCGGCGGAATAATAGGAGCCGACGGTCGAGCCCAAGTCCCGCAGCCCCGGCGCGCGGAACGACCGGCCGAAGCTGCCGCGCAGGTTCACGCCCTCGACGGGTTCCCAGGTGAGGCCGACCTTGGGATTCGTGGTCGAGCCGAAATCGCTATAATGGTCGTAGCGCCCCGACAGCGACAGGGTCAGGCTGCGGGCCATCGGCCCGGCATTGCCCTCGCCGAAGAGCGGCACGAACAGTTCGCCGTAGAGCGACCGGACATTGCGCTCCAGGTCTTCCGGGAAGCCCACCCCTCCGCTCGAGCCGCGCTGCATATAGGTCTCGCGGCGATATTCGGCGCCGAGCGCGATCTTCACCTCGCCGCCCGGGAGCCGGGCCAGCGGGCCGTCGACTTTGACCGCGCCGATCCGCGTGCGCTGGCGATTGGTGAAGTCGGTGGGATTGTCGAGAATGGCGGCGACCACCGCCGGGTTGGTCCGCGTGCCGAAGGGGTCGAGCGCGGTCGCCGCCGTGGTTCCGGCCGCGGCGGCGGTCAGGGCCGTGGTGTTGATGCCGGGCTGGAAGGTGTCGTTGCGCGACCAGTTGTAGCTGCCGTAGACACTTGCCTTGAAATCGCCCGGCAGGTCGATGTCGATCCCCGCCGTCGCATTGCCGGTGCGTACCCGGAAGCTCTGGTCGAAATGATCGGCGCCGACCAGCCTGTCGGGCCGGAAGTCGAAATAGCCGAAGAGCGACCCCGTCCCCGGCGGCGCCCGGAAAAAGGGATTGGCGGCGGTGATCAGGACGAACGTCTGCCCCGGCAGGGCGGCCTGCACGATATCCTCCCGATCCGAATAGAGGAGATCGGCCCACAAGGTCACATTGCTCGACAGCTCCTGGCGAGTCGACACCAGCGCGCTGTGCGTGCGGTTCTGCGGCATGAGGTCGACCGGGCCGCGCGGATCGCAGGTGTTCAGGCCCGGCGCCAGGTCCGGCGCAGCGTAGATCGTCCCGGCGAACAGGTTGACGTTCGCATCGGGGCAGACGGCGGAGCGGCTGTCGATGCCGCCGGCCGCGCGGAAGTCGAGCGTGCGGTAGCGGCGGTCGGCGCCGGTGATGTTGCTGTTTTCCTGGTATTGATAGGCGACGACGAGCGAGCCGCTGGCCCAGTCCTGGCCGAAGATGCCGCCGGCGTTGAAGGCATGATAATCGTCCGCCATGCCGTACCGGACAAGGGCCTCGAGGCCGGCGACGCGCTTGCGGGTAATGAAGTTGACGACGCCGGCGACGGCATCCGACCCGTAGATCGCCGACGCGCCGTCGGCGACGATCTCGACCCGTTCGATCGCCAGTTCCGGGATGAACGGAAAGTCGGGATTGGTCTGCTGGGTGCTGCCCGAGATCAGGCGATGCCCGTTCATCAGCGGCAGGGTGGCGGCGGTCGGCAGTCCGCGCAGTCCCGGTGCGAAGGACCCGAGGCCGCCGTTGCTCGTGCGTGGGGCAGTGTTGAAGCTGTTGAGCTGGGGCACCGTGGCGAGCAGTTCGGGTGTGCTCGCGGCACCGATCAGCTTGGCGTCCTCCCGCGACACGCTGATCAGCCCGGATCCGGTTGGCGGGATGCCGCGGATGCTCGTGCCGGTGATGACGATGTCGGCCTCGGCTTCGGCTTCGGCAGCGTCTTGCTGGGCGCGATCGCTCGTCTCGGCGCTCTGGGCTTGAGCGGCGGCCGGCATGCCCAGTGCCGCCAGCGCGAGCGCGGTGCGGCACAGCAGTCGCGCACGATATCCCATGCGAGTGGTTCGGATCGACATGACGTTCTCCCCTCCTGGATCTGTCTTGGTCGCGGACACGGCCGCTGCCGCACTTTGTCGGCTTGATGCCATGCTTATGGTCTGACACACCCTCTCGTAAGCGCATTTACGGACATCGCTGTGTCTTCAGCGGACATGTGGAGAGGGGGTCGAAGTCATGGCCATGGGGGTGAAAGACGAGAGCGGGCCCACCGGCCGCAACGCCCGCGCGGGGTTCCCCTCGCTCAACCAGCGCAGTTTCGCGCCGTTCAAGATCGCCACCGTGATCGATACGGTCGCCACCCGTGGTATCGCGCCCGAGACGGTGCTGGACCGCACCGGGCTGACGCTGGCGGAGGTGCGCGATCCCCACACGTTGACCTCGATCGGGCAATATCTGATCGCGTGCGAGAATATCGTCGCCGCCGGCGCGCAGTTCGCCGATGCCTTCGCGATCGGCTCGCGCCTGCACCTCTCCGCTTATGGCATGTATGGCTATGCGCTGATGTGCTCGCCGACGATGCGCGACTTCTTCGACTTCGCCGTGCGGTACCAGCCGCTCGCCACGCCGACCGTCCGCCTGGAATGGCGTACCGAGGGCGACGTTGCGATCTGGCAGTTCCGCGAAATCTACCGTGACGTCATGAGCAGCGACGTCCGCACATTCCTGGTGCGGCAGCAGATGAAGATGACCTTCACGCATATTCGTGACACCGCCGGCGCCGACAATCTGCCGGTGCGCGCCCTGTTCGCCCTTCCGAAGGATGCGCACGCGGCTGGTGACGCGCTCGCGTTGTCCTGTCCATGCCGCTACGAGCAGTCGGCCAACGAGCTCCATTATCCGATCGGCATCCTCGAGCAGACACCCGAATTGGGCAACCGCCTGACCAGAACGATGCTGGAGGAGACGTGCGAGCGACTGATCGGGCAGTCGCGACTTTCATCGGGCTTGTCGGGCGAAGTGTATCAATTGCTGCTGAATGCACCCAGCCAGTTTCCGTCGATGACGGCGGTTGCGGCACAGCTGGGCCTGCAGGAACGAACGCTTCGGCGCCGCCTCGCCGCCGAAGACTCAAGCTACGGCGCGATTGCCGATGATGTGCGACGAAAGCTGGCCATCGAGTATCTGCAAACCACCCGGATGAGCGTCGACGATGTGGCCTGGAAGGTGGGCTTCAGCGACAGTGCGAATCTGCGCCGGGCCGTCAGACGGTGGACCGGTAGGACGATCAACGAGGTCCGTGCAGGGAAATGAGGAATGACAACCGTTGAGCCGAACGGGCGGTCGGCTGCAGACTAGTCGAGGCCGCTGTCAGCCCCGGACCGCCGCCGGCATCCAGCACGAACGACATCAATCCACTTCTCTTCGCTACTTACGCATCGATGTGACGATGTAATTCACACTCAAGAGAGTGAATGTTGACATGGTTGATGCGATCGGCGACACCAACGCCAGGTCGACACACGATCGACGGCATCGAGGAGAGGCAAATGAGGGGAATGCTGCTCGCGTCCGCTTGCGCGGTCGCGCTTTTTACCAGCCCTGCTGTCGCGCAAGCGCAGGATGCGGCCGATGGCGATGCCCAGTCGCGTGAACCGGCGGACGAGGTCATCGTCACCGCGACCCGCCGCGCCGAGCGCATCCAGGACGTGCCGCTCAGCATCTCGGCGTTTCAGCAGGAAGAGCTGACCGAGAAGGGCATCGTCGGGTTCGAGGGCATCGCCCGCGAAACGCCCGGCGTGGTGCTCAACCGTCCCACACAGAACTTCAACAATTTCACCGCACGCGGCATTGCCACCAATGGCTACAACGCCAATCTGCAAAGCTCGGTCGCGGTCTATATCGACGAGCTACCGGTCTCGACGATCGGCAACACGACGGTGGTCGATCCGACGTTGTTCGACGTCGAGCGGGTCGAGTTCCTGCGTGGGCCGCAGGGCACCCTGTTCGGATCGGGTTCGCTGTCGGGTGCGATGCGCATTCTGACCAAGAGCCCAAATCTCAGCTCGTTCGACGCGGCGGGGCAGGTCGATCTCGCGCTGACGGGCAAGGACAGCTTTCGCCAGCGCTACAATGTCATGGTCAACGTACCGCTGGTCACGGACACGCTCGGCATCCGCGCGGTCGGCTTCTACCGGAATGAGGACGGCTATCTCGACAATGTCGGGACCGGCATCGAGAATTCGAATAAACTGATCAACTGGGGCGGCCGCGTCATTGCGCTGTGGAAGCCGACCGACCGGCTGTCGATCAAGCTGCTCGCCAGTTACGAGGACAGCGATCCCAAGGACAGCTCGCTCACCAGCCCCAATCTGGGCCGCGAGAAGCGCCGCTCGAACGTGCCCGATCGCTTCACCGGCAAGCAGACGATCTTCAACGCGACGCTCGATTATGAATTCGATTTCGCGCGGCTGACCAGCTCGACCACCTATTCCGACTTCGACCAGAAATTCTACGTCGACCTCGCCGGCACGTTCAACCAGGCGATCGCCTTCGGCCTCGACGCCGACGCCTATGACAAGGTGTGGGTACAGGAAACGCGGCTGGTTTCGCAGCTCGAAGGACCGCTGCAGTTCACGCTCGGCGGCTTCTACCTGCATCGCCGCCGCGACGTGGATTATTTTTATCGCTCCTCGCCGCAATTCCTGGCGGCGCGCGGCTTCACCGGCCTGCCCGACCAATACTACCAGAAGCTCTACACCTATCAGAACAGCGAGGAACTGGCGGGATTCGGCGAGCTGTCCTATAAATTCTCCGACCGTTTCTGGCTGACCGGCGGCATGCGCTATGGGCGGCTCTCGGCGCAGGGCTTCACCGAAGCCGGCGGCTATCTGGCGCTGACCGTGCCGACCACCACCCCGGCCTTCTGCGCCAACGCCAACTATCTCGTCGCGGCGCTGAGCGGCTGCGCGGGATCGGTGTTCCGCATTGACAATCCCTATGCCGCGGTCACCGGAGTCAAGGCGACCGGCTCCAAGCCGTCGTGGAAAGCCAGCGCGACGTTCAAGCCGAGCGACGCGATCACCACCTACGCCACTTTCTCGACCGGCTTCCGCGCCCCGATCGTTAATGCTCGCGCAGGTGCGCCCAGCCTGACCAACCCGAACGACATCATCATCCCCTATGGCGCGACGTCGGACGATCTGAAAAGCTATGAGCTCGGCGCCAAGGCACGTTTCCTCGACGGACGGGTGACGATCAACGCCGCCGCCTATCTGATCGACTGGAGCAACATCCAAGCGCAGGCCAACCGCCAGTCGGACCAGGTGCAGTTCGCCACCAATATTGGCGCGGCGCGCAGCAAGGGGTTCGAGCTGGAGATGGGCGTAATCCCGGCCAGGGACGTGTTCCTGGGCCTGAATGTCGCCTATAACGATGCCAAGATCACCAAGCTGTCCGCGACCGAAGCCGCGATTTCGGGCGCGGTGCTGGGCCATCGCCTGTCCGCACCGCGGCTGCAGGGATCGGCCTATCTCACCTACGGCTTCGATTTGGGCGAGAGCACGCGTGCGACCATGGCCGTGAACGCGCAATATGTCGGCGGTTTCAACAGCTCCTTCCCGAACACGCCGGGCAACCCGAACGTGCGCCTGGCGACGTTCGGGGAGACGGACGAATATGTGAACGTGAACCTGAACTTCGGCGTCAAGCATCGCAAGCTGTCGGCGCAGCTCTATGTCGAGAATCTGTTCGACGACCACTCCATCGTCTACATCCATCCCGAGGCGTTCTTCGCCAGCCGTTTTGGCACGCTGCGGCCGCGCACCGTGGGCATCCGCCTCGGCTATGGACTCTGATCGATGACGGCCGCATCCACGGCGGCGGGGGCAGTCGAGGCGAAGCCGGCACGGGCCGGCTTTGTCCTCGCCATGCTCACCTTCGTCTATGTCCTCAATTTCCTCGACCGGCAGCTGATCGGGATCCTCGCCAAGCCGATCCAGGATTCGCTCCGCGTCACCGACGGGCAGCTCGGGCTGATCGGGGGGCTCTATTTCGCGATGTTCTATTGCTTCATCGCGATCCCGGTGGGCTGGTTCGCGGATCGCACGAGCCGCGTGGGTGTGCTTTCGCTGGCCTGCGCGATCTGGAGCGGGGCGACGGTCGCCTGCGGCATGGCTGCCACCTACACGCAGCTCGTCGTCGCGCGCATGGCGGTCGGGTTCGGCGAGGCGGGCGGCGTGCCGCCCTCCTATGCGATCATCACCGACAGCTATCCGCCAGGCAAGCGCGCCGCCGCGCTCGGCATCTTCAATCTCGGTCCGGCGATCGGCGCGGCGATCGGCGTCGCATTCGGGGCGGCGGTGGCGGAGCGCTTCGGCTGGCGGATGCCCTTCATCATCGTCGGCGCGGTCGGCGTCGTTGCCGCGCTGCTCGTCTGGCTGCTGATCCGCGAGCCGCGGCGCGGTGCGATGGACGGCGCGGCCGCCGCCGGCGCCTCGGGCAAGGCGCCGTTCTGGCCCACAGTGGGCATGTTCCTGTCCAATCCCGTGCTGATGCTCGCGGCGCTGGGCAGCGGCGCGACTCAGTTCGTGACCTATGGCCTCGGCAATTTCGCGGTGCTGTTTCTGATGCGCGAGAAGGGCATGGCGCTGGGCGACGTCGCGATCTGGTACGCGCTGGTGCTGGTACTCGGCATGGGCGGCGGCATGGTGTTGTCGGGGCGAGTCATCGATCGCATGACGCGGCGTTCGCGCGCCGGCTATGCCGTCGCGCCAGCGCTGTCGCTGGCCATCGCCATGCCCTTCTATCTCGGCTTCCTGTGGGCGCCTGGATGGGCGTTGTCGCTGGCGCTGCTCGCGGTGGTGATGGCGTTCAACTATTTCTACCTCTCGGCGTCGGTCGCGCTGGTCCAGGAGGAGGTGAAGCCCAGCCAGCGCGTGCTGTCCGGCGCCCTGCTGCTGCTCATCATGAACTTCATCGGCCTCGGCCTCGGCCCGACCTGGGTCGGGTTCGCGAGCGACTGGCTCAGGGCACAGGGCGATACCCACAGCCTCCAGTCCGCGCTCTACACGCTGACGCCCTTCTACCTGATCGCGATCGCGCTCTTCCTCTGGCTCGCGCGCCTATTGCGCCGCGATGCCGTCACCTTGCAGGAATCCGCATGAAACAGCTTCGCATCGCGGCGCTGGTCGCCGCGCTCGTCGCCGGCGTGCCGGCGCTCGCCCAGTCGCCGACCGTGAGCGCGCCCGCCGGTACGCTGGAGGGCGCTCTGCAGGACGGCGTCCGCGTCTTCCGGGGGATCCCCTATGCGCAGCCGCCCGTCGGACCGATGCGGTGGAAGCCGCCGGCGGCGCTGCCGGACTGGCAGCGGGTGCGCAAGGCGGCCGCGTTCGGCCCGGCCTGCGTCCAGCCACGGTCGGGCGGCACCAGCATCTATACCAACCCGCCCGAGCGGATGAGCGAGGACTGCCTGACGCTCAACGTCTGGGCGCCGCAGGCGGCGGCCAGGCTGCCGGTGATCGTGTGGATCCACGGCGGCGCGCTGGTCAATGGTTACAGTCACGAGCCGATGTATGACGGTGCGCGCATGGCGCAGCGCGGCGGGGTGATCCTCGTCTCGATCAACTACCGGCTCGGCATCCTCGGCTATCTCGCGCATCCTGAACTTAGCGCGGAATCCGGTGAGGGCGTCTCGGGCAATTACGGGCTTCGCGACCAGATCGCGGCGTTGCAATGGGTCAGGCGCAACATCGCGGCGTTCGGCGGCGATCCGGGCAACGTCACCATCGCCGGGGAGTCGGCGGGGGCGCTCAGCGTCATGTATCTGATGGCCTCGCCGGTGGCGCGCGGCCTGTTCCACAAGGCGATCGCGCAGAGCGCCTATATGATCACCGCGCCGGAGCTGAAGCAGGGCCGTTTCGGCCTTCCCTCGGCCGAAGCGGCGGGAGTGCAGGCGACGGCGGCGCTCGGTGCCGCGAACCTTGCGGCCCTGCGCGCGGCCGATGCCGGGCAGCTCACCCGCGATGCGGCCGCGAAGGGCTATGGCCCCTGGGGCACGGTCGACGGCAAGCTGCTGACTCGCCAGCTGGTCGAGACCTGGGACCGCGGCGAGCAGGCCCCGGTGCCGCTGCTGGCAGGCTTCAACCAGGGCGAGATTCGCTCGCTGCGCATCCTGCTGCCGCCCGCGCCGGCGAATGCCGAGGCCTATGAGACGCTGATCCGCGCACGCTACGGCGATCTCGCGACGGCATTCCTGCAGCTCTATCCGGCGCGCGACGTCGGCGAGTCGATGCTCGCGGCGACGCGCGACGCGCTCTATGGCTGGACCTCGACGCGGCTCGCGATCGGGCAGACCGCGATTGGGCAGCCCGCCTATCTCTATCTGTTCGACCATGGCTATCCCGCCGCGGACGAGAGTGGCCTGCACGCCTTCCACGCGGCCGAGATTCCCTATGTCTTCGGCATGGCGGCCAATGTGCCGCCCTATTGGCCGAAGATCCCGGACGGCGTCGCCGATCGCCGGCTGTCGGTGGCGATGCTGCAATATTGGACCTCGTTCGCGCGAAGCGGAACGCCCAGCGCCGAGGGACAGCCTGGTTGGAAGCCTTACGGGCGGGATGCCAACTACATGAAGTTTGCAAAGGAACCCCGGCCCGGCACGCGCCTCTATCCCGGCATGTTCGCCCTGCATGAGGCCGCGGTGTGCCGCCGGCGGGCCGCGGGCCAGCCGTGGAACTGGAATACCGGGGTCATCTCGCCCGTGCTCGCGAAGACGGCGGGGTGCCGATGATCGACGGGAGCATGCAGGACTATCCGCTCACGCTCGACAAGTTTCTGCTTCACGCCGCCAAATGGCATCCGCGCGCGCAGGTCGTGACCGGGCAGGCGGGCAGGGTGGACCGGATCGGCTATGCCGAGCTCGCCGATCGCGCGCGCGGCGTGTCGGGCGTTCTTGCCGGGCTCGGCGTCCGGGCAGGCGATCGTGTGGCGACGCTCGCCTGGAACAGCCAGGCGCATGTCGAGACGTGGTATGCGATCATGGGCATGGGGGCGGTGTGCCACACGCTCAATCCGCGCCTCACCGCCGCGCAGCTCGCGGCGATGGCGGTGCAGTCAGAAGCGAGGCTGCTGGTGGTGAGCGCGGACCTGCTCGCCCTCGCGCTGCAGATCGCCGAACGGGCGGGGGGGATTGCGCGGATCCTGTTGATCGACGGCGAGTTGCCGAGCGATCTTCCGGCGGGCACGCCGCCCGTGACGCTGCTCGAGCCGCTGATCGCCGGCGCTTCTCGCGCGGTGCCGTGGGGCGAGTTTCCCGAGACCGCGCCCTCGGGTCTGTGCTTCACCTCGGGCACGACCGGCGCACCCAAGGGCGTCACCTATACGCACCGCTCGAGCTTCCTCCACACCTTGCGCGTCCTCCAGGCCGACGTGATGGCGATCTCGGCCATGGACGCGGTGCTGACGGTGGTGCCGATGTTCCACGCCAATGCCTGGGGGCTGCCCTTCGCCGTCCCTGCGGCGGGCGGCAAGCTGGTCCTGCCCGGACGGCACACGGACGGCGCGAGCCTCGCGCGGCTGATCGCGGCGGAAGAGGTCACCGTGGGGGTCGGCGTGCCGACCGTCTGGCTCGGCGTGGCGGAGCAGCTCGAGGCGAGCGGCGAGACGCTGCCGAGCCTCGAGCGCGTCATCGTCGGCGGTTCGCCGCTCGCGCCGGCGCTGATGGCGCGGATCGAGGAGCGGCTCGGCGTCGCCGTCCAGACGAGCTGGGGCATGACCGAGCTCTCGCCATCGGGCACGGTCGCGCGTCCGCGCGATCCGGCGCGGCGGGCGATCGTCTCCGGGCGGCCGGCGATCGGCGTCGACTTGCTGATCACCGATGCCGAGGGTCATGCGCTACCCGAGCAACGCGAGACCGAGGGGCATTTGCGCGTGCGCGGCGCCGCGGTGATCGACCGCTATTTCGGGCAGAGCCAGCCGGCCACCGACGCCGAGGGCTGGTTCGCCACCGGCGATCTCGCGCGCATCGACAAGGACGGCAACCTCATCATCACCGGGCGCGCCAAGGACCTCATCAAGTCGGGCGGCGAGTGGATCAATCCGGCCGAGATCGAGGCCGTGGTGGGCTCGCTGCCCGAAGTCTCGCTGGCGGCGGTGATCGGGCGCGCCGATCCCAAATGGGGCGAGCGCCCGCTGCTTCTAGTCGAGATGCGCGACGACGCGTTCAGCGACGATCAGCTGCTCGAGCCGCTGCGCGGCCGGGTCGCGCCCTGGTGGATCCCTGACGCGGTGATACGGCTCGACGCGATGCCGCTCGCACCGACGGGCAAGATCGACAAGATTCGCTTGCGGGCACAGTATGGAAACGCTTGAGCATCGGATCGGCCCGGCGCAGTCCGTCCGGATGGCGCCGGAGAATACAGAGGAATATCGTCAAGTGCCCGATCGACCCACTACCCGGCGACGCACCACCAAGGCGGAGCAGCGCGCCGAGACGATGGAGCAGATTCTTGACGAGGCCGAGCTGCAATTCTCCAAGCATGGGCTGCACGGCGTCACGCTCAAGGACGTCGCGAAGCGCGTCGGCGTGCATCACACGCTCCTCAACTACTATTTCGCGGACAAGAAGGCGCTGTTCGACGCGGTGTTCGCCCGCCGCGCGGTCATCACCAGCGAGCGACGGATGCGCGCGCTCGACGACTATGACGCCGCGACCGGCGGCAAGCCGACGGTCGAAGGAGCGCTCCACGCATTCCTCGACACCGACCTCGACCTCTATATCGAGGGCGGCGACGGCTGGAAGAATTACGGCGCGCTCGGCGCGCTCGTCGCGAACACGCCCGAATGGGGCGCCGAGCTCATGGACGAGCATTTCGATCCGGTCGTGCTGCGGCTGATCGAGCTGCTCAAGAAGGCGCTGCCGCACTGTGCCGAGGCCGACATCTTCTGGGGCTATCACTTCGTGACGGGCGCCCTGATGGTCACGCTCGCGCGCACCGGCCGGATCGACAAGCTGTCGGGAGGGCTGTGTGCGTCCGACGACTTTGCCGCGGTCAAGGCGCGCATGGCGTCGTTCATGGCAGCGGGGTTCCATCAGATCTGCGGGACGCCGGGCTGACCGCCTGCGCTCGCAACGGCGTGGCCAAGATATTCACTCACCAGAGAGTTAATTAGGGAGAAGCTTGATGTTGCTCGACGGCCGGATTGCGATCGTGACAGGTGCCGGCGGCGGCCTGGGCCGTGCGCATGCGCTTTATCTGGCGAGCCAGGGGGCGAAGATCGTGGTCAACGATCTTGCCTTGGCATCTGCCGAGCGGGTCGCCGGCGAGATTCGTGCGTGCGGCGGCGATGCGATCGCGATCGCGGGTTCGGTGAGCGACGAGCGTGCGATGGCCGACATGGCCGCCAACGCCCGGGAGACCTGGGGGCGCGTCGACATCCTGGTCAACAACGCCGGCATCCTGCGCGACAAGAGCTTCGCCAAGATGAGCATCGACGATTTTCGAGCGGTGGTGGACGTGCACCTGATCGGCGCCGCGATCTGCAGCAAGGCGGTGTGGGAGATCATGCGCGAGCAGCGCTTCGGCCGGATCGTGATGACCACCTCGTCCTCGGGCCTGTGGGGCAATTTCGGGCAGGCCAATTACGGTGCCGCGAAGATGGCGCTGGTTGGGCTCATGCAGACGCTGGCGATCGAAGGCGAGAAATACGGCATCCGGGTCAACTGCCTCGCGCCGACCGCGGCGACGCAGATGACCCACGGCGTCCTGTCCGAGGCGAGCCTCGCCGCACTCGATCCGTCGCTGGTCAGCCCGGCCTTGCTGCCCCTGGTCAGCGACGATGCGCCGAGCCGCGCCATCCTTTGCGCCGGTGCCGGGCATTTCGCCGCGTCGCGCATCACCTTGAGCCAAGGCCTGTATTTGGGCGCGGGCGACCACGTTGGCCCGGCATTAGTCGCTCGCTGGGATAAAGTTGTCGATCCGGAGGGCGAACTCGCACCGAGCTATGGCTTCACCCAAGCAGAGCGCGAACTGGCGAGCGCTGGTATGATCGACCCGATAGTGGTGAATATGCGCGACAGCGATGGGGCTACGACGTTGCGCGCCCTATAGCGGTCTTTCGACCTGCCCACCGGCGATCCCGAAGGCGCCATTGTTCAGGCGATGGTCTGGCGGCAGCATTTGAGTGGGAAGCGGACGTCGGCAAACATCAGCCGTTACAGCCAACGGAAAACTCAACCGTCACCGTTCCATTGCGTTTTTCTGTTTTGGCTCGTTCCCCTTCAAGTATCGCCATGGCCGGTGGTGACTCCGCCGTAGTGGCAATCGCAAGCCGGGATGCGGGAACATGAAGATTCGTCAGATACCTTCGAAAAGTGTGTTCACGCGCTAGAAGGAGTTTGGTCGAAGACCGGGTTGGGCGCTGTTCGTAGAACACGATC
Organism: Sphingomonas sp. MS122; assembly: GCF_049532975.1. Taxonomy (GTDB): domain Bacteria; phylum Pseudomonadota; class Alphaproteobacteria; order Sphingomonadales; family Sphingomonadaceae; genus Sphingomonas. The sequence goes on along the minus strand of NZ_CP186695.1, from coordinate 753,606 downwards.
AGCAGATTACGGTCCTCATATCCCCGACGAACGTCGCGAGCGAGCAGCTTGAGCGTTTCGCGGCCTTCCTTTGAAAGCTGTGCGGTCTTGCCGACAAATTCGACTTCCCACGGCCCATTGTCGCAAGCTGCTGCCGGAGCAGCCATCAAAACAAGAACGGCAACCATTTCATGCCTTTGGAGCTCCTCTCGCTGCTCGCTCTCCATGCCATCTTCGCCGAGAAAGAGGTAGTCCGGGCCGCCTACGCATTCCTTGGCTCACAATCGAAGGCCGACTAGCAACCCCGTATGCAGCGGGGAATGCCCCTGGCGCGAGCATTGAGTATCCCATCAGTCGAAAATCGCCGGCGTCTGCTGCACGCTTCGCCTCAAGAACTGGATTGCCAACTTGGCTAATTGCGAGCTCAGACGACCGCCTGTCACTTTCCTCGCGTTCAAGCTGGCACGACCAGACTTCGCCAGGTGTTGAAGCGGGGTTCCGATCGATGGCCGCGCAGCGGGATGCTGCATCAATGGCCGAGCCCGCGCGCGCGGGCTCGGCTCGATAAGACGTGGAATGCACCGCGAGAGGTGAGATTGCGACGACGCCTGCGATCCACGCTCTGCGGTTGTGCTTCATAATGTCGGTTTAGAGGATCAAACTAACACCCTCTGGATGTCCGCTAGCGGGGCGTTAGCCGCCGTTCGGGTGGGCTGGCGACGAAACGGCAGCAATCCATCCCTACCACCCGAAAGCGGACTGACCGCCGACGGCCCAATAGCCGCCTGACCGCTATGCGCCCGCATATCGGTCGTTCAACCCGTCTTCCGCCGATCCCAAGAGCCGACCTTAGGTCAGGGCGATTTGGCGGCCGCTAATAGAGGCATTAGCTGCGGAGGACGCCAATTGATGCCGCGCACGCATTCGCACACGTCATGAGCGGCAGATTTGCGCGGCGATCCAGCGAGATATGCTGGAGGTCCTCGAACCCTGTCCCCACCGCTTCCTTGCCACCGGTCCTACGGGCGGGATCCTCTTTCCGGCCTATGAAATGCTATATTAGTCACATCATCAAGTTTGGATGCGAGACCTGTATGCTTTCGGTGTCCTTGGCGTCTGAGCGCGGGATAAGGCCTCGCATGGGGCGGCGCGATGCTGGAATCGCCGATGCTTCGCAATTGACAAATAGCTAAATTAGCAACATTAACGCAGCAACTGGCAGGACCACCTGCCGCGATTGGGGAGGCTTGAATGGCGATGAGCCGCGTAGTTGCGTTGGGTGTGCTGGGGGTGGCGCTGAGTTCAACGTCAACGCTGTGCTATGCGCAGACCGCTCCACAGGCTGGCGAATCCACGGCGCCGGCCGAGGGGGGAGGTGCTGAGCAGGAGGTGATCGTCACCGGGATCCGCGAGAGCTTGGCCCAGAGTATCGACATCAAGCGCAATTCCGACCAGATCATCGATTCGATCGTCGCCGAGGACATCGGTAAGCTTCCCGATCGCAACGTTGCTGAATCGCTGTCGCGCGTGTCGGGTGTGCAGGTCGAGCAAGGGATCGACGAGGCCAAGGAGATCTCGATCCGCGGTCTTCGCCAGAACCGGCTCGAGTTCAACGGCCGGACGCTGGTCAGTCCCTATGGCCGCGGCGCTGATGGTCCGGATGAAGGCGCGTACAGTGTGCTGACGCTGATCCCGTCCGAGCTGGTCGGCCGGATGGACGTGACCAAGTCGCCCGCGGCGTCGAACATCGAGGGGTCGATCGGCGGCACGGTCAACATCATGACGCGCCGTCCTTCGGCGAGCCGGCCGTTCTTCTTCGGCGCCTCGATCGAGGGCGTGTACAAGGACAAGTCGGGGAAGCTCTCGGGCCGCGGCACCGCGTTGATCTCCAAATCGCTGTTCGACGGCACGCTCGGCGTGTCGCTGGGCATCAACTATCAGCGGCTCAATATCCGCACCGATTCGTTCGACAGCGCCTCGGGCTTCCGGCCGTTCGACAGCCGCTTCAACAACAATCCCGCCGGCATCCCGCTCGATCCGAACGGCGATGGATCGCCGGTCCACTGGATCAACGATTTGCGTTTCCAGGTGCTCGAGGAAGAGCGCGAGAAGCTGGGCCTCGTGGCGAGCGTCAACTGGACGCCGTCGTCGCGCTTCCGCGGCTATTTCGACTTCCTCTACGCGCGCGCCAACACCGAACGTGAGCGCAACTGGCTGTCGATCCCCCTGTCGCCGACCGGCAGCGCCTATACGCAGCTCACGGTCGACGAGAACGAGAACCTGATCGCCGGCACCTTCCGCGCCACCAACGTGCAGGGGAATGGCGAGGTTATTCAGCTTCCCACCAACATCTATTCGGGCGCGATTGGCGGAAGCTGGGATGTGACCGACCGGCTGACCCTCTCGGGCGAGTTCGCCTATTCCAAGGCACAGCAGGACTATACTCAGTCCTATCTGAGCACCAAGACGCGCACCCAGCAGGTCGTCGCCTTCGACTTCCGCGATGCGCTGGTGCCGGCGGTGACCTTTCCCAACGGACTCGACCTTACCAACCCGGCGAACTTCGTGTTCAACACCTCATTCGACAATTTCTTCGACTATGCGTCGAAGGAAGTGTCGGGGAAGCTCGACCTTGTCCAGGAGCTGGACGGCTTCGTGCGCAACGTGAAGCTGGGCGTGCGCTACAACCGGGTGAATTCCGATAGGGGCACCTATCGCAATCAGGTGGTCTTCTCGGGCACGTCGGCGCCGGTGACCAACTTCCCGGGCAACTGGCGCGTCGCGGAATATCCCGATTTCCTCGATGGCGTGGAGGGGAATTTCCCGCGCGCCTACATGATCGGCGTTCCGCTCGGCACATCGGATTATGTATGCGAGGCGATCGTCCCGACATGTGCGCCCGAGGAATTCGATCCGACTTCGTCCTACCGGCTCGTCGAGACCACTTACGCCGCCTACGGCCAGGCGGACTTCCGTTCGTCGCTGTTCGGAATCCCCTTCTCGGGCAATGTCGGCGTTCGTTATGTGCGCAACAAGGTCGATGCATTCGGCTGGGCCGGCGTCCGTTACGACCTGGATACGGTACGGCCCAACAACCAATTCGTGCGCTATGACGACTGGCTGCCGAGCGTCTCGCTGAGGTTCGAGGTCGCGCCGAGGATGTTGTTCCGCCTTGGCGCGGCGCGCAGCATGGCGCGCGCCGACACCACCGACCTGACGCCGTCCTTCTCGGTTGTGGAATCCTCGGGCGTCGCCACGGTCGGCAATCCCGCGCTCGAGCCGTTCCGCGTCAACTCACTCGACGCCTCGCTCGAATTCTATCCGACCAAGGGTGCGATCTATTCGCTCGCGCTGTTCTACAAGGACGTCGAGACGTTTCTCTACCGGCGCGTCTTCTTCGAGGAGATTCCTGGCTTCACACCGGACCCGGCGAACAATCCCGACGGCCTGTTCGCGGTCACGCGAACGGTCAATGGGCAGGGCGGCAAGATCAAGGGTTTCGAAGCTCAGATGAGCCAGCCGCTGAGCTTCCTGCCGGACCCGCTCGACGGGTTCGGAGTCAATGCCACCTTTACCTATGTCGACAGCAGCACCGGCATTCTCGACGTGCGCACCGGCGAAGACCTGCCGCTTCAGGGGCTATCGAAGTACAATGTCAACTTGGTCGGTTATTACGAGAAGGGACCGATCGGGGTGCGCCTCGCCTGGAACTGGCGGAGCAAGTATCTCTCCAGCATCTCGTCTGGCGGCAGTGGGAGCTATTATCGCCCCTATGATAGCCTGTCGGCGTCGATGAACTTCGACCTCAACGAGAATGTGAAATTCTATCTCGAGGCGACCAACCTCACCAACACGCCGAACCGCCGCTACAGCGTGTTCGAGGAAGCGACGCAGACCTACCGGCTCAGCGGGCGGACCTTCACCGCCGGCGTCCGCGTGCGTTTCGGCAAGTAAAGTCTCTCTACCGCGGCGCTTCGTGGCGCCGCGGCGTTCTTCCGAGGATTGCAAGTGATGCTGCGTACTCTGGGTCTGTTGGCGGCGGGCGTGGCCGCGGTGTCGATGTTTCACGCCTTTACACCGCTCCAGGCGAGCCCCCGCCTGGATGCCGCCCAGGAAGCGCCGCCGCTAGGTGAGTTCGAGCTCGAATTCGTCGTGCTCTATCGCGAGACCGATCCCAAGATGGCGTTGCGTCCGGCAGGGATTCCCCGGACGCCTTACAATGTCGCCACCTGGCTGGCGCAGGATCCGGCGCGTGCCGATCTGACCGAGGTCAAGCGCGCCGCCGCCACGCAGGGCGACGGTTTCGACGACCGCATCCTCAACGCGTCGGCGGAGGCGCGGACAGCAAACTATTTCAACAGCGGAGAACAAGCCCGCCTCAAGCCCAGCAGTGTCACACGGACTACGAAGGGCTGGACGTTGGCCTTCCCGGAAGATCCGCGCTTCACGCTTGAGGCGGAGCTGGTCACCTCGGACAAGCCCTATCCGCTGATCCGCTACCGGCTGAAGGCGAAGAAGCCGGGCTATTTCTCAGTGGGGTATGTCGGCGCGCCGGCGCATGACGCGGCCGCGGCCGACGAAATATGGCAGTCGCTGATCTGGCAGGAGCGCCGGATGCCGGCGAACAGCTATCTGACGCTTGCCTATCAGGCGACCCTGCCGACCGCGCTCGTGCGCAAGGGCGACCGAGTCTATGGCGCGCTCGCCGCAGCGGAGGAGTTCCCCTTCCAGCCACTACCGCTCGCCGACAACAGCCGCTTCGGCATCGCGGTGCGCGGCGAGGACGGGCGCGCCCAGCCGACGATCTTCGCGCCAGTGCTGGGCGGGGCGGGATCGCAGCTCAAGCCCGGCGAGACGACCAGCTTCAGCTTCTACGCCATCGCCGAGCGCGCGAGCGACATCACCCAAACCTATGAGAAGCTGGCACGTTCAGTCTACGGCTTCCGCGACTATCGCCGCAATTCGATCGCCTCGCTCAACACCGCGTTCGACAATATCGTCGATTATTCGCTCACCGAATATGCCAATTGGATCGCCGAGCTGAAGGGGCCATCCTATTCGACCGACGTGCCCGGCGCGGTGAAGAATGTTAGCAGTCTCAATCCGCTCGAACTGGCGCTGGTTGCGGACCGCCCGGAGCTGTTCGAGGGGCGCGCGGCGCCGGTGATCGAGTATCAGCTCTCGCGCGAGAAATTCCTGTTCAGCCTCGATCCCAAGCAGAAGATCCAGGATCCCTCGCGCGCACTGAAGGGCCCAGCAGCGCCGCTCTCCGAGCTCACCGCGCTCTATAACATCTTCGGTCGCGCCAACCCGCTGTTCCTCGATCTCGCGCGCGAAGCCTATGGCCAGACGCGGGTGCGCAACCTCGATGTGGCCGAGCAGGGGGACCGGTGGCAGAACGCGCTCAGCCTCTATCTTGCCACCGACGAGAAGCGCTATCTCGATGCCGCGACCGCCGGCGCCGACGCCTACCTTAAGGAGCGCGTCGGTACGCTTTCCAAATCGTTCGACGGGTCGGCGCAGTTCTTCTGGACCGGCTTCGTGCCGGACTTCATCAATCTCTACCGGCTGTACGAGGTAACGAGGGAGCGGCGCTATCTCGAGGCCGCACACATCGCCGCGCGCCGCTACACCATGTTCACCTGGATGGCGCCGCGGATCCCCGACGAGAACGTCATGGTCAATCCTGGCGGCAAGGCGCCGGTCTATTGGTACCTCAAGTCCAAGGGGTCCAAGCCGATGACGGCGCCCGAGGAGCAGGTGCCTGCCTGGCGCTTGTCCGAGATCGGCCTTACGCCCGAATCCTCGGGCACGGCGAGCGGGCATCGCGGCATCTTCATGGCCAATTATGCGCCGTGGATGCTGCGCATCGGCGCCGAGACCGGTGATGCCTTCCTGCAGCAAGTGGCCAAGGCGGCGACGATCGGGCGCTACCGCAGCTTTCCCGGCTATCACATCAATACCGCGCGCACGAACATCTACGAGCGCGCCGACTATCCGCTGCATCGCCATGAGGAGCTGAGCGTCAACTCGTTCCACTACAACCACATCTGGCCGATGGCGACGATGCTGCTCGATTATCTGGTGAGCGATGCGCATGTCCGCTCGCGGGGGCAGATCGATTTCCCGGCCGAGTATATCGAAGGCTATGCCTATCTGCAGAACGGCTTCTACGGGCACCGCCCGGGTCGTTTCTATGGCGACGAAGGCGTGCAGCTGTGGATGCCCAAGGGGCTGGTCCGTGCGGATTCGGTCGAGCTCAACTATGTCGCGGGCTATCGTGACGACACGCTCTACCTCGCCTTCGCCAACCAGTCGCAACAGCCGGTTCGCAGCCGCATCACACTCGATCCCGCGCGGGTATCCGCAGGGGACAGGGTGGTGAAGCTCTCACCCGAGGGCGAGACAGCATCGAACGGAGGCGGTTTCGAGGTCGTGGTTCCCGCGGGCGGGATCACCGCACTGAAGATCGAGGATGCGCAGCCCAAGGTCGCCTTTCAGAAAAAGCTGCTCACCAAGGCCGGGCGGATCCCCAACGATCATGTCGCGCTGCCCGCATGCGAGGCGCGCGGTGCGTTGCTCGGCTTCGGCGGTCTCGGCCGGCGGGCATTCGTCTATTGCCGCGACGACGACAGCAAGGTGCGCAGCGTCACGCTGTCCTACCGCGATGCCGGCGGCGAGCGCCGGCAGCTGACCGACACGGCCTATCCGTTCGAGTTTACGGTCGAAGGGCTGGGCAACGAGGGTTTCGACTTCGAGCTTTCGGCCGAAGGCGCTGACGGCAGCCGCGAGGCGAGCCGCGGCGTGCTGGGGCGCTAGGCAGCATCGGTACCGATTGAGGCTAGGGAGACTATCCTCCCGAAGGTGAGGTGTCAGTCCGGGAATGCGTGGGCTGACGGAGGGGGCGGATCAGGATGGGTGCCAGGGCGAGCCCAAAGTCCGTCGCCTCAGATCGCTTCGGCGTAGCGCCAGAAATCTTCGCCCGGCGCCACACCCAGTCCAGCGCCCCCAGGAAGGCTGTAGGCTCCCGCCTCGCACGCCAGCGTGCCGTCGAGCAGCGTGGCGTTCCGGTCGAAGATCGAATGCTGATATTCGTGCATCGGCAGGTCGAGGATCGCCGCCGAGGCCTGGAGGCTGGCGGCGAGGAAGATGCCGGCGCCGATCGTCGCATGCGGGATCGTCGGGATGTGGTGCGCGCCTGCCAGCTGGGCGATGCGCATGAACTGCGTGATTCCGGTATGTCCCATCTCGGGCTGGACAATCGCGACCGCGCCGGCGGTGAGCCGGGGCTCGGCATCATAGACGGTCCGCCACTCCTCGCCCGCAGCGATCGGCGTTGTGACCGAACGCGCGACATGGGCGAGCCCCGCCACGTCTTCAGTCTTCAGCGGCGCTTCGGCGAAGGCGAGGTCATGACGTTCGAGCCGACGGATCAGCTGGGCGGCGTCACCGCGGCTGTGCATCCAGTGGAAATCGACCATCAGCCGCACCTCAGGGCCCAACGCCTCACGCAGCGCGCCGAGCTCGCGGTCGAGCCCGTCCCAGCTCACCGCCGCGGCGATCTTGAACGCAGTGAAACCCTTGTCGGCGAAGTCCTTCGCCAGCGCCACGCGCTCGTCGAGCGTCGCACGCGGGAGTCCGGAGACATAGGCCGGGATCGCCTGGCGCCGCTCGCCGCCGAGCAGCTTGCGGATCGGAAGGCCCGTGATCTGGCCGCAAATGTCCCACAGCGCGATATCCATCGCGGCCACCGCGTCGAGATAGAAGCCCCCGCCATAACCACGCACGCGCAGGATGTCGTAAAGGTCCTCCCACAGCACCGCGACGTCGAACGGGTCGCGGCCGGTGACGATCGGCGCGATCAGGTCGTCCATGAGGGTACCGATCACCTGCGGCGCAGTAAGGCCATAGGTCTCGCCCCAGCCCACCACGCCGTCGCGCGTGGTGACGCGGACAACGACCGAACGGTCCTGCGTGGGATAGATCGTGCGGTTGGACTTGCGCACGAAATAGCCACGCGCGTTAACTTGCTCGCCCGCGCCGAGCGGCCCGAGATAGGGCGTATCGCGCGGAATCGTGACGACGAAGGCTTCGATGCGTTCGATCCGGTCGTCCATCTGTGTCTTCCTCGGTCAGCCGGCGCGACGTTGGGCGATCGCCTCGACGGGCGTCAACAGGTCCGCGAGGCTTTCGAGCAGCTCGTCGAGCTCGCGCAAATCGTGCTTGTCGAGCGCCGGCCCCGGCGCACGGACGAACGCGCTCGCGATCAGCCCGCGGCGGCGGAGCACTTCCTTGGTCAACCGCCAGCGGTAGATCGCCTGCATGTTGAGCAGCGGCAGCGTGCGCTCGAACAGCCAGCGCACACGCGCCCAGTCGCTAGCCCGGTGCGCCGTGACAAGCTGGACATGGAGATCAGCGATCTCGACTGCGGGCATGGTGCCGATTGCGCCCCGCGCGAGTTCGTCGGTGATGTAGCGGCCGCCGGCCCCGCCGAACATGCCGTCGAGCAGGCCATCGCCCTGTTCGCGCAGCGCGGTGATGCGCTGGCCGCACGGGACGGTCTCCTCCTTCACATAGCGGATGCCCCGCGCCGCGCGGACGATGTCGAGCACCGCGGGGGGGGAGAGGCCGAGGCCCATCGGCATGGGCGCGTTCTGAAGCATGATCGGTACGTCGGCAGCGGCGGAAAGGCGGCGATAGAAGCCGGCAAGGCCGTCCATGTCGTCGGCATAGCGGCCGGGCGTCACCACCATCGCCGCACTGGCCCCGGCGCGCGCGGCAGCGACGATTATCGCCTCGCTCTCCTCATCGCTCTTGCCGCCGCCGCCGCACACGAAGGCGGCGCGACCCGCGACGCGCTCGCCAATGAGCGCAATCAGATGGAGACGCTCATCGAGCGTCAAATGGTCGTATTCGCTGGCCAGGCCCGGGTAGACGACGCCATCGACTCCGCAGCCGACCGCCCACTCGGTAACGGCGCAGATGCCGGCTTCGTCGATCGCCCCCTGGTCGGTGAAGATGGTCGGAAGGACCGGAAAGGCGCCGTTGATCGTCGACATGTTCATCCCCTCGTCACGCGCACCGTAGAAGCGCTGGGGTGTCCAACCACAACATTGCTAATTTAGCAATCAAAATGTTTCAGTAGTCGTAACAGTCGCCCTGATCATTCGGCGATCTTGGCGGCTGCGGCTCGCAGCGCGGCGACGATCTCGGAGGTCGCTTCCTCGGGTATCCAGCCCGACATGCCGATCGCGGCGAAGGCGGGGTTGGAGACGCCGATCGCGATGGTATGCCGGTCCTGGTTCTCTCCCACGCGGACGCGCGCGTAGCCCTGTGTGCGCGTTTCGCGCAGGACGTTCAGCAGGTCGTTCACACCGCCCGAATAGCCTGGGACATCCTCGCCTTCATAGAGCTCGATCACGTGCGCATCGTCGAACTCGGCGAGCAGCGCCACACCGATCCCGTTCTCGCTCGCGGGGAGCAGGCCAATGCGGCCGAGTGCCTGAGCGGTCTCCATCCCTGGCGGGGCGTGGAAGAGATAGCTCACATCATGGTTCCACAGCACGCCCATCGCGATGGTCAGCCCGAAGCGGCGCAGTTCCTCGAGCGCCGGCATCGCGTTCTGTACGAAGCGTGACGCGAACAGGCTCTGCGCGGCGAGGACATGCATGCCGGGACCGGCGGTGTATTTGCGGTTCGCGGTCTGCCGCGCGATGCCGAGATAGGCCAGCGTCTTGAGCAGCCGGTTGACCCGCGTTGGGTTGAAGCCCAGCTTGCGCGCGAGTTCGCGATTGCCGACCGGCTCCGGTGAGACGGCAAGTGCCTGAAGCGTCGCGATGCCGTCGATCAGGCTCTGGTTCGGTTGGGCGTTGGGCTTGGGCCGCACTGCAGGCATTCCTCTGATGGTCGCTCGTTCGACACGACATGATCCATGCGCCTGCCAAGCGCAATTGACTATGACAGGTCCGGATTGACTTGTCGCTAAATACGCAACATTTAGGCGGAAGTTCTGGCTCAGGTATCGGTATGTGTGCGGGGGAGGTTGCGTGGCGAGTGGGCGTTTTATCACGGGCGACTGGGGCTCCAGTTTCATGCGTCTACACCTGTGTGAGGACGGCGTGCCCGCGCGCGTGCTCGAGACGGCGAACGGTCCGGGCATCAAATTCTGTGACGATCCCGAAGCTGTCTTTTTTGACGTTGCTGGCCCGTGGCTCGAGCGCGAAGGCCCGCTGCCGGTTGTGCTCGCGGGGATGGTGGGTTCGAATGTCGGCTGGATCGATTGCCCTTATGCGCCGTGCCCCGCGAACCTCGACGATCTCATGGCCGTGATGACCCGGTTCGAGGCGCGCGGCGTTCAGATCGCGATCGTTCCCGGCATTTCCTGCACCAACATCTTCGGCTTGCCGGACGTGATGCGCGGTGAGGAGGCGCAGGTCTTCGGTTGGTTGGGGGGCGCTTCTGGTCAGGAGCGCCGGACGCTGTGCCTCCCCGGCACCCACGCTAAGTGGTGCAGCGTTGTCGGTGATCGAGTCACGCGCTTCTTCACCAGCATGACCGGCGAGATGTTCGAGATCCTGGTCGCGCACAGCCTGGTCGGGCGCGGCATGGCGCAAGCCGCGCCGGGCAGTGTGATCGCGGCGGGCGATCCCGCCTTCGTTCGAGGTGTCGAGACGGCAGTGTCTGACGCGCGGCTCGCGTTCGAGCATGCAGTGTTCTCGGCGCGCAGCCTGCTCGTCACCGGCGCACTGTTGCCCGACGCCGCGCGGCCCTATCTTTCCGGTCTGCTGATCGGTTGCGAAGTGCGCGATGCTGTCACCGCGCTGGCGGCGGCGGGCGAGGCGGTGGATCATGTCACGCTGATCGGTGCCCCGGCACTCTCGCCGCTTTATGCGGCCGTGCTCGACCGGCTCGGGATCGCCCATGCGATGGCCGACGCCCACGCCTCCAGCCTGGCCGGCCTCGCCGCGCTCGCCGGGCATGCGCAACGGGTGCCGGCGTGACCGCGAGCGTCATGCCGCGCGCGAATGTGCGCTGGGCGATCCTCGCGCTGCTCTTCTTCTCGACCGTCCTCAACTATGTCGATCGCCAGACGCTCTCGATCTTGGCGACCACGATCCAGGCCGAGCTGGGGATCGACGATGTCGGCTACGCGCATGTCGTCCAGCTTTTCCTGATCGCGTATACGCTCGCCTATTTCGTCGTCGGCTGGATCACCGACCGGCTCGGCTCGAAGCTCGCGCTGGCGCTGTTCGTCGGTTGGTGGTCGATCGCCAATATGGTGACCGGGCTAGTCCACAGCGTCGGGCAGCTCGGCGCGGCCCGCTTTGCGCTCGGCCTTGGGGAAGCGGGCAACTATGTCGCCGCTCCCAAGGCGGTTTCCGAACATTATGCGCCGCACGAACGCGGGTTCGCGGTCGGCGTCTACACCGCCGGGGCAATGGTGGGTGCGACGATCGCGCCGCCGCTAATCGGCTGGCTGGCGCTCAGCTATGGCTGGCGCGCGGCGTTCGTGGCGACGGGCGCGCTGGGGTTCGCATGGATGGCCGCGTGGCTCGCACTGCGCCACGGTCGCCCGAGCGAGATAGCCACCGGCGTGGCGGCCGAGAAGCCGTCCCTCGGCGCAATTCTTACCGACAAGTCAGTATGGGGCCTTGCCCTAGCCCGGACGATCACCGATCCGGTGTGGTATTTCTACCTGTTCTGGTTCCCCAAATATCTGGGTGATGCGCGCGGGCTCTCGCTCGCCGCGATCGCTGCCACCGCGTGGCTCGTGTACCTCGCGGCGGATATCGGCAGCGTTGGCGGGGGGCTGCTCTCGGGCCGGTTCGTGCGACGCGGCACAGCGCCGATCGCCTCCCGCCTTCGAGTGATGGCGATGGGCGCTTGCCTGGCGCCGCTCAGTGCGCTGATCGCGTTCCAGCCCTCGTTGCCAATTACCTATGCGCTCGCCGCGCTGGTTGCGCTGTCGCACATGATGTTCCTCGGCAACCTCACGACGCTAGCGGTGGATCGCTTTCCGCAGGCACGCGTGGCGACGATCTTCGGCCTGATCGCAGCGGGTAGCGGCATCGGCGGGATCATCTCGACCCAGCTGGTGGGCGCCTTCGCGGCGACGCGCGACTATGGCACCGTCTTCCTGGTGATGGCGACGCTCCACCCGATCGGCTGGCTGATTGCATGGCTCACGGCGGGCAAACCAGTGGAAGCGCATCAATGATCGGTCCGCACCGCAATCACCGCGCGCGGCTACGCGAGTTCATCTGGCGCGGCCACCGCTGTGTCAGCTTGGAGAATGCCACGCTCCGCGCAGTTTTCGTGATCGACAAGGGCTGCGACCTTATCGAGCTGACCCATAAGCCCAGCGATACCGAAACGCTGCACCAAGCGCCCGCCGGGTTGGCGCCGCTCGGAACCATGGCGTCGTCGTCGCTGCCGGTTGGCGCCTTCCGCGACCAGTTCCCGGGTGGCTGGTATGTCATGCTGCCCAACGGCCCGGGTCCGTGCGAGCATCGTGGTGCCAGCTACGGCCAGCATGGCGAAGCGACCTTCCTGCCTTGGGACTATGCCATTGAGCGCGACGGTCCGGCGGGCGTGGCGATCCGCGCCTGGACGCGGCTCCGGCGGACGCCACTGGTGATCGAGCGTCACATCGCGCTTGATGAGGTGGGCGCCACGCTGGTCATCGACGAAGCGGTCACGAGCGAGGCGGCGCATCCGTTCGAACTGCTATGGGGTCATCATCCGACCTTCGGCATGCCGCTGATCGAGGCGGGCAGCAAGGTAGACCTTCCCGCCTGCATCGCCATCACCGCAGAAACGCTGCCTCCTGCGGCGACGCTTCGGCCCGGCGTGCGTGCGGCTTGGCCGATGCTCGCGGATCAGGACCTGTCGGTCGTTCCGGGCGACCGCGATAATGCGCAGGACTTCGTGCGATGCGAAGACCTGGCGAGCGGCTGGCTCGCGGTTCGCAACCCGCGGCGCGGCGCCGGGGTTGCGTTACGCTGGGACGAGGCGCTCTTTCCGCTGCTTGGCTATTGGCGCCTGTTGGGTGGCGGCGACGACTATCCCTGGTATGGCGCGCGGACGATGCTGGCACTCGAGCCCTGCTGCGACTTGCCGTCCGTGGCCGATGCGGTCGCGCGCGGTACGGCAGTCAGGCTTGCACCCGGCGAACGCAGGCAAACACGGATCGAAGCGACGCTGTTCACGGCGGATGCGCGGCCCATAAGCAGCGTCGCATGGGGCGGCGCGCTCAGTTGGGAGGACGCCGATGCGGCTTGAGGGTGAGATTGCGGTGGTGACCGGCGCCGCCGGTGGCATTGGCGCGGCGGTATGCGAGCGGTTTGCCGCTGCCGGTGCGCGGGTCGTCGCGCTTGATCTCATCGCGCCGACGATCGGCGATGTCGGGTTGGCATGTGATCTCGCGGACGACGCCGCTGTGACGGCAGCGGCGGACGCGGTGCGCAGCAAGTTCGGTGCGCCGACGATCGCCGTCCATGCCGCGGCGGCGACCGAGTTTGCTGGAACGCTGCAATCGTCATCCGGGGCGTTCCTGCGCGTCTATGATGTCAATGTCGGCGGCGCGCTTCGCCTGGTGCAGGCGTTCGCGCCGGATATGCAGAGGGCGGGGAGAGGGGTGTTCACGTTCGTCTCGTCGATCAACGCGCGGATGGGAGCCCCTGGGCTCGCCGCCTATGCCGCTTCCAAGGGGGCGCTCGAAACCTTTCTCAAGACCTTCGCGCTTGAAGTCGCTGAAAGCGGCATTCGAGCGAACGGTGTGGCGCCGGCGTCGGTTGATACCACGATGTTGCGCGCCTCGTTCGACCGCGCGCCCGATCCGGCCGCGGCGCGCGCGGCGAATGTGCGCCGGCACCCGCTCGGCCGGCTGGGCACTGCCGACGAGGTGGCCGATCTCATCCTCTTCCTTTCGTCCGACGCCGCGGCCTGGATCACCGGCACCGTAGTTGGGATCGATGGCGGGGCGGGAATCACCCGGCGGTGATGCGATGACAGTATCGTTCGACCAGGCAAGCAGGCGACTGCCGTTGATCCCGATCCTGCGGGGAATCACGCCGGATGCGGTGATCGAAGTCGGGGCCGTGCTGCTCGACGCCGGCTTCACGATGATCGAGGTGCCGCTGAATTCGCCGGAATCCTTTGCAAGCATCACCGCGCTCGCCGACGCATTCGGCGATCGCGCGGTGATCGGCGCCGGGACGGTAGTGGACATAGCCTCGGTCGAGCGCGCCGCGGGTGCGGGCGCTATGCTGATCCTCGCGCCCAACACGAACCCCAATGTGATCGCACACGGCGCGGCGTTGGGTCTCGCGGTGATGCCGGGGGTCGCCACCGCCAGCGAAGCCTTTGCCGCGATCGACGGCGGCGCAGCCGCGCTCAAGCTGTTTCCTGCGGGCCCGCTCGGCGCGGCGACGCTGGCTGCATGGCGCGCCGTGCTGCCCCGAGGCATGCCCGTCTATGCTGTCGGCGGCATCTCGGAGGAAGATTATCGGGCCTTTGTCGAGGCAGGGGCGAGCGGCTTCGGCATCGGCACCGCGCTCTACCGCCCAGGCCAGTCGGTACCCGAAACCGGCGAGCGCGCCCGGGCGATTGTCGCAGCCTGGCAGGCGGTCGGTCAGCCGCCGCAATGATCGGCCGGCGATCGTTGCTCGCGATCACGGCGGCCGTTCCCGTCGCGGCCGTCGCGCGCGCGCCCTCCTCAGCCAGACCGTCTCCCTTCACGCTGTGGGCGGCAGCGGTCGACCGGCTTGATTATGCGATCGCCGACCAGACGATACGCCTCGCCTTGCGCGCCACCGCGAGTGCGCCAACCGCGCGCATCAGGATCAGCAACGCCTTCGGCAGCGAACCGCTCGAGATTGTCTCGTCATATCTCGGGCATAGGGACTCGGGCGCGACGGTGCGGCGGGGCACGAATCGCGTGCTCGCGTTCGGGGGACGACGTTCGATCTCGATTCCGGCGGGAGCGAGTGTGGTCAGCGATCTGGTCGCGTTTCGGATTGCCGCCGGCGCCGATCTCCTGGCCAGTATCGCGGTGCGCGGAACGCCGTCGGCGGTCACCGGCCATTTGCGCCCGAAGGACTGGTCCTGGCTGTCCGCGTCGGGAGACTTCGGCGCCACTGAGGATGCCGGAGCGTTCCCCACGCGTGTGCCGCACTGGTTCTTCCTCGACGCTCTGGTCGGGGAGGGGACCAACGCGGGAACCGTCGCCTTTCTGGGCGATTCAATCACCGATAGCGGCGCCGAACCACGTGGCGGCTATCAGGGCTGGGTGGATTTCCTCGCGAGGCGTGTGGCGGCGAGATCCGGCGCCTTGCCACTGGGCTTGGCCAATCTCGGCATCTCAGGCAACCGGATCGCTGCGCAGCGCCCAGGCGCGGGCGAGAACGCGCTTGCGCGCTTCGATCGCGATATCGCGGCGCATCCCGGCGTGCACACGCTCGTGTTGTTCGAGGGGATCAACGACATCTACGGCACCCCGATCCGCGCCGAGGCTTTGATTCAGGCACATGCCCAGCTCGCGCTCCGCGCCAAATTGCGCGGGCTGCGCGTGATCGGTGCGACACTGCTGCCCACGCGCCGCCAAGGGTTCACTGCCGAGCGCGAGGGGGTACGCGCCGCGCTCAACCGCTTCATCCGCACGAGCTCGCTTTACGACACGGTGATCGACTTCGACCGGATCGGCGCCGATCCCTCCGATCCGCTGGCCTTGCGTCCAGCTTATGACAGCGGCGACCATTTGCACCCATCTCCGGTCGGGTATCGAGCGATGGCGGATGCCGTGCCGTTGGACCTGCTCTATCCCAAACGCCCGCGCCACTAACGGCGCGGGCGTCCAGATGTTTGACTGATCAGCCCGGATTGCTCGAACTGGGCGGATCAGCCGGATAATTGGTCACATCGACCAGCCGCCGCGTGATGCGGACGGCGCCAGAAACCTTCTTGCGGTAGAAGAGGTAGAGCTTGCCATTGTCATAGGCGCGGTCGAAATTGCTGTCGCCATAATCGCCGCCGTCGAAATCGATCAGCACCGGATAGCTCGCGGCGTCGCTGTCCGAAGCCAGCAACTCCCCACCCTGGGTCCAGTTGAGCATGTCGGGCGAGGTCGCCCAATAGACCCCGGTGGCGCCGACGCGGTAGATCGCGATGTAGTGGCGCGACGGCTTGTGCCACACGACGCTACGGACATAGGTGTTGAACAGCGCCGGCTGCACCACCGCGCAGGGCGAGTTGGTGGTGGTGTAGGGATTGCCCATCACTTGGGTGAACCCCGGCGTGGTGGTGTTGCCGTTCCATGCCCGCCAGCTCGTCTGATCGGCCGGATTGTTGCTGCGGAACAGGCACACGCCCTTGGGCTGGCTCGCGAATCCGGAATTCGTATAGGCGAACATATACCAATAGCCATCGGTGGTGCCGTCCTGGTTCCGGCCGCGGAAGATGTTGGAGGGTGCGCCATAGCCGATCCAGCCGGATTTCGGCGTTTGCAGATCGCCCGGATACTGGACATTGGGATAGATGGCGGTGTGGTTCGGCGCCGCGCCGTTGCGGGTAAAGTTCAGATGCCGGTCCGCGCTCGACACCGGGTTCGCCTTCCAGGTCGCGATCGAGGCGTACCAGCAGCCATTCTTGTCGTCGTCGACGCCCGATGCGTGGCAATTGGGATTGGTGGAACGCGGCGGGCCGCCCCAATGATCCTGGTGCCCATAGGCCCAGGCAGTCGTCCCGTCGAAGTGGAACCCCTGGATCCATGTCTTCTCGTCGAACTTGCTGACATCGCTGTTGTTGACATAGCCGAGCATCACCGGTGTGCAGTCGAGCGCGGCCGTCTTGGGATTGTTGGTGAAGCCAGTCACTGATCCGGTCCATTGATACGCCATCGCCTGCGCGTTCGAGACCGTCATGTGGATGACGTTGAACTGATCCTCGAAAACGCGCACCGGCCCGTCCTGGCGAATCTCCGTCGTTCCGCATTTGTCGACTGCGGAGTCGTGGAAAGTCTCAATTGGCGACCCGCTGGGAATTTGAAGCGTCGGCGCTGCGAGGCTGGTTGTGGACATCGACACCGCCGAGTTTATCGGCGCCGAACTAAGTGCCGTCGCTTCTGGTGGCGAAGGTGTGATTTCGATTCTGCCCGAGCCGGCAGCATTATTTGACGCTATCATAGATACAGAGGATGCGAGCGCGGCGCCGGTCAGGCACACCCCGCCGGCCACGAGCAGTTTGGCACGCTTGGTCATATTCCTCTCCTCCAGTTCGCGCCGGCTTGAGTAGCCAGTCGCTATCGGAGGATACTCATATTGTGACTATAAAAGCAATTTAATCCTGGACAGCGGGAATCGGCTGCCACCATTCGATTTTCACAGGCCCCAGCAGCCCCGCAGGCAGCAGTGGCGAATCCGCTGCATAGTGTTTCCAGGTGCTGAAGCTGTGCCGCGGCCATTCGCGACGGCCATTGGGGCGATAGAGCCAGGCGGGAAGGTTGGCGATCCGCCCATTGGTGAAGCGGCTACCATTCTTCTGATACTGCACGTTCACGGGAATTGCCTCGTCACCGATCAGGCGATTGACCCAGCGGTTCGCAATTTGGACTTCGAGCGTGTTGGACCCTGCCCGCAGATACGGGGTAACGTCCAAGCGGAAGGGCGGACTCCACGCGATTCCGGCATCGCGCCCGTTCACGCGGACCCGGGCGATGTCCGCCACGCGGCCGAGGTCGAGCATCGCGACCATTCCGCCGTGCATTACAGGGATTTCGACCCGGGTGCGGTAGATTCCCGTTCCCGAATGATAGCGGATGGCCGGATCGGCGCTTTCCGTCCACGAGGCAAGGCGATCGAGAGGCCGCGATGTTCCGCCCGCACCGAGTGCCGGAAATTCGACTCGCCAAGCCCGCTCGATCATTATCGGCGCGGGAAGAGCGGGCAGGCTAATTTTGCGGACCGATCCATCCGACAGCTTCAGCCGGGCCGAGCGCGCCTGCGTCAGCAGCGTACCGGGTTTGTCCAGCATGTTGAGACTGGCCGCGCTCGCATCGCTGACCCATTGTGTGCCAAGGGGTCTGCGAAAAATCAGGAACTTCGAACCCCATGGTTCGAACTGGACTGGCACGGACATGCCGGTCGCTGTCCGCTCGAAGATCGGCGCATCAACCCGCGTGCCGCGCATGGCGTCCCAGATCTCGGGCACACGGTCAGCGGTGCGCAGGACGATCCGCGCCTGCCGCGGCTGGTCCGAATAGTTGAACACATAGTAGATGTCGGCGCCGTCGGTGCGGCGATGGAGATAGCGAAGCTTCGCCATCGGCGCGTCCCACTGCAGGTCGGGCGCAACCCGTTCGGCGCGTAGGATCTCCGCTGGGGTGAGGCCCGCATAGACCTTCCCCGCACCCACCCGCTTGAAGCCGCGCGCGGGCAGCCCGCGCCACAGCTCGTTGACGAGCCGGTCGAACTCGTCCCTGCGCTTCAGATCGTTGAGTCCGGCGGGCGCGACCGGCGCAGGGCCGGCGAGCGTTGCGCCCGCGCGCACCAGCGACACCAGCTTGCCGAGTGTCGCGATCTCCGCGACCCAGCCTTGGGAGGTCTGCGGCTCAGGCGTGACGAGCAGGCGGAATGCGGCACCGTGAGGATGCTTGAGCACGCCGCGCTCGACCGCCATGGCGCGCACATCCGCCGGATAAGCCACTTCGAAATCATGGCCCGGCAGCGAACCCACGATCGACTTGGGGAGCGCGTACCCAAGATCCTCGTCAACCAAGAAGCAGACATCGGCGACGCGGGTCCCCTGTTGAAGCAGGAACTGGCTGCGCGACAGATATTCGATCCAGGCGTTGGCATGGGGCCACCAGGTGTTGAGCCGCCCGAAATGGGTGCCATAGCGGCCAAGGCCGAAGCCTGGCGCGGCCGCCGTCACTGGCTGGTGGGTAAAGCTGTGAAAGGCGAACCGGTTCAGCCCAAGCGCAAAGGCATGATCGCCCGCACGCTTGAGGGTGGCGGGGGTGTTCTGAAAGCGGCCATTCTCCGGCGTGGCGGTGAACGCCTCAGCGGCCACCATTTTTCGGCCGAGGAAGGTAGCCGCAGAGGTCGTCATCCGGATGCTGGCGGCCCGCGGTGCGGCATCGGGCATCCAGAACTCGTTCATCGGCACGTCGACATGCCGGTTGGCGGACATCGGCGTGACGGGCCCCCCCTGGGATTCGGAATAGATCTTCATCCCATGACGTACGGCGAGGCGGTGCATCGTACCGAAATAATTCTCGGCGATCAGCTCCTCGATCACCTGGCGGAAGTCCCACAGCACCGCCTCGCTCGCGGCTGAGGATTCGACGACACGCCCAGTGAGCACAGGCAGCCAGGGCAGCAGCGAATATCCCTTGAGCCGCTCGAATTCAGCCGGCATCGCGGCGGTCCAGTTCTGGTATCCGCCCTCGAAACTATCGAACAGGATCGCGTTGAACGTGGTCCCGGCGAGTGGCCCCGCTTCGCGGATGATCCGGCCCATCGACCGGTCAAACTGAAAGGCCACCGCGCCCGCGTCGAGCTTGTCGATCTCCAGGCCGTGACCCTCGGGCTGCGCAGGATGATTGGTCTTGCCCGTTGTCGTGTAGCCGAAGCGCAGGATCGTCCAGTTGCCGCGCGGCAGCCTTGTCTTGATCCGGCCCGAAGCATCCATCTTGTCCGAGAGGATGGTGACGCGATCCGCGGGAATCCCAGGCAGCGTCCGCGTGTCCCGGGTGACGGGTTTGCGGCCCCAACCGATCTTCTTTTCGATATCCCCCACACGCCGCGTGGTGGCGGGCACCGCAATGACGGCCACATCCGCGTAGAAGGGCCGCGTTGATACCGCACGCTCAGGATAGGCGAGGGTAAGGTCTGGACGCGGAAGCGATGCCGACACTGCGCCACCGGCGATATTGGTCTCGCTCCACACTAGCCGCTTCATCGAGAGCTGCGGTGTAACCCACGGCCCACCGCTCGCGGACCAGCCGGGGGTGTTCATCACATGGAATTCGAGTCCGAGCGCATTCGCCCGCCGGATCGCGTGGCGGACATGCGCGAACCACGCGTCAGAGCCGTAGCGTAAAGGGCCTGGGGGCGCATAGATTTCGACGTCGAACATCTGAACGCCACCCATTCCCGCCGTTTTTGCGGCCTTGAGATCGGCATCGATGCCTTCGATGGTGACATTACCGTTGATCCAGTGCCACCAGCCGAGCGGCCGGGCATCTCGCGGAGGCGAGGCGAAGCCGGTCTCCAATTCGTTGGCAGAGAGAGGCCGGCAAAGGACCGCCATGATCGCAGCCAGCGCGATAGCGGCAATCCTGCGGTGGTTGCTCCTGAACATTTCGCCCTCGCCACTTTCAATGTGGCACCAAAAACACGATATTACTAAAATAGCAACGATACTCTATAAATTCTGATAGATGGACATCGATCCAAGGCGTTTGCTGCTCCCTTGTGAAAGAGTGCTTTGCAAGTTCGCTCTTTTGCGACTCCTGTAAGCCGCGTCCGCTTTCGGCCGAGAGCCCGCCATTCATCAGCAGATCGATAGCAATGTCTGCTCTGGTCGGATCGGCACCAGAAGCGGACAGGCAGCAACCGGCCCAGCTGCAGACGCTCTCAGTGTAAACGAGACGCCTTATCTTGGGCGTCTGCTCCGGCAGGGCCCTCTGCTGAATGCTGTTTGGCCGCTAGCGCCCCAGTTATGCGCTCCGAGCCGTCGTTCGATCGCTGCTTGGATATCCGGGATTGATGATCCCTCGCTTGGACATGCGGCCGGATCAAACTGAGTTTCCCGAGTCTCTCTCGCCTGAGACGCTCATCCCCGAGTATGGCGCCCTCATTTCGAGCTCATGACCAAGACCTGGACGATCGGAATATGGTCCTCGCTAGAATATCCGAAGCTTTTTCGCTGTCGCGCTTGGAAGCCCACGGCTTGCGCCGCGACTTGTGTCTGCTACTGTGTCTCTCGGCGAGAAGGCGATGGAAATCGCGCTTCGAAGTCAGCTAGTTAGGCGCCCATTCGGTTTCCTCTTCTGGCACCATTGTTCTCTCTGGAAATGTCCAGAGACGTCCAGCAAGTAGTTGTGCAGGCAGCGTCTCACTGGCGAGAATGCGTGAAAGTGCCGGTTTGCCGGTCCTAGCGACGCAATTTTGTGCGGCGCCTTGTTACCATCCGTTACGCAAGATTCATAGAACAGGCGACCAGGTCCGCTACCCGCGCCCTATGGCACTCGATCCGAAGACCGTTCGTATCTCCGCCGTCGCAGCGATCCTGTCCCTTACCGCCTGCGCCAATTCTGCGTACCCAGTGAGTCACAAGGGCGGAGCCGGCGCTTATGGTGCCGGATGGCCAGCCGTGCACGCCGACGCAGGCAACAGCGACTACCACTCGGGGCAGGGCGCGGCCGACCTGACGCCGGCTTGGTCGCGAACCTTCGATGGGATGATCAACCTGGGGCCTACGAGCGACGGCACCGGTCGCCTGTTCATCACGACCAGTGGTGCGGGCTGCCGCCTGCACGCGCTCGATCGTGCAACGGGCAGGTCGATCTGGTGTAGCGACGTGGTCGACAGGCTGGCAGTCGCCTCCTCGCCATTGATCGATAGCTCCGGCAATCTTTACCTTGGTGACGGCACGAAGATGCGCGCCTTCGACCGCAATGGCCGCGTGAGATGGCAAAAGGCAATCATCGGCGTGCCGCTTTCGGCACAGTTCACGCCCAGAGGAGACCTGCTGTTCATTACTCATGTCGGCGTCATTTATGTGCTCGACCGATTGACGGGCCAACCGATCGTCGAACCGCACGCGCTGGTAAAAGCGCCCTCGTTTGATCCCGCGGATGGCATGGTCGCCTGCATGCGGGGGCTCGCCCAATGCCCCAGCGCGAACACACCTGCGATGGATGCCCGATCCGGCCGCTTCTATTTTACCTTCTGGGCACCGGGAGCCGACCGTTCGGGGGTTCGCGCAATGCGAATCGCGCACGGTCCGCGTCCCCGCCTGATCGACGAGTGGATGAATGAAGGGCTTCCCGGCGGCAGCGCCTCGAGCCCTGACCTCTCTGCCGACGGGAAGCGTCTGTATCTTACCGACAATGAGGGAAGCCTGCACGCGCTGGACGCCGCGACCGGCAACATCCTGTGGTCGGTGCCGATTGGATATCAGGCCGGAGGAAGTGTTTCGTTATCCCCCGAGGGCCTGATCCTGCCCGCCGGCGGACGAGCGGCAGGCCTCATGGCCATTCGCGATCGAGGGGATCGCGGCGAGATCATTTGGCGCAAACCCGACCTCCAGAATTTCGGGGTCGCCACGCAGGCGGCGGGGTTCCTTGCCTATCCTACCATCAAAACTGGCAGCGGCACCGCCGATCTCATTGTGGTCGACACTCGAACCGGCGCCGAACTCGATCGCGAGCCGATCCCCGGGAAGCCTTATTTCACGGTCGGAACCACGATCGACCAGGACGGTACGGTGTACGTTCCGACGATCCGTGGCACACTTCACGCATTCAGGCCGGCGGCATTCCGCTAACTCCCGGCCATCCAATTCAAATGCCGGGCAACCGAACCAGCACACGGAGGCCGCCCGTGGCGCGGTTCTCGATGTCGATTGCGCCCCCATGGGTTGCCGCCAAGGCCTTCACAATCGACAGGCCGAGGCCAACGCCACCGCTATGGCGGCCGCGGGATGGCTCGATGCGCTCAAACGGCGCGGTCAGCTGTGCGATGAGCGCGGGAGGCACGCCCGGCCCATCATCGGTCACCGTGAGCACCACCTCCTTACCGTCCTGACGGAGAACGATCCGCGCTCGAGTGCCGTAGCGGATGGCATTGTCGACCAGATTGGCGAGAATCCGCCGAAAGGCGAGCGGTGCGCAACGGCAAAGGAGCGGCTCATCCCCCACGGCAAAACCGACATCGTCGCCAGCCTCCTGGCGCATCCGTACATAGTCGGCGGCAGCCGCCCTGGCATCGATGATGTCGGCGCCGGCTCCCTGCTTCACCTCGGCGCGCGCGAACATCAGGATGTCGTCGAGCAGCTGGCCCATCTCCTCGACGTCGCGGACCGCACGCTCGCGCTGGCCAGGGTCGGGAATATGATCGGCGCGGAGCCGCAGCCGCGTCAGATAGGTGCGCAGGTCGTGCGCGATCGCGGCAAGCATCTGCGTGCGCTCGCCAACGAGACCGCCGATCCGCCGCTTCATCGAATTGAACGCGGCCGCGAGCGCTTGAACCTCGATTGCGCCGCCAAGCTCGGCGTCAGGTGCGTCGACATCGTCCCTGAAGGCTTCGGTCGCGCTGACCAACCGGCGCACCGGCCGCACGACTTGCCAAAGCAAGGTGGCCAAGAGCGCCATGATGATCGCCGCGGCGACGAGCGCGACAGCGAAATAGCGCGAGGCGAGAACCTGGAGGACCAACGGGGCTCGCTCAACCGCCAGGACATGACCATCCTTGAGGCCGACGAGCAACCGCACCGGTCCACGGCCCGCTTCGGCGCGCAGGATCGAAACAAGGAAACCGCCTTCGCGCACCTGCAGGCGGAGCGGCCGGTCACCCAATGCCGCGGCGTAGCGACGAAACCTTGTTTCCAGACGCGGCGCGGATCGCAGGTTGTTGTCAGTCGCGTCATCGGGAAAGCCGTCCAGCAGTTCGGCGGTGATCGAGCCGTTGCTTGCGGCAGCAACGATAAGCGGCCGCTCTGGGGGAGCAGCGTGCTCGACCGCCTCGGCAATCTCGCGCACGTCTTGCGGGTCGATGAGGCGAAGGACCATGGGGCGCCCGTCGGGCCACAGCACGGTCGCGAGAATGGCGATCTGCAATGCGACGAGGCCGAGGAAGAACAGGGCCGCGACTCGGAACAACAAGCTGTTTGCAAAGCGTCGCATGGAATCAGCCGTTCACTTGGACACGTGGCGCGAAGAGATAGCCGCCGCCGCGGACCGTCCTGATGATGGTCGGGGCTTTCGGATCGTCCTCGAGCTTGCGGCGCAGCCGGCTCAGCTGGACGTCGATCGTCCGGTCATAAGGCGCCGCGTCCCGCCCTCGCGTCCAATCCAGTAGTTGATCGCGCGTCAGCACACGCTGAGGATGGTCGAGTAGCGCGACGAGCAGATCGAACTCGCCCCCGGTCAGCTCGACGGCCTGACCTTGCGGGTCGACGAGCGCGCGGGATCCGGCGTCGAGCACCCATCCGGCGAAGCCGTACCGGCGTCCCGATACCGATCGGGGGCGATGGGCGTCGCGTGTTCGCCGAAGAACCGCGCGGACGCGCGCCACGAGCTCGCGCGGATTGAAGGGCTTGGGGAGATAATCGTCCGCGCCGAATTCCAGTCCCAGGATACGATCGATGTCGTCGCCCTTGGCCGTGACCATGATCACGGGGACCGGCACGGGCCCAGCCTGGAGGCGGCGGCAGATCGACAGACCGTCTTCTCCCGGCAGCATCAGGTCGAGCAGCACGAGATCGACCCGCCGTCGTGCCACGACGCGATCAAGCTCCACAGCATCGTTGCAGAGTGCCACTTCGAAACCCTCGCGAACGAGGAGCTCACCGACGAGCTCGCTGATTTCGGTGTCGTCCTCGACAACGGCGATGAAGTTTCGAACGGGCGCTGGGCTGCCATCGCGCATGGGGTCGTGTGGCCGCACTTCGCGTTCTGCTCAAGACCGATCAGGCCGTTGTTACACTTCGTTGCCGTTCGCCGCTGTCGGCATGGCCGCGGTCCCTCGCGGATCGCGTGCGGACTGCTCAGCGGCGCGCCTCGCGCTGTGCCTTGATCGCTTCGACTTCTTCACGCGAGAGTCGGCCATCCCCATCGCCGTCGCCGCGTTCGAACACCGGCATCGGTGCGGCTTCGAGTTCGGCACGGGTGATGCGTCCGTCCTGGTCTGCATCCGCGGTCGAGAGAACCGACATCAACCGGTCGACCGCGTCGGGTTTGAACCGCGCGAGACGGCCGAAATCGGCGCGCGTGACACTACCATCCTTGTTGCGGTCCATGCGGTCGAACTGCGCGGCGCGCGCAACGGCATATTCCTCGCGCGTGATGTAGCCGTCACGATCGGCGTCGGCCTTCTCGAGGATGTCGCCGCCTCCCCGAGCGCGACCGAATTGTGCGGAAGCGGGAAGCGTCAGAGAAAGGCTGAGCGCTGCGAGAGCGAATGTGCGAATCATGTTAGCCTCCGAGGCAAAAGGCGGCAGCCGTGACAGAGGGCGGGGTCGCGGCTGCCAGGTTGGGGGACTTTAGTCGCCGCGGTAGGGCACAGTGCCCGAGCGTGTGCGGGTCGAGCCATCGATGCGGGTGCGAGTCGCATTGTAGGTTGCGGTGCCGTCGCCATTGTTCGTGGCGGTCACGTTGCGGCTCGAGCTCTTGCCGTTGTGATATTGTCGGCTTGCGCTGGCCGAATAGGTGCCGTCGCTCCAGCTGCGTTGGCGCGTGTCGTCCCAGCCGCGTCCGCTGTTTGTGGTGAACGAACGATCCATCTGGCTGTGGCCGGGCTCGCGGTCGACTTGGCGCTGACGCCGATAGCCATAGCCGCCGGCGGTCTGGACCGAGCGCCGGACGCTGACGTCGCCGCCGTCGCGCCGGACATGGCGCCGGCTGATCGCGCTACCGCCGAACGGACCGCGCACCTTGGCGATATGGCCGTGGCGGCGCTCAGCCATCGCTGGGGTCGAAAGCAGCGTGCCGCCAAGCACGGCGCACAAAGCGAGGATCGCAATCGAGGGTCGTTTCATGAGCAAATCTCCATACGCAGGCCGGCAAACCGCGCCGGACAAAACGCTTTTGCCGAGGAGACTTGTCGGCTTCGCGAACCGCCCGAAACGAAATGTAACGAAGCGTAACGGGGTCTGCGCGAGGTCGGAGACCTACCGCCCTGCGGCTTTCATGGTTGCATTGGGCTAGGATTGATTATCGAGACGATAATTCGGGCGTCAGGGGCAGTGGGGGGACACCGGTCAACATCGCTTTCGCGACGTTCCGCGGGCCCAAGCGGCTGCACTGGACGGAGGACGCCCATTTCGATTTCTCTGATCGTCCGGAGAAGGTCCGCGAAACCGCGCACGTGATCGCGGGCTTCTTCCGGGAGCACATGGGCTGACCGCTGGAGCGTAGGACGGACGTCAGTCCATACGGCCGGCGCTCCAGGCGAGCCCCCGTGCCCGATGGTCCGCGCCTGACGGTGCCGGGTTATGGCCGATCCCCCGAGGCAAGGGCCGCGGCCTGTTCCCGGCTTATGCCGGACGCGAGCGGATCAGCGTGCCTGTGGGCGAGCAGCCAGCGGCTGTCTTCCTTCCTGAAAACGAGCGTCACGCGCAGCGACCAGTTCTGGGCAGGCAGGCCGCCGAACGCGACATGGGCATGTTCGTTGGCGACCAGGACCGCGAGATTGCTCGTGATATAACTGGCGATCAGGTTGAACACGGCGTCGCGCCCTCCCTGGAAGAGCTGCCCGATCCGCGCCCAATGATCGTCGCTGGGCGGAGCGCCGGTCGGCTTGCCGCCGAAGGGATCCATGAGCGTGAAGTCGGAAGTCACCTGCATGACTTGGCGATAGCCGGCGATGTCGCCGCGCATGAGCCGCTCATGCGCAGTTGCTGCACGCTCGACGAGTTCGGCGAGATCGGCGTCCTGACTGGACGCCGCATATGCCGCGAAGGGGGCGATCGCGAGCATGAGACCGGCCAAGCAGAGAACGAGTGTCGTGAGGATTTTCATCAGGTGCTTCCTTCATGTCGATGAACCGAACATGCTGGTCGCCTCTTGATGAAGCCAGTGATATGATTTCACAGATATGCTGAATGAAATCGACCTCTCACGTGTGGATCTCAACCTTCTGGTCCTGTTCGAAGCGGTCTACGAGGAGCGGCACGTGACGCGCGCGGCGGACCGCCTCAGTCTCTCGCCTTCAGCGGTGAGCCATGGGATGGGTCGTTTGCGAAGGCTGATGAACGACCCGTTGTTCATTCGTACGCCCAAGGGCGTGGCCGCCAACGAGCGGGCGGTCATGCTGGCGCCTGCAGTCGCCGCCATCCTGGGGAAGGTCCGTGAGATCGTGGCCGACACGGCTCCGTTCGACCCGGCCACTTCAACACGGAGATTTGCGATCGGGGCGCCCGACGGTGTTTCGGCCGTGTTCCTTCAACCGCTGCTGTCCACGCTGCGGGTAGCTGCTCCAGGCATCGATCTTGCCGTCAAACATCTCCTTCCCTCGGCGAACGAGCCAGACCCGCAACGCGCGTGGCGAGGGGTGTTCGCCGAATTGGAGAGCGGAGCGCTAAACCTTGCCGTCGTTCCCCTGGCCGCTGCGCCGGCCCGGTTTGCGGCCCGTAAGCTCTACGCGGAGGACTTTGTCCTGGTCACGCGTCCGGACCACCCGTTTGCTCTCCAGCCGACGCTCGACACCTACTGTTCGGCCTCGCACCTGGTCGTGTCGGCGAGCGGAGATGCCATGGGCTTCGTCGACGAGATTCTAGCAAAGGAGGGCCGAGCGCGACGCGTGGCGCTTACGGCGCCGAACTTCATGTATGCCTGCGCAATCGTCTCCGATACCGACCTGGTCTGCGCCGTTCCGCGCCATTTCGCAGCGCTCTATGCAGGCAGGTTCGGCCTGCGGGTTCACGAACCGCCCCTCGCTCTTGGCCATTTCCGCCTTACCGCATTTCTCCCGGCCCCAGCACTGGCCGATGCGGGGATTGGCTGGCTTCTCGAAACACTCGTCGAGGTTGCCGAGCCAATTTAGCTGCACGCCTTCATCGGTTTGCCCCATGGAAAGGAAGTGAGCCCCTAGCCGGCTTCTCGTACAGGCTCCTGCAACATCGCAAGAACATCCAATACGAAGACGGCTGCCGGCCGATAACCGCCGGACGAACTTGCGGGAGTGCCGACATGCCATTCGATCGTCCGTCCAGCCGCCGCGGCTTTCTTGCAGGTGCCGCGACCGGCGCCGTCACGCTGGCGGCAGGCCGGCCGGGTGCGCCTGCCTCGGCGCAGGACATCGTTTCCGGAACCCCCGACTTCTCGGAGGCGCATCAATTGTCGCGCTACGATCCGACGGTCCCCCCGCCGAGCCCTGGCGTCTATGACCTGGGCGACGTGCAGCGGCTCGATGCCCATTTCCCCAGCGACGGCCATCGGCTGGCTGCGCATGTCTACCTGCCGCCCGCCGCCGCGCGTGCGGCGGGCCGGATGCCGGGCATCGTGATCGACGCGCCGGGGACGTCGGTGAAGGAGATCACCGTGCCCGTCTATGCGATACGGCTGGCACGCGCGGGCTATGTGGTCGTGAGCTTCGATCGCCGGGGCTTCGGCGCAAGCGAGGGCCCGGTTCGCCAGCAGATGGACCCGCCTCAGAACATCCGCGACGTCCGCAATGCCACCACCTATCTCCTCTCGCGCGAGGATGTCGATCCGGAGCGGATCGCGATCCTCGGCATCTGCATGGGCGGCGGGCACACGATCCAGGCGGCAGCGTTCGATCGGCGCTATCGCGCGGTCGCGACGCTCGCCGGCCACTATACCAACCTGCGCATGGCACGCGAAGGCCGCGCCCACGCCGATTGGATTGCTTTGGTCCGGCGGCGCAATGATGAGCGGCTCGCGGACCTTCGCGCGGGCAGGCCGCTCGCTCTCCGCGCCTTCGCCTCCGAGGGCTCGGCGCCCGGTTCGGCGCACGCGATCATGCCGGAGGCCGTCAACTTCTATGAGAGCCGGCAACGGCTGGTAGGCCCCAGGTGGCGCAACGAAATGACCTATGAGACGCAGGAGAACATGCTCTCCTTCGACTCGGTGCCATTCGCCGGGCTGATCGCGCCGACGCCGCTCCTCATCATCCACGGCACGATCGACCCGCTGTCGCCCGGCAAATATGCGCAGGCTGTCTTCGATGAGGCCGGCGATCCCAGGCGAATCGTCTGGATCGAGACGACCAACCATTCCCAGCTCTACGATCTCGAGCCCTATATCAGCCGCGCCAGCGAAGAGATCGTGCGCTGGTTCGACCGTCATGTTCGCAGTTGAGCCGGATCAGCGCCGCACGCTTTCGCGATAGAGCTGGGGCGTAAGCCCGAGCTGTTTCTTGAACTGGCGGATGAAATGGCTCTGGTCGGCGAAGCCGAGATCATGAGCGACCTCGTCGCCGGGATGGCCGGCAGCAAGCAACAGCTTGGCGCGCTCGATCCGCCGATGGTTCTGATAGGCATGGGGCGGCAGACCGAACGCGCACCGGAAGCTGCGATTGAGGTGAAACGGGCTGAGCCCGGCCAGCTCGGCCAGTTCGGCCAGGGATGGATTCCGGTCCAGATGCGCCTCGATATAGTCGCGCGCCCGCCGCACCGCGCGGGGCGCCTCGGCGCCGGGGAGCTTGGCGGCCCGGGAAGCGAAGCGGCCGATCAGCAATTCCAGCAGGTCGCAGAGGATGGCACTGCTCTCAAGCGCCGAATCCGTGTGCATCAACGCCGCGTGGCTGGCGATGAAGCGATCGGCGATCGCCTTGTTGCCGGCAATATGATCGTCGAAATGCGGCAGCCCGCTCGCGTCCCTTGAGAGGTCGGCGCATAGCCGTGCGACCTGGCCGGCGGGAATGCTGACGATGCGCAGAAGGAGCGTATCGCCCGGTGCGAAATTGCACGCGCTGACTTCGCCCGGCTGGGCGATCTGGATCCGACCAGGCTCCGCCACATGGTCCTTGTCACGGTAGCGCGCCTTGAAGTGGCAACCTGCCGAGACGCCGAACCGGAAATCGGCATGGAGATGCCGGACGGACGGGGGGGCGATCAGCGCGGCATGGAGCAGTTCGACGCCCGGCAGAGCCTTCGGGCGTCGTATGCGCAGTCGGGAATGGTCGCCGTCCATCCGTGCCCCCTCAGCAAGAACGTTCAATACGATGCCGCGGCGCGACGTCAGAAGGAAGCAACGCCCGGGAGTGCATTATGTCCTTGTCCAGCCGCCGCACCTTCCTGCAACTGGCGACGGTCGGCGGCCTCATGATGATGCAGGGCGGAACAGCGCGTGCAAGCCAGACGGGCGGGAGCGTTCCGTTCCGCTTCCGCAGCGGCGGCGATCCGGTCATCGGCGCGCTCCACCTTCCGGCCGGGCAACCCAAGGCGGCGGTCGTGCTCTGCGGCGCCTGGACGGCGGTCAAGGAGCAGGCGGCCGGCCTCTATGCCCGCGCGCTGGCGGAGCGGGGATATGCGGCGCTCGCATTCGATCACCGCTATTTCGGCGAGAGCGGCGGCAATCCGCGGCAGCTCGAAAGTCCGCAGGCCAAGGTCGAGGATGTTCGCAGCGCCGTAACCGCGCTGCTTGCGCATCAGGCGACCCGGGGGTTGCCGGTCATGGGCGTCGGGCTTTGCGCCGGCGGCGGCTACATGGCCAAGGCCGTCGCGCAGGACGATCGCATCCGTGCCTTCGCGGGCGTGGCGGGCGCCTATAGCGACGCCGCCGAGCTTCGCGCACGAATGCCCGATCTGGATCGGCTGATCGCCCGCGG
The DNA here is from genome assembly GCF_049532975.1 of Sphingomonas sp. MS122. Lineage (GTDB taxonomy): Bacteria > Pseudomonadota > Alphaproteobacteria > Sphingomonadales > Sphingomonadaceae > Sphingomonas. Next base: position 723,115 of record NZ_CP186695.1, on the reverse strand, counting down.
GGTGGCGGCGCGCGAGCGGTTTGAGCGGACCGGGACCTCCGAGACCATTCCCGCGGTGGGGCTGAGCGGCGGTGACGTGGCGATGCCCTTTGCCGAAGCCCATGACTATTACGGCCGCCGCGCCGCCCACTCCAATTATGTGAACGGCTTTGCCGTCCAGTCCTATGCCGAGGTGCTGAGCTGGGACGCGATCGGCTATGCTCCCGCGATCCGGGTGCCGGTGCTGGTCGTCCATTCGAATCAGGCGGCGATGCCGCACCTTGCCCGCCGCTTCCTCGCCGAGGTCCGCGGGCGCAAGTCCGAGCTGTGGCTGACCTCAACCAATCATGTCGACTTCTACGACAATCCCAAGCTGATCGCCGCCGCTGCGAACGCCATCGCCGCGCATTTCAGTGCCTCCTGGCCATAGGCCCGCTGACCTCGTTGCCGCAGGCGTTGTCAGTTGATCACCCGCCGCAGGACTCTCGAACGATCAAATCGGTGGGCAGATGTTCGGGCTGGTGATCGGGCGTCGGATCAAGAACGCGAGAGACGAGCTTGCGCCCTGCTTCCTCTGTGTTTTGCCGGATTGTGCTGAGCGCCGGGGTGCTGAGGCGCGCCAGCAGCATGTCGTCGTAGCCGACCACCGACACGTCGTGCGGCACCGACAGGCCGGCGCGGCGCAGCGCGCGGATCGCGCCGAGCGCGATCAAGTCGCTGGCGGCGACGATGCCGTCGAACGCGATGTTGCGGCGCAACAGCCGGGTGACCGCGGCCTCCGCGGATTCAAGCTCGAACTCGACCTGCGCAGCGAGCTTAGGGTCGACCTCGAGCCCGCTTTCCTTCAATCCTTCGAGATAGCCGCGGCGGCGTTGCTCGGCCTCGGGGTCGCTGCCGCCGAGGAAGAGGATCTGTTTGCGCCCCAGCCGCGCGAGATGCAGCGTGGCGCGGCGGCCACCGAGCAGGTTGTCGGAGCCGACCGTGCCATAGGCCTGTCCCGGCATGCGCGCGCCCCACACCACGAAGCGGGCGTTGGTCGCGGCGAGGCGGTTGAACTCCTCGTGCAGCATGCTCTGGCCGAGGAAGATCACCCCGCTCGCTCGGCTGGTGGTGACCACCGAGACGAGATCGTCATAGTTGGTCGGCGCGGTGTGGCTGACGGTGAAGTCGCAGCCCCGCGCGCGCGCCGCCTCGCCGATATTGGCGAGCAACTCGAGGAAGAAGGGATGCGAGAGCGGCAGCGGGCCGCCGCGCATATGCGGGGTGACGATCGCGATCGATCCCGCCGCCCCGATCGGCGCGGCGGGCATGTGACGGCGGAAGGGATATTCGTGATCGCGCGCCAGCGCCCAGATGCGCTGCTTGGTGCGTGTGCTGATCAGTGGATGATCATTGAGCGCCCGCGAGACGGTCGAGATCGAGACGCCGGCGAGCCGCGCCAGATCCTCGAGCGTCGTATTGTTGTTGCCCGTGTGGTTCATTCGTCTCAAATTGACCTCTTCGCCGGCACCGGCGAGCTTAACGCACCGAAAGAGTGAGTTTGCAAGGAAGGGGAGAGGCACGCGGAGAGCATGCCGGCGCCGATGCCGCCGGCCCTCCTCGCATGCGTTTCATCCAGATCTGGAACATGTGCCTGGGCTTGTTCGGGGTCCAGATCGTCTGGGGTCTGCAGAACGTCAACACGAGCCGCATCTTCCAGACGCTGGGCGCCGATGTCGATGAACTCGCGATCCTGTGGATCGCCGGCCCCGCGGCGGGCCTGCTGATCCAGCCGCTGATCGGCCATCTGAGCGACCGCACATCGGGCCGCTTCGGGCGACGGCGGCCTTATATCTTCGCAGGCGCGATGCTGGCCGCGCTGGCGCTGTTCGCGATGCCCAATGCGCAGACCCTTTGGGGTGCGAGCGCGCTGCTGTGGCTGCTCACCGCGTCGATCAACATCGCAATGGAGCCGTTCCGCTCGCTCGTCGCCGACAAGTTGCCCGAGGGGCGGCGCACCACCGGCTTCGCGATGCAGGTGTTCTTCATCGGCCTTGGCGCAGTGTTCGCGTCGGCGCTGCCATGGATGCTGACCAACTGGTTCGCGGTCAGCGCGCATGCCGAGCCCGGCGTGCTGCCGATGTCGGTGCGCGCCGCCTTCTATATCGGCGGCGTGTGCCTGTTCCTGGCAGTGGGATGGTCGGTGCTGACCACATCCGAACAGGCGATCCGCGCCAACCCGGAGCGGGCCGCGGCGCATGTGATCCCGACCGTGGCGGGCGCCGCGGCGCTGATGCGGCGGGGTGTGGTCTGGCTGCTCGGCGGCGCAGGGGTGGGTTTTGCCGCCTGGCTCGCCGTGGGCAAGCGCGAGATCTACTTGCTCGCGGCGATGGCGATGCTCTTTGGGCTGGCCCAGTTGGCCGCGGTGTGGCTGCGGCGGCGCGGCAGGCACTCGCTGGGTATGCTCGAGATCGTCGAGGACATCCTGCACATGCCGCCTCTGCTTGCGCGGCTGGCGATAGTCCAGTTCTTTACCTGGTTCGGGCTGTTCGCAATGTGGATCTATGCGACGCCGGCGGTCGCTGCACGCCATTACGGCACGGCCGATCCCGCCTCGCCTGCCTATCATGCAGCGGCGGACTGGGTGGGTATCCTGTTCGCAGGCTATAACGGGGTCGCCGCGATCGGCGCCTTCCTGCTCCCGCTGGTGGCGGCGCGGATCGGGCGGCGCGCGACCCACGCCGCCTGTCTGATGGCCGGAGCCGCCGCGCTTCTCGGCTTCGCGGTGATCGACGATCCGCGGATGCTGTGGCTCTCCGCGCTCGGCCTGGGCTGCGCCTGGGCGGCGATCCTTTCGATCCCCTATGCAATGGTCGCGAGCGCCGTGCCCCCAAGCAAGGCCGGGGTCTATATGGGCATCCACAACATGTTCCTGGTGCTGCCGCAGCTGGTTGCGGCGACGGTGCTCGGCCCGCTGGTCGGACAGCTGTTTCATGGCCAGGCGATCGCGGCGCTGCTCTTGTCCGCCGCGGCGCTGGCGCTGGCGGCATTGTACAGTTTCGCGATTCCCGGGCGCGCCGCCGCCTGACGCGAGCGGGCCGGCCGTCATTCCGCTCGAGTCGACGCATGTCGCTGGAAAGGAGCGATTCTGCATATCCGAGATTATGCAAATGTTTGCATTACTTGCAACGAATATTGCGAGCAAATGGTATCCATGCGACGCCGCCCCAGATGCAATGTTTATGTAACATATTAATATAATGTAGAATATTCTGCCCCTTACGTGCGCAGATGCCTTGTGCAAATTTCTGCTTGCCTCTTTGCTCAGTTTACGCAAAGTTGCGCAAGTCAGTGGATGGGGCCGCGCCTGCGCCCGATCCCGCTGCGCAATGGACCGACCCCTGAAGGGGCGATAGTGGGGAGGATGGGATGAAGGGAATGGACTCGGTCCGCCGCGGACATACCGCATTGCGCGGCGGCGCATCGCTGGCAGCGCTCGCAATCATCGCAATGGCGGGAGGCGCGCAGGCTCAGGAGGCCGCGCCGGCCGCGCAGCAAGCGCCCGCGGGCGAGGTTCCGCAGGAAGACGCGCCGCGTGACGACATCGTTGTCATCGGTGTCCGCGGCGCGCTGGCGACGGCCCAGAACATCAAGAAGAACGCGGATACCTTCGTCGACTCGATCACCGCGACCGATATCGGCGCCTTCCCTGACAAGTCGGCCGCCGAGGCGCTACAGCGCGTGCCCGGCATCACCGTCGGACGGCTCCAGTCCGCCGACGACAGCACGCACCCCTCGGGCGAGCCGACCAGCGTGCTGATCCGCGGCCTCACCCAAGTTCGTACTGAGTTCAACGGGCGCGACAGCTTCTCCGCCGATTCGGCGCGCGGCCTGCAGTTCAACGACGTGTCGCCCGAGTTGCTGGCGGGCGTCGACGCCTACAAGAACCAGACCGCGGAGATGATCGAGGGCGGGATCGCCGGCACGGTCAACCTGCGCACACGCCTGCCGCTCGACCAGAAGGGGCTGTTGGTGACCGGCAGCGTCAAGGCGAATTACGGCGACCGTTCGGAGCGCTGGACGCACGAATTCTCGGGGCTGGTCAGCTATTCAGTCGAGACCGGAATCGGGCGTTTCGGCATCCTCGGCAACTATGCCGAGAGCCATGTGGTGACGCGCACCGAGAGCGTCATCATGGACAAGATCGACACCTATTGCACCGCAGGTTTCGGCACCACGGATCGCGCGACGGTTGCGGCCGACGGCTCCATCCCGTGCACCGCCAACCCGTTCGGGGGGACCGGCTGGGCCTATGCTCCCGACGGCATCCGCTATTCGCAGGTCGACTATGACCGCAAGCGCCGCGGCATCGCCGGCGCGGCCCAGTTCGAGAACAACGCCGGCACGCTCAAGGCGAGCGTTCAATATATCGACTCGCACTACACCAATGCCTGGCTCGAGCGCGCCAGCCACACGATCTTCGACGGCAATTATTTCGGCACCCGCGCTTTCAATCCGCGTTCCGGCTCAGTCCTCGCCGGCAGCAGCGGCCTGACCTTCGGGTCCAACGGCATGCTGCAATCGGGCCTGCTGACTCAGCCGCACGGCAGCTTCAGCGGCACCTGGGAAAGCGTGCAGGCAGCGATCAATGCCGGCTCCGCGGTACCGGGGATGCCGTTCGTCAACTATTGCGGCGCGGGCGTGTGCGGGGCCAACCCGCGCAACGGGCTCTACTTCCAGAACGAAGCGCGCAATTTCGCGCACGAGGAGGGCACGAGCGATCTTTCCGCGAACATCAAATGGGATCCAACCGACCGGCTGCACCTCAGCGCCGACGTGCAGTTCATCGATGCCTCGACCTACAATAACGACATCCTGGTCGCGACCGGGTCGATGGCCAACATGCAGTATAGCGTGAACAAGGACGGCACGCCGCGCGTCGAGCTGCTGCCGGGCGACAACGTCAACTATGCCTCCGGCGGGCTCGCCAATCCGCACAATTACTGGCTCCCCTTCATCCAGGGCCATGTCGAAGACAATGACGCGCAGGAATTCGCCTTCCGCACCGACGCGGAATATGAGTTCGCCGAGGGTGGCTGGCTCGACTCGCTCAAGGTCGGCGTGCGCTACGCCAACCGCCGCCAGAGGGTGCGCTACTCGACCTTCAACTGGACACCGATCGCAGCGAACTGGAACTGCAACGGGCCGGGCTTCAACATCGACAACACCACCGGCGGCGCCTATCCGACCGATACCGGAAATTGCGCGGGCAATGCCGGCCACGCGCCCTTCCGCGGCTATGGGGCCGGCATTTGGGAATCGGTAAGCCTCGGCGATTTCTATGATGGCCAATCCTATCCCAACGGGCCGCTCGTCTATCTCAACCGCGCGACGCTCCAGAATTTCCCGCGGCTGATCTCGTCGCTGAGCGGCGCCGCCACCAACTCGCCACTCGGTACCGGCTATACCGCGATCTGCGATCGTGCCGAGGCCACGGTCGACGATTGCTTCACTCCCGGCGAAGTGATGCAGATCGGCGAGAAGACCAAGGCGGCCTATGCGATGCTGCGCTTCGGCGGGAACGACAAGGTCCTGTTTGGCGGCATCACGCTGACCGGCAATATCGGCCTGCGCGTGGTGCGCACCGAGGAGGACAGCATCGGCAGCATCGCCTTCCCGGCAGCGAACATCTTCGACGGGCTGCCGGCCTGCAACGCGCCGCTCTCGCCGACCAATATCGTCAACGTCAGCTGCTACCTGACCTCCGCGATCCGCGCCTTTGCCAATGGCGCCGCGACGCCCGATACCTTCCGCTCCTCGCGGACGGACTGGCTGCCGAGCGTCAACCTGCGGTTCGGCCTAGATGCCAAGAACTTCATCCGCTTCGCCTATTCGAGGGCGATGTCGCGGCCCGACATCGGCCTGCTCCGCAACACGCTGGCGATCAACGCGCCGATCATCAACACGACGCCGGACTCGCCCTACATCATTTTCAGCTCCCCGACCGCGCCGCGCACCGCGGAGAACGTCGTTGGCTATAATTTCGTGTTCGCGGCGAATTCGGGCAACGCGGCGCTGAAGCCGCTGAGCGCGGACCAGTTCGACCTGTCGTTCGAACGCTATATGGGGCCGAGCACCTCGCTGACGATCGGCCTGTTCTACAAGCAGTTGCACAACGCGCTCTCCTATGGGCAGTTCACGCGTACCATTCCCAATGGCGCCTCGACCCAGACCGTTCAGATCAACGGGCCGAGCAACGTCAAGAAGGGCGGCAGGCTGATGGGCGTCGAAATAGGGTACCAGACCTTCTTCGACTTCCTGCCCGGCTGGTTGAGCGGTCTCGGCGCGCAGCTCAACTACACCTATGTTCATCAGTCGGGGATCAAGAACTCGAACCTCATCACCGCGTCGTCGAGCGGCGATATCGGAGCATTCGGCGCGGGCCAGCAGGCGCTGGGCGGCACCGGCTTCGTGATCGACTCGAAGCGCCTTGCCGGGATTTCGGATCATACGTTCAACGCGGTAGCGTTGTACGAGAAGGGGCCGGTGGGTCTGCGCGTCGCCTACAACTGGCGGTCGCGCTATCTAACGCAGAATCTCGACTGCTGCATCGGCTTTCCGGTATTCCAGAAGGCGGCCGGCTTCCTCGACGCGTCGCTCCGCTTCTCGCCGACCAGTTTCCTCGAGCTGTCGATCGAGGGGAGCAACCTGCTGAACACGACCACCGTGTACCAACAGCAGATCTTCGGCGACTCGCCGCAGACGCCCGGCGCCGCGCCCAGATATTTCGACTCGGCCTGGAACCGGGTCGATCGGCGCTTCCAGTTCGGCGCACGCTTCAAATTCTAGCTTCCCCCCTTGGCGTCGCCGCGATCCGCCGTGGCGGCGCCTCTTTTCTCCCGCTGATCGGTCGAGGCATGCAAGCACAGGCGAACCTCCCGCCGCCCTCCCGTGACAGGTTCAGGATCGTGATCCTGGGCGGCGGCACGGCCGGCTGGATGTGCGCGGCGGGTCTCGTGCGGCTGCTCGATCCCGCCGACTACGGCATCACGCTGATCGAATCCGACGAGATCGGCACCGTCGGTGTCGGCGAGGCGACGCTGCCGCATATCAAGACCTTCAACGACATGCTCGGGCTCGACGAAGCCGAGTTCCTGCGGGACACGCGCGGCAGCATCAAGCTCGGTATCGAGTTCGTCGATTGGAACCGGCCGGGCGACCGCTACGTCCATCCGTTCGGCACCTTCGGCGAGCCGTGGGGAGGGGTCGACTTCCAGCATAGCTGGGCGCGCGCGCGGCTCGCCGGGCGCGATGTTGGCTCGCTCCAGGATTACAGCTATGCGATCGCGCTGGCCCAGGCCAACGGGTTCGAGCTGCCCGATCCTGATCCGAAATCGATCCGTTCGACCTACGCCTATGCCTATCATTTCGATGCCGGGCTCTACGCCGCCTTCCTGCGCAACTGGGCGACTGCGCGCGGGGTCGAGCGGATCGAGGGGCAGGTCACCGAGGTGCGCCGCCACGCCCAACGCGGGCATGTCGAGACGCTGACGCTCAAGTCGGGCGAGACGATCACCGGCGACCTGTTCGTGGACTGCAGCGGGTTCCGCTCGCTCCTGGTCGGGCAGGCGATGGGTGTCGAATGGTACGACTGGAGCCACTGGCTGCCGTGCGACCGCGCGTTGGCGGTGCCGTGCGAGCGCGTCGCGCCGCTCACCCCCTATACGCGCGCGACCGCCCAGCGCGGCGGCTGGATCTGGCGCATCCCGTTGCAGCACCGCACCGGCAACGGTCATGTCTTTTCCAGCCGCTTCTGCACGGAGGACGAAGCGCACGCCACGCTGATGGCGGCGATCGATGCGCCCGCATTGGCCGAGCCGCGGCTGCTGCGCTTCCAGGCGGGGCGCCGTGCTCGAGCGTGGGAGGGCAATTGCGTCGCGATCGGCCTTGCGGGCGGCTTTCTCGAGCCGCTCGAATCCACCAGCATCTTCCTGATCCAGGCCGCGGTCACCGATCTGGCCGGCCTGATCCCGACGCGCGCGATCGGCATCGACCCGCGCCTCGCTGCCGAGTTCAACCGGCTGTTCGCGATTCATTACGATCGCGCACGCGACTTCGTCATATTGCATTACGCCGCCAATGCGCGCGCCGGGGAACCACTGTGGGACCATGTCCGCGCGATGGCGCTGCCCGACAGCCTCGCACACAAGATCGCGCTGTTCGAGGAATGCGCCGCCGTGCCCGAATATACGCTCGGCCTCTTCTCGCGCGACAGTTGGCTCGCGGTGCTGGAAGGGCAAAGGGTATTGCCGCGCGCTTATAGTCCGCTGGCAGATCGCATCCCGCTCGATACCCTCGAGGCGCGGCTCAACGCGCTGCGCGCACGGATCGCGGATAATATGACCGGCCGCGCCTCGCATGCGGCGTTCCTGAAGAATTATTGCGCCGACATCGAGCTGGAGCGCGCCCGATGAGCGCGCCGATGCGCGTCGTCGTCGCTGGGCAGGACGTGCCGCTATGGCTGAGCGCGGTGACCCTGGCGCGTGCGTTGGACCCGGCGGACGTCACGGTCGCGGCGGTCGAGCTGCCGGGCACGCGCGGACCCGCTGACGTCCATGCCACGCTGCCGCCATTGGAGGCGCTGCACAACCGGCTGGGGATCGACGAGGCGTCCTTGCTCCGCGCCGTCGGCGGCTGCTTCTCGTTGGGTCAGAACTTCACCGATGCGTCGGCCCGGGTGCCGCCCTTCCTGCATGCCTATGGCGCTGCCGGTACGCCGATCGCGGGCGGTGACTTCTTCGCCTATTGGGTGAAGGCGCGCCGCTACGGGCTGCCGGTTCCGCTGGAGGAATTCTCGCTCGCCGCCGCGGCGGCGCGGCACGGCCGCTTGCTGATCCCGAACGACGAGACCGAGCTCTATGGGCGCAGCGACTACGCCTATCATCTGCCGGCGGCCGCCTATGCGCAAAGCCTGAAATCGCTGGCGGAGAAAGCCGGCGTTGCGATCCATCCGGTGGCAACCGTGCGGTCAGTGCTGGATCCGGAACATGGCGATATCGTCGCGCTGGAGACCGGCGGCGAGCGGATCGGGGGCGACCTGTTCATCGACGCGACCGGACCGGAGGCGCTGCTGATCGCCGGGATCGATCCGGCGCGCGAAAGCTGGCGCACGCAGTTTCCAGCCGATCGCGTGCTCGTCGCGCGCGGCCCGGCTATCGCGCCGACCCCGGTCTATGCCGAAGCGCGCGCCTGGGAAAGCGGGTGGACCGCACTCCATCCCGCAATCGGCCAGACGCACGTCGTGCAAGCCTATGCCTCCAGCGCGTGCAGCGACGATGCGGCGCTGGAGCACGCCTGCTCGGTAAGTGGGCTGGCGTTGGACGAGGCTATCGGACGGCCGCTCGATCCTGGCCGGCGCATGGCCTGGCGCCGCAACTGCATCGCCATTGGCGGGGCGGCGTGCGAGTTCGATCCTGTGCATGGCGTGGAGCTGCACGCAGTCCAGCTCGGCTTGGTGCAGCTACTCGCGAACTTCCCTACGGGCAATGGCGGTTACGACGCACGGCGCGCCGAATATAACCGTGCGATGCATGCCGCGTTCGACCGGGTGCGTGATTTCCAGGCGGCGCATTATGCGCTGGCGCGCTACGCGGGAAGCTTCTGGGCGCAGGGCAGGGCGGCGGCGCTGCCGGACGCCGTCGCGCATGCGATCGACTTGTTCCGGGCACGCGGCGAGATGCCGCGGTTCGAGGGCGAGAGCTTCCTGCCCGACAGCTGGCGCACACTGTTCATCGGCCATGGCATCGTTCCCGACAGCTATCCGCCCGCGATCGACCGCACTCCGCCCGACGAAGTGAAGGCGCAGCTGCGGCGTATGCTGGGCTTCGTGCGTGAGCAGGTGCTGAAGGCGCCGACCCATGACCAGCATCTCGCGCGCATCATGGCGCACACGCATGGCTGAGCCCGTTCACGAAAGAGACTGCCCGATGATCCTGCGTATCCTGATCCTTTTGGCCTTCGTCGCTGCACCCGCCGCGGCCAGCGCCGCAGAATGTGCGCAATCGCCGGGCAAGGTGATCGAGTTGTGCGTGTCGGTGTCGGATGGAGAGGCGCGTTACGCGGTCCGCCGCAACGGCAAGGAGCTGCTCGCGCCGGCGCGGCTCGGCCTCGACTTTAAGGGGGAGCCCGCCGCCCGGTTCACGGCAATGACCGTTGCCGCGCGGCGGGCGATCGACACGAGTTGGGAGCAGCCCTGGGGCGAGCAGCGGGTGATCCGCGACCATCATACCGAACTCGACGTCACGCTGGCGGGGGATACCCCCCTCAATCGGGCGGTGCGCGTCGTCTTCCGCCTGTTCGACGACGGGTTCGGCTTCCGCTACGTCTATGATACGATCCCCGCCGGCCAGACGGTGGAAGTCGCGGGAGAACGGACCGAGTTCCGGCCGGCCGGCGCGTGGCAGGCCTGGTGGTACCAGGCGCTCGGCGCGGATCGCGACGAATATCTCTACACTCGGACTGATGCGCGCCGCATCACGCTCGCCGAGACCCCGCTGACGATGCGGGGCGCGGACGGCGTCCACCTCTCCTTCCACGAAGCGGCGCTGGTCGACTTCCCGAGCATGCTGCTGCAGGGCGACGGCGCGGGCACGCTCAAGGCGTGGCTGATGCCGCTGCCGGACGGAATCGCGGCGCGCAGGACCGGGCCGTTCGCCATGCCGTGGCGCACCGTGCTGGTCGGCGGCAGCGCCGCCGCACTCGCTGACAATCGCATCACGCTCAACCTCAACGAGCCCAGCAAGCTCGGCGACATGAACTGGTTCAAGCCCGGCAAATATGTCGGGGTGTGGTGGGAGATGCACCTCAACAAGACCAGCTGGGGCGGCGGTGCCTATCACGGCGCCACCACCGCGAACGTCAAACGCTATATCGACTTCGCGGCCAGATACGGGTTCGATGGCGTGCTGGTGGAGGGATGGAACAAGGGCTGGGACGGCGACTGGATCGCCAATGGCGACAAGTTCCGCTTCACCGAGGCCCATCCCGATTTCGACCTTCCTGCGCTCGCCGCCTATGGCAAGGCCCGCAGGGTCAAGTTGATCGGCCATAATGAGACCGCGGGCGCCATCCCCAATTACGAGGCACAGCTTGCGGACGCGCTCGATCTCTATGCCGGTGCCGGCGTCTCGGTGATCAAAACCGGTTATGTCCGCCCGAGCGGCACGCTGGTCGACGCCGCCGGTGGCCAGCATTGGTTCGCCGACCAGTATCTCGTGCGCCATCACCTGCACGTGGTGGAGGAAGCGGCGAAGCGGCGCATCGCGATCAACACGCATGAGCCGGTCAAGGATACCGGGCTGCGCCGCACCTTTCCGAACTGGGTCAGCCGCGAAGGCGCGCGCGGGCAGGAATTCAATGCCTGGGGCAATCCCACCAACCCGCCCGAGCATGTCGCGATCCTGCCCTTCACGCGGATGCTCGCCGGGCCGATGGACTATACGCCCGGGATCTTCGACTTGACTCAAGGCAAGACCGAGCTGACGCGCCGCGTCCAGTCGACGCTGGCGACGCAGCTCGCGCTCTATGTGGTGCTTTATTCCCCGATCCACATGGCCGCCGATCTGCCCGAGAATTACGAGGCGCGGCTCGACGCCTTCCAGTTCATCCGCGACGTGCCCACCGATTGGGAAGTGTCGAAGACGCTGGCGGGCGAGGTTGGCGACTATGCAGTGGTAGCACGCCAGCAGCGTGGGGGGCAGGACTGGTTTCTCGGTGCGGTTACCGATGAGACCCAGCGTAAGCTGGTTCAGCCGCTCGACTTTCTTGCGCCAGGCAGGCGTTACGAGGCGCAAATCTACCGTGATGCGCCGGACGCCGACTTCCGGCATAACCCGCTTGCGATCGAGATTGAGCGATTGGTGGTGACGAGGACTGATCGCCTCGAGCTGTTACTCCGTCCCGGCGGCGGAACTGCCATTCGTTTCAGGCGGCTGGACTAGGGCCGCTCGCCAGATTTTCGAAGCGCTGCGCTAGCGCGCTTCCCGGTTGAACCATTGCGACAGGGGGTGCTGCGGCTCGCCACCTTGACTTGCTGAGCGACCAACCATGCCAAGAATACGGCGTTCGGTTCAAGACTGTCGACGGCACAGCGTGCGGTCGCGCTGGTGTCGCCCCGGACGACCTCGATGGACCCGAGCTCATGCCAGGTGGCCTCGAACCCCGGCACCAGCGCGCGCCATGCGCCGATCAGCTCCGAAGACGACATCCTGCACGGTGCCGCCCCACAGGCTCGTATAGTCGACCTGCACCACATCGGCGAACAGGCGCGCCGCCGCCGCAAAATCGCCGACATCGATGCTGGTGGGGATCGCCAGCACGGTCTGGCGGATGCGCGCCCGCTCGATTTCCTCGTCAGCTGCCATGGTCACACTCCCAGATATCGGCGGTAATGCGTATCGGCCGCCGCCACGGCGAGCTCGACCAGGTCCGGACGGTCGTAGAAGTCGACCTGGAAGCCCGGCTGCCACACCAGTTCCTTCGGCCCTTGGGCAGCGGCGTGGATCTGCTTCAAGTTCTCGGGCAGCGCGCATTCGTCACCGTGCACGAACAGCGTCGGCAGCTCCAGGCTGCGGGCCGCCCGGAGCCCGTCGAAGGTGAGCCAATGGAGCCAGCTGATCTCCGACATCTCGTTGCGCCACGCGGGGATGCGGCCTCGGAGAGGACTGGCATAATAGTCCATATGGATGAACATGCCCGCTCGGTCGTTGCCTTCGTCATAGGCCGGCACGAGGCTGTGGTCGCCCGTCTCGCGGAAACGCTCGACGGCCGCAGCCGCCCGGCCGATGCGGTCAGCGACCCCCACCGGCCCACCGTAGAATGCGGAAACCGTCGCCGTATCGTGGAACCAGCCTGCGACGCTGGCGAGCGCTCCGATCGGCGCGCCCCGATCGATCGCGGCGCATGCGTACATCGCGCTCGCGCAGATCGCGAGATAGCCGACCTCGCCGCCGCGCACGCAGGAGAGCGAACGCAGGAATTGCGTAGCCGCGACGATGTCGGATGCCTTGCGCAACGGCAGTTCGACCTGCGGCAGGCCGCCCCCGCTCTCGCCCCAGCCGGCGAAATCGAAGGTCAGGACCGTATAGCCCCGAGCGGCGAGCGCGGCGGCGTAGCCGTCGGCCATCTGCTCCTTGACGGTGAGCCACGACCCGCTCGCGACGATGCCGGGCTGCGGCGCGAGAAGGTCCGCGACGTTGCGATGCAGCCGGCCCGCCAGCAGGCCGCCCTCGGCGGGGATCAGCACCGGCGTGCGGAATATCTCGGTCAAGGCCGCCTCCCTCATTTCTGCGCCTCGCTCTTAGGCGGTTCCAACCAGCACCGGAGGGTCGAAAATTGCTGTTCGTCGCTCGCAACCGCTGGGTTACCCATCTAGCGTGTTCGATCGTCCCGACATCCGGCGGCTCGAGTGGAGTCAGGGCCGTATCGCCCATCTGCGCATGCCGCCCGTGCTTCAGGAAACGCACAAGACCGTCGCTCTGCCGGGTGCGATCGCGATCGGCTATAACGGCTTGCGCGGCGCGGTCGTCCGGCTCGCCAGCGGGCGTACGATCGGGCGCGACGTGGCGCCGGGCTCGGTCGGCATGACCGGCGGCGAGCCCGTCGAATGGGTGCGCACCAATGCCGCGACCGAGGTCGTCGAGGTGTGCGCGAGCGCGGCGCTGCGCCAGGCCGTCGCGCGCGAGCTGGGCGTGGAGGCGCATGCCGACCTCGCCGACCTCCATGGCTGGAGCAACCTCCACGCCTGGGCGATTGTCGACCGCCTGCGCGCACTATCCGTTGGTTCGCACCCGCTCTCCGATGTCGCGCGCGACACGCTGATGCGACAGCTCTACGCCGTCGCGCTCGCCGGCAAGTTCGGCGGGCGCTTCGTCGAGCGGCACAAGGGCGCGCTTGATCCGGCGCGCCTCGCCAGGGTTGTCGATTTCGTCGAAGCGCACCTCACCGAGGAGTTGACCCTCGAAGGCTTGGCGCAGGTGGCCTGCCTCAGCACGTTCCATTTCGCGCGCGCGTTCAAGGCAGCGACGGGGCTTGCTCCACACCAGTTCGTCACGGCACGGCGCCTCGAATGGGCGCGCCTGCGGCTGCGCAGCTCGAGCGACAGCTTCGAGGTCATCGCCGCGGAGATCGGCTATACCAATGTGGGGCATTTCCGGCGCCTGTTCCGCTCCCGCACCGGCCTGCTCCCGTCGCAGGTCCGCGCCGGCCGATGACTGCAGGAATCGATCTGCGAGACGCCCGCCGGGCGACCAGCGTCGGGGAACGTGCTTCGAGAGGTGAACCATGACCAGCCCATTGCCGGGAAGCCGTCCGGCGCACGCCATCACGCGGCGCGGCCTTGCGGCTTTCGCTACCCTGTTCCTCGGGGGACGCGCGGGTGCCGCGGAGCCCAGCTCCGTCCTGCTCGATCGCGCCTTCGCCGCCTTCTTCGCCGGCTGGCGCAGCGGTGACTGGGGGCCGTTCCTCGCGCTGTGCGCCGACGACTTCATCTTCCAGTTCCCCGCCGGGCCCCAGGCGGGCCGCCATGTCGGCCGCGCCGGACTGGCAGCGATGGAGGCCTGGTGCCGGGAGCATGCGCGGGCGGGCAATCGCATCCACGACAGCAGCGAGATCCTTCGGCTCCAGGACGGCGAATGGGGCGTGGTCTGCGATCGCGGGCGCGGGGTCATCGACGGTGCGCCGTATGATGGCCTGCACGCGATCTTCATGAAGGCGAGCGCGGACCGGATCGTGGAGTTCCGCGAATATTTCGGCCTCGTCTCCTCGAACGGACCGTGCCTGTCCGCGCAGCCGACCGAAGCCGCTAGGGACACGGCAAGACAGCAGGAATCGACCTGACGGAGCGCCCGCGCCCGCGACTAGCTTTCGGCATGCACTGAGCGGCGGGAGGATGCGGTAGCAATGCAAGGAGGCCTGGCTGGCAAGGTCGCGCTCGTCACCGGCGGGAGCCGCAACATCGGCAAGCTGACCGCGCTTGCGCTCGCGCGTGGCGGCGCCGACGTCATCGTCACCTTCCGCCCAGGCGGCGGGCGCAGCCGACACCGTCGCGCAGGTCGAGGCGGCCGGCTGCCGTGGCGCCGCCATCCAGGCCGACCTCACCGGCTGCGCGGGCCTCCCCCGGCTGGTCACCGAGCTGCGCGAGAGGCTTGCCGCGTGGGACCGGCGGCAACTCGACATCCTCGTCAGCAATGCGGGCACGCTGCGCCTCGGGACCTTCGATACGATCACCGAGGAAGACCTCGATGCCGTCTACGCGACCAACTACAAGAGCATCTTCTTCCTTACCCAGCAGCTCGCCCCGTTGCTCGCCGATGGCGGGCGCATCGTGAACATGGGCTCGGGCACCGCCCGGATCGCCTTCGCGCCTCTCGTCAGCTATGGCCCGTTCAAGGCCGCGCTGCAGAGCCTGACGCTCTATCTCGCCAGCCATTTCGGTTCGCGCGGGATCACGGTCAACGCCATCGCCCCCGGCGGTCTCGACGATGATTTCAATGCCGAGCTGTTCCGCTCGATGCCCGGGACACGTGACTATATCGCGCAGAATACCGCGCTCGGCCGCGTGGGAACGCCCGACGACATCGCGGACGCGGTCGCCTTCCTGTGCTCGCCCGAAGCGCGCTTCGTGAGCGGCGCCGTGCTGCCGGTCGACGGCGGATATCATCTCTAGGAGAATGGCATGACCTCAGGTGCGAACATCGGCCAGCGCGAGGCGATCGGAGCGATCACGGCAGCGGGGCTGATGGCCGCGCCGACGGCGCGGGCGCAAGGTGGGGAGGCGCGCTCGGACCGCCCGCTCGCCGGCAAGGCGGCACTCGTCACGGGCGCGCCGCGCAACCTCGGCCGCGGCTATGCCGTCGCATTGGCCGAGGACGGCGCCGACCTCATGATCCACTATCACAACGCCGGCGACCGGGCCGACGCACAAGAGGCCGCCAGGCTCGTCCGGGCCGCGGGCACGCGAGCGGAGATCATCGAGGGCGAACTGCGCGACTCTGCCATGCCCGCGCGGCTGGTCGCAGCGACGCGCGAGGCATTCGGCCGCCTCGACATCCTCGTGAACAATGCCGGGCGGATGGTGAAGAAGCCGATCGCCGACATTGCCGGCGCCGAATATGACGATGTGTTCGAGGTGAACGCCCGCGTGCCCTTCTTCCTGATGCAGGTCGCGGCACCCCATCTCGGCGAGGGCGGGCGCATCATCAACATCTGCTCCTCGCTGATAATGGGCTTCTTGCCCAATTATGCGCTCTACCAGGGCTCAAAGGCTGCGCTCGAGCAGTTCACCCGCTCGATGGCGCGCGAGATCGGCCCACGGGGCGTGACCGTCAATGCGCTTGCACCCGGGCCGATCGACACGCCCTTCTATCGCGCGCCTGAAGATGCCGCCGCTATCGCCTATGCGACGCGCCTGGCGGTCGCAGGAAGGCTCGGCGCGGTCGCGGACGTCGTGCCGATGGTGCGCTTCCTCGCTTCGCCCGCGGCCCAGTGGGTCAACGGCCAGACGATCTTCGTCAACGGCGGATATGTCGCGCCGTGAACCGCCTACCTGCGTGAAAACGCGATCATCGCGACCGCCGAGAGACTGATCCCGCTGGGCCTGGTGAGGGGCTGAATGTCGGGTTTTGGCGACACCGCCTCTTAGGTTGGATATCTCGTTGGGGGTCGTAAGCGGCCGTGCGCCGGGGGCCGGCCGGGGATGGCAGCTATACTGTGTCGACGGCCTGAAAGCTGTCCGACCGCAACCGGCCCAGCTGCAGACGCTCTCAGTGTAAACGAGACGCCATATCTTAGGCGTCTGCTTCGGCAGGGGCCTCTTCTGAATGCCGCCTGGCCGCTGGCGGCCCGGTTATCCCGCTCCGATCCGTCATTCGAGCGCAGCTTGGAGATCCGGGATTGATGATCCCTCGCGGGCGCAGGTGTTGGCGGATCGGGGATTGGACGCTGTCGCGGTCGAGCGTCTCCCCTTCGATCGCCAATGTGTCGATGGCCTCGTGGCTCATCAACTCAACCTCGAGGGCTGCGGCCGAAATATGGTCCTCGCTAAAGTACCCGGAGCTTTTTCGCCGTCGCGCTTGCAAGACCGCCCCTTTCCTTGCGAAGTTCAACTGCTGGCCGCGGCAGCACCCGCAAGCGCCAACTTATAATCGATCAGGTGCCTTGCCGACTGGGAGACAACGCCCAAGCGGATCAGCGCCTTCTGGGCCGAAGTGCGACGGACCGGTTTCGGGCGATCGCACTGTTGGAGCGGACATACCAGTTTGCGGGCGCGATGGTCCCTATAGGGGCATCATCGGCGACCTTGTTCCTCCCGAGGAGAGTTGCTGCTGAGGCGGAACCGCCCAGATTTCCTCCCTCGCAACCGCAAGGCTCTCGCGGCAGTCGCAGGCGACCTGTTCCAGGCGGGCGACGTCGAGAACCTCGATCGCCCCCCGGCTGCTGCGGATCAGCCCCTCCCGCTGCAGCTTGGCGATGCAGCCCGACACGGAGGTCCGCTGCACCCCGAGCATCTGTGCGAGCGCTTCCTGGGTGATCGGGAGTATCCGCTCCAGGCAACTGCGCTCCAGCGCATCAAGAATCGAACGGCTCAGCCTGCCTTCGATCGAATGCAGCGCATTGCAGGCCATCAGTTGCCGCGCCTCGGTCACCAGCATCTCGAGATGCCGTTCGACCGCGCGTTGCAGCCCGGGCGAGGCATGCAGCATCTCGCGATAGCGCATGACGCTGAGCCGCAGCGCAGCGCCCGGTATCTGCACCTCGCCGCGTGACCGATGGCGTCCGCTGCCGAACGCCTCGAGAATGCCGGCGCCGCCATTGCATCCCACCATCCCGGTCTGCACGCTCTCGCCTGCAATCGTCTGGGTCAGGATCGCAACCAGCCCGGTCAGCGGAAAATAGACCCATTCGGTGAGCTGCCCGTCACTGTGCAGTAGGTCGCCACGGCGCAGCTCCACACGCTGGAAACGGGGAAGAAAACGCGCCCGCGCGACCGGCTCCAGCGCAGCCAGCAGCGCGTTCGATTGCATCATGGTCTCCACTCAAATGCCTCCTGGCTGCGCGCGGCCGCAGCGATCGAGGCAAGCGCTCCTTCGGCGCCAAGGATCATCTGCAACCAGTCATCGTAGCCGACTAACAAGTTACCTAATGTCTGCGAACCATAACGTCAGTGGAACCATCGTGGTTCCCCGACCAACGAACAGTTGCACCGCGGCACACGTTCATCTTACGGCAAGAATGAAGCCATGCGCTATTGGCTGCATTCATTCGTAAGGAAAGTAATACTTTTGGCTGCTATGAGGTTTGCGAATATTAACGCGATGATATTCGCAAAAACCTGAAGGAATGCATCTTTTTCTGAAGGAGCGGCCTCGCATTCACGCCAGCGATTTGTCGCTCGATGTTGGGAGGGGCCGGCCCGGCGACCGCGATTGGCCCCGCGCGCGGTGGCGCCGTCCACAGATGCGATACGCCGTGCCCGTCCAAGGCCGGGGGACGCTCGCTGCACCCTGGAGGAGATGACCGGACGCATTTCCGTCGGGGCATGGCTTCAGGCGATCAGGTTCGACAGTGCCGCCCTCACCATCGCCGGCCAGAACGGCTTGGCCAGTGCGCCGCCCGCGCCCGGCATGATCGTGGCCTTGCCGTCCCCGCTCGCGACCACGAACGGAATCTGCCGCTCCCGCAGCAGTTCGGCGACCGAATGGCTCGTCCGGTTGCCGAGATTGACGTCCAGGATGGCGGCGTCGATCGCCGCCTCGCGCGCGAGCGCCTCGGCTTCGCCAACCTCCAGCGCGGGGCCGACCACGGCGTAGCCGAGGTCGCCGAGGATGTCCTCAAGCATCATCGCGATGAGCGGCTCGTCGTCGACGATCAGGATTCGCTTGCCGGCAGAGCCGCTCATGGCACGCGCTCCGCCTTCGTGATCAGGCGCCGCATCAGCGCGCCCAGCGCGTCCATCGAATATGGCTTACGCAGGACCTCGACATCGTCCGCGCCCTCTTCGAGCAGCACGTCGCTATAGCCGGTGGTCAGTACCACGGGCAGCTCCGGATGGGTTCGTGCGAGTTCGCGCGCCAACTCGAGACCGCTCATCCCGCCCGGCATGACGACATCGCTCAGCACCAGGTCGAACGGCTCGCTCGCCTGCTCCAACGCAAGGAGCGCGCTGCGGGCGTCCGGTGCGCGAACGGTTTCATAGCCGAGGTCGCACAGCAGCTGCGACGCGTGCTCGCCGACATTCTCATTGTCTTCGACGACGAGGATACGGCCGCTGCCGTCCCCCTCGACCGTTTCCATCTGCGGCTCCGGCTCGCGAGCTAGGTCCGCGTCGGACGCCCTCGGCAGGTAGAGCGTGAAGGTCGCGCCCCGGCCCGGCGAGCTGTCCACGCGCACGTCGCCGCCCGACTGCTTGGCAAAACCATAGACCTGGCTCAGGCCGAGGCCGGTGCCCTTGCCGATCGCCTTGGTCGTGTAAAAGGGCTCGAAGATTCGCACGATCTGGTCCTCGGCAAGACCCACGCCGCTGTCGGCGATACCAACGGCGATGAACGCCCCGGGCACCGCCGGATGCCCGGGCATGGCGGGAATCTCGTCGCTGGCGTCGACTCTGAGTAGGATCGAGCCCTCGCCGTCCATGGCGTCGCGCGCATTCACCGCCATGTTGACCAGCGCCGTCTCGAACTGGACGAGGTCCGCCTTCACCGGCGCCGGAGCGAGCTTGAAATCGGTGTCGATCGAGATGCGCGCGCCGACCACCGTTGTCAGCATCTCGACGATGCGGGCGACATTGTCCGCTGCGTCGAATACCACCTCGCGCAGCGGCTGACGCCGGGCAAAGGCGAGCAGCTGCGCCGTCAGCTTTGCCGCGCGTTCAGCCGTCTCCGCGATTGCGGCGACGTAGCGCGACCGGCGCTCCTCGCTCAGGCCGGGCCGGCGCAGTGCGTCCACGCCCGACAGGATCACGGTCAGCAGATTGTTGAAGTCGTGCGCGACGCCGCCGGTCAGCTGGCCGATCGCCTCCATCTTCTGCGACTGCCGCAGCGCCTCCTCGACCTTCTCGCGCTCCGCCGCCGCCTCCTCGAGCCGCGTGAGCGCGCGCTGCAGGTCGCTGGTGCGTTCCGCCACCCGGGCTTCGAGCGCCGCCTCCACCTGCCGCTGCTCGGTGATGTCGGCATGCGTTCCGCACCAGCGGAAGACGTGCCCGGTCTCGTCCCGGATCGGGGTGATGCGGCACAGAAATTCTCGCCGGGCGCCGTCGTGCCGCCGCATCGGGAAGATCATCTCGAAGCGCTCGCCAGTGCGCAGCGCGTGCTGCCAGCGCTCGTGGATCTCCGGGGCCGCCTGCGGATCGTGCGCCGCTTCCCACGAGATGCCGTCCTCGTGGGCCGCCCCGGTAAATTCGTACCAGCGCTTGTTGTACCAGAAGACCGTGCCGTCGCCGTAGGCGAGCCAGCACAGCGACGAGATGTTGTCGGCCAGCGTGAGAAACTCGTCACGCTGGCGCTTGAGCTCGGCTTCGGCGCGGCGGCGCTCCTCGAGCTCGCGCTGCTCGGCGATGAACAGGCGGACATTGTCGATCGCTGTCGCGGCCTGGCCGGCGACGCCGGCCATGATCCGCTCCGCCGCCTCGCCGAACATGTCAGGCGTCGAGTGACCGAAGAACAGCCCCCCAAGCACCTCCCCGCTGCGCGATGTCACTGGCACCGCAAGATAGCTGCGGACCGGCAGGTGTCCCTCCGGCATGCCTTTGCGTGGCGCATTCCGGCCGTAACGCGGATCGCGGGTAATGTCCCCCGAGCGCACGATGCCCTCGCCGGAAAAGGTCGGCGCGAACACCGCCGTGTTGCGCGGCATCGGAAAGCTCTCGAACTTGCTCCGCGGCGCTCCCGACAGCGTGTAGAGCGTGTAGGATTCCCCCTTCTCGTCGACGAGGTTGTAGAAGAACGCGCCGAACTCCGCGCCCGTCAGCGCCACCCCCGCATCGGTGACCGCCTGCACCACCCTTTCGAGGTCGAGCTCGGCGCTCAGCGCCGCCCCGAGCTCGTTCAGGATGCCGAGCGTCCGGGTCTCCTCGGCGAGCGCCCGGCGCATGCGCGACTGTTCGGCGAGCTGCTCGCCTGCCTCGAACTGCCGCAGTCGCGCGCGCCGAGCCGAACCGACCGCCGACACCAGCGTCGTCTGGTCGACCGGACGTTCGAGCACCGTGACGTTGCCGAGCAACGCAACCACCTGCCGGTCGATCGTGCCGCCGCGATGCGACAGCAGCACGAAGGGAAAGTCGGACCAGCTCGGCTGCGCCTTCACCCATTGATCGATCGCCGCAAGATCGGTGCCCAGCAGCCCTTCCTGCGCGATGACCGCGCCGGCCGCTTCATCCAGTCCGCCCAACAGTTCGTCGAACCCGGCACAAGGTCGCCCGCGAATCCCGGCGTCGCCCAGCAGCCGCTGGATGACCGGCCCGTCCCGGCCGGTCGGCGTCCAGATCAGGACCGTCGGATCACCCCGCATGCTCGTTGGTCTCGCCGAGGAGGTTCGAGTCTGCCCCCATATAGGTCGGTACACCCGTCAGCACGCCCTGAAATTCGCTCAGCGCTTCGCCCACGGCAACGCCGCACGAACTGATCCGGTACTCGCGGATCGTCTCCTCGTGATGGCCCGTACGCTTCTTGAGGACCGACAGGGCGCGCCGCAGCTTGCCGCCGGCCTCGAAGAAGCGCAGCATGATCACCGCATCGCTGAGGTAGGTGAGATCGACCGGGCTCGCCATGTGCCCGACCATGCCGTGCTGGGCGAGGACCAGGATCGTCACGACGCCCTGCTGGTTCAGATAGGACAGCATCTCGTGCATCTGAAGCATCATGAAATGCTCCTCGGGCATTGCGTTCAGATAGCCGCTGAGGCTGTCGAGGACGACCATGCGCGCACCATGAGTCTCGACGGCGCCGCGCACCGCGGCTGTGAGTTCCCCCGGCGTCAGCTCCGCCGGATCGATCTGGCGCAGATGCAGCAATCCCTGCTCAAGGAACGGCTTGAGGTCGAAGCCCATCCCCTGGGCGCGCCGCAGGAACACGCTGCGCACCTCGTCGAACACGAGCAGCAGCGCGGGCTCGCCGCGTTTGAGCGCGGCATAGACGAACTGCAACGCGAGCGATGACTTGCCCGAGCCGGACGGACCGATGAGCAGCGTGCTCGTACCACGATCGAGACCGCCCCCCACCAGCGAATCGAGTGCCGGGACTCCGCTGCCGACGATGTCGACGGCGAAGTCGGCATGATGATGCGCGGCGACCAGCCGCGGATAGACGTGCAAGCCGCCGCGCTCGATCGTGAAGTCATGATAGCCGCCACGGAACTTGACGCCGCGCATCTTGATGCAGCGCAGGCGCCGGCGCTCCGCCCCGTACAAGGCAGCAACCTGTTCGAGACGCAGCACGCCATGGCTGATGCTGTGCAGGTTGAGATCGTCCTGCTCGGAGGTCAGATCGTCGAGCATCAGCACCGTGCAGCCGAGCTTCAGGAAGAAGTGCTTGAGCGCCAGCACCTGACGCCGATAGCGCAGCGACCCCTGCGAGAGCAGGCGGATCTCCGAGAGGCTGTCGAACACTAGCCGCCTGGGCTTGACCCGCTCGACCTCGGCCATGACCATCCGGACCGTTTCGCCGAGCTCCAGCTCCGACGAATAGAGCACCGTCTGCTGTGCATTGGGATCGAGCGACAGCTCGGGGGGGACCATCTCGAAGATCTCGATGCCGTCGAACGTCCAGCCATGGCTCGCCGCCACCGCGCAGAGCTCGGCCGTCGTCTCGGACAGCGTCACATAGAGACCGAGCTCGCCCTGCTTCGCCCCGTCCATCAAGAACTGCAGCGCCATGCTGGTCTTGCCGGAGCCCGGCTGCCCCTCGACCAGATGGACCCGATTCTCCGCATATCCGCCGGCCAGGATCGGATCGAGCCCCGGCACGCCCGTCGGAATGAGGGCGGTGGGGCGATACTCAAGCTGCATTCGGACGCGTCCCTTCAATCACAAGGGATGGGCTATAATCGGCTCTCTTCGGGAACTGTGTTCGATACCCAACAGAAGGATGTGATTGAATCGATTATGCAACGCCGATGCAGCAGCCCCGCGCCCTCCGGCCCGCGACGCGTCTCGCCACGCGATCAGAACATGTCGTTGGACGCTGCGCCGCCATCCAGCCGCTGAACCGCCCCCGCCCGGGCCTGCTCGATCGCGAGGTCGGCCGCGGCGAGCAGGCGCTGGGCCGTCTCGGTCGCCGCCGTCGGGTGCAGCGCGATCGCCACCCGCGGGCCGGTCATGACGACCTCGCCATTCAGTACATCCACCTTGAGCGGCTGCTCCTCCGCATTCAATGTCATGCGCATCGTGTCCGCTGCTGGTCCGTCTCGCTTTCACATAAAATCATACGCGGGCCGACAGTTCCGCTATCCTGACATTCGCGCCGGCCGATGCCGGATCCGCTCATCTTCAACATTGCGCCGGACCGCTCCCGACGCGACCGGAGGCCCGATGACCTTCAATCCCAAGAATGAGATCCTTGCCGAGATCGAACCCGCTGTCGCGCTGCGGTTCGCCGCCCATCTCGAGCGGGTCGAGCTTGGCCGTGGCGAGGTGCTCCAAGAGACCGGCGCCGAGGTGCACTGGGTCTGGTTTCCCGACGATGCGCTGATCTGCATCGCCTCGGAAAGCGTCGAGGGCGAAAGCATCAGTGGGGGAATGGTCGGTCGCAACGGCGCGTTCGGCGCATTCGAGGCCTGCGGCAGCCGGCTCAGCTATTCGCGTGCGCTGGTACAGATCGGCGGTACCGCGTGGCGCATTCGCGACTCGCACTATCGCCAGATGTTCGAGCAGTCGGCCAATCTGCGCGTGGCGATCCACAAGCATGTCGAAGCACTGCTGGTCGAGGCGCGGCAGCTCGTCGCCTGCACCGCGATCCATCGCGTCGAAAGCCGCATGTGCCGGGTCCTGCTCGACGCATCGGCGCGCAGCCATCGCGGCAGCCACCTGACCCTCACCCAGGAAGAGCTCGCCAACATCCTCGGCGTGCAGCGCTCGACCATCGCGGTGACCTCGTCCGCGCTGCAGCGTGCCGGCCTGATCCGCAGCCGTCGCGGCAGCATCGACATCGTCGATTTCGACCGCCTGGAAGCTGCCGCGTGCTCGTGCCGCCGAACGATCGCCTTCGCCCACCGCGAAATCGATCGCGCATCCGACGACGTCTGTGAGGGATAGGATTCGAATTGGGGCGCGAAGCTGTCGTTGCCGGTCGCCGTTTTCTGGTTCAATGCCGCGTTACAGCGTTCCCATTCGTGCGCGTTGGGGCGCCGCTCGATGCGGCGCGGGCGGAACTGCTTCCCGTGCTCGCGCTCAGTCTGGCAGCCAAGCGCCCTCGTATCGACCGTCAACCCTCACGCAGGGCGATCCCGGAAGCCGCCATATATTCAGGCGGGACGGCCACCTTTGATGCGGATGCACAAACTGCTTGACTCTTGATTGAGCGTTCAAGCAAGTTTCCGGCATGCAGGCGAAGCGTCAGACTCGGGACGCGATTGTGGAGGCAGCCATGGAGCTGTTCTGGCTAAAAGGCTTCGGCTCGACTTCGGTCGCCGACATCCTCAGCCGGACGCAGCTCAACAGCGGCAGCCTCTATCATTTCTTCCCGGGCAAGCAGGACATTCTCCTGGCCGTGCTCGAGCGGTACCGCGACGGGATCGGTCCGATGCTGCTCGATTCCGCCTGGGCCGGGGTCGACGATCCGATCGACCGCGTGTTCGCGCTGCTGGGGCGCTATCGCGGGCTGATCCTGGAGAGCGACTGCACCTATGGCTGCCCGATTGGCAGCATTGCGCTCGAGCTGCACGAGCCGGACGAGAATGTTCGCCGGCTGCTGGCGGCAAACTTCACCGGCTGGGTCGAGGCGATCGAACGGTGCCTTGCAGCGGCCGGGGATCGCCTGCCGCGCGACACGGATCGCCGCGCGCTGGCGGAGTTCGTGCTGACCGTGATGGAAGGCGGCGTGATGCAGGCGCGTACCTATCGCGATGTCGGCTATTTCGATCGCTCCGTCGCGCAGCTTCGCGCGCATTTCGCCCTTCTGGAGCGCGAAGCATGCGCGGCCTGATCGCGCTGCTGCTGATCCTGCCCGCGGTCCCCGCCGCAGCGCAAGACGTGCGCATTGGGGTCGAGATTGCCGCCGATGGCACACGGACGCTTAGCCATGAGGTGATCGTGCCTGCTCCGCCGGAGCAGGTCTGGCGGGCAGTGGCCACCCTCGAGGGCTGGCGGGAATGGGCTGTCCCGCTCGCCCGCCCCGTGCCGGGGAGCGATCGGTTCGAGACCGGTTATGATCCCGATACCGCGCTGGGCGCCGCCAACACGATCGAGCAGCAATGGATCGCCCGCGAGCGGCCGCGCCTGGTTTCGTTCCGCACGACGCGCACGCCCGCCGGCTTCCCGCATGCGGCGGCGTATCTGCGCGTCGCCAACACCTTCACTCTCGAGGCCGAGGGCAGCGATGCCACGCGCGTGCGGCTGGTCGGCAGCGGCTATACGGCCGGCGCGGAGGGCGACGCGCTGATCGCCTTTTTCCGCGAAGGCAACCGATCGACGCTTCAACAACTCCATAAGCGCTTCGTCTCGGGCCCGATCGCCTGGCCGAAGCAGCCTGGAGCAACGAAGGGGAAGTGAGATGCCGGAGGTGAGCTGGATTGCGGTGCTGCTGTGCGGGCTGGTGACATTGCTCATCGGCGGGCTCTGGTACTCGCCGCTGCTGTTCGCCGCCGTCTGGCAACGCGAGGCCGGCCTCTCCGACGAAGCGCTGCGATCCGGGTCGATGCCGCTTCGCTTCGGCGGCGCGTTCGTGCTGGGGACTCTCGCGGGCACGGTGTTCGCGCTGTTCATCGGAACGGAGATGACGATCGCGCAGGCGACGGCGGCCGGTGCCGCGGCGGGCATCGCCTGGGTCGCCGCGTCGTTCGGGATCAACTATCTGTTCGAGCGACGCAGCCTGCGGTTGTGGCTCATCAACGGCGGCTATCATGCGGTCCAGTTCACTGCCTTTGGCGCGATCCTCGGTGCGCTGCAATAGCAAGCACGGGCGCATCGGCACTGCAATCGGCTGCTTTGCGCCCTCATTGCGGACGCTCAGCCCTATGCGTTGATTGCGCTCATCGCGTTCGCGTTGCGCAGCTCCCGGTCTGAATCTATTTTTGGACCGCCCGAAACGAATGCGACTAATTGCACAAGCGCTTGTTGAGTCGGCGGAGGTGCCGATGACCAAGGATCGCATTGTCGCCGTCGGTTTCCTGACCAGCGCTGACCTAAGGTTGTTGGGAGAACGCTTCGACCGTTATTTTCCGGTCGAGCATGAGGATGTGTTCACGGAGCTCATATCCCAGCTCGACAAGATCGAGGCCACGCCCTTCGGAAAGGGTGTGAGCATACAACGGAAATCGCCTGTCTGACGTCGTTCCTTATCTGCAGCGCGATGTCGGCTAGGCGCCCGCATTCCTGTCGTTCAGGGCATTCGGGCGACACTAAGCTGACGATCCTGAACAGCGCATGTGCGCTCCTCGCCCGGGGTGACGACTCTGTTCAGAAACTGGCCGACAGATTGAGAGAGACGTAGCGCGTCGTGTTCCCTGGCGGCGCATTGGGTGCTTCGCGCAGGAAGCGCCCTTTCGCGAGAAGCAGGCCATTCGCCTCGAAGCGCAGACGGGCCGGGACCAGCCAGTATCGCACCCGCGCTTCGATCTGATGGCCCGCAAAGTCGCCCGAGCGACCGCTCGCGTCGCGCACCCCGGTCGTCGAGAAGCTGTCCCGGTCGGAGGCCAGCCACATTGCGCGATAGACGGCGAACCAGTCCGCGCGCTTGCTCGGCGTCGCCTCGATGCGGATGCCGGGAGTCATGATGTTCGCCCGCGCGACGGAATTGTAGAGGCCGGCGGGTGCCAGGTCGGCGCGCCGCATGCCGAAAAGCGTATCGAACCGTCCATAGCGTCCGCCGGGCTTGTCGCCGCTCGCCCGGTCGAACTCAAGCGACAGGCGCGGCTTCCAGGGGCTCGCGAATGTATAGCCGATATCGGCGTGGACGAAGGTCGCGCTGACCTGTTGTGCGGGCGCGGTCGGCGCGGTCGAGGCACTGATCTCGCCGGTCTGGTAAATGGCCTCGATCTCGTAGTCGACCTTGCCCGGCGCAGGATCGGCGATCAGCCGTGCGGAGAAGGTATCGAGCGACCGGTCGCGGGTCAGGCGACCAAAGCCGTCGCGTTCGCCGAGATGGAAGTAGCCGAGCTCGCCCGTCGCCGGGCCGAGGAGCTTCGCCTTGCTGACCAGCCCGCCCCAGAGCACCAGATCGAAATTCTCCCGATCCATCTGCACCTTCTGGTCGCGGATGTCCTGCGGGCCGTCGGGCAGGCGATATTGCGGCAAGGTGTAGATCAGCGTGGCCTTGATACCGCCGGGCGCGGAGAGGTCCGCCCGCACTCCGGTGTAGCCGTTGGTGGTGTTGCGGTAATCGTCCGCCGCGACGAGGCGGCGCGACCCCAGATTGAGCGTCATGCGGCCCGCGCTCAGCGTCAGCTTGCTGCCCTTGCCGAACGGTTCCCGGATGTCGCCCGCGACATAGGCCTGGACCAGTTCGAGGGTGTTCACTTCATTGGTCGAGATCGGCGTTCCGTCATCGGCCCCATAGGCGCGGCTGTCGAACAGTTCGGCACCGATGCGGATGTCGTCGCTGCGATATTCGGCGAGAATCTGGGTGCGAATGTTGAACAGCGTGTCGCTGCTGTTGAAGCCGGCGCGTGCTTGGCCGTCGATCGCCTCGTAGCGCAGCCGAACGCTTCCGCTGATTGCCAATCCGTTCTCCTGCCGCGACGGCGCCGGCTGCGTTTGGCCATAGGCTGCCGATGCGATGCAGAGGCAGGGAAGCGTCAGGCCCAGCAAGGCTGACCGGGTGGGTTTCATGATATAGATATTCCACGAAGCTATTGATCGTGATACATATGCATCATGAGTGATATATCGACAAGCCGGTGGCTGGCGTTGCTGCATCAGATGCCCGCCAAACCGCCTTATCAGCGGGTCAAGATCTGGCGTCGGCTGCAGGCGATCGGCGCCGTGCCGCTCAAGAATGCCGCGCATGTGCTTCCACGCGGCGAAGCAGCCGAAGCTGTTTTCCGGGCGCTCGCCGAAGAGATCGTCGCCGGGGGCGGCGAAGCGACGCTGATCGGCGCAGAGCTGCTTGCCGGCCTATCGGACACCGACGTCCGGGCATTGTTCGATGCGGCGCGGGATGAGGACTATGCCGAGATCGCCGACGCCGCGCGCCGGCTGCTCGAGACCGGTCCGGCGAGCGGACAGGAAATCGCCCGGTTGCAGAAGCGGATGGAGGAGGTCGGCGCCATCGACTTTTTCGGCGCCCATGGGCGGCAGGAGGCGGAGTCCGCGCTCGCCGAGCTCGATCGGCAGCGCTACGCCCATCCCGACGTCGGTCGGGCCGAGCCCGCCGCCCCGGTCGAGCCGGAAGCGCTGATCGGCAGAACTTGGGTGACGCGGCGCGGCGTTCACGTCGATCGCATCGCCTGTGCCTGGCTGATCCGCCGCTTTATCGACCCGAAGGCGCAGTTCCGCTTCGTTGATGCGAAATCGCACGTCCCGGCGCCCGGCGAGCTGCGCTTCGACATGGTCGATGCCGAGTTCACCCATGAAGGCGATCGCTGCAGCTTCGAAACGCTGCTGCTACGCGCGCACCTGGCCGAAGATCAGGGACTCAGCGCGCTCGGCGAGATCATCCACGAGCTGGACATCCAGGACGGTAAGTTCGCCCGTCCAGAGACGCCGGGCGTTAGTGCGATGCTCTCGGGCGTCTGTGCCTCGACCGACGAGGATCTCGAGCGGATTGCGCGCGCGAGCGACGCGCTCGACCAATTCTACGCATTCTTCAGCAGCCGAAAGAACGAGCGATGAACAGCGCGACCCTTTTGTCCGATGTACCGGCTGCGCCCCGGGATCATGGAATACCGTTTGGCGAGGCGGTTCGAGTTTGGGCCCGGGTGGCGGCCCTGAGCTTCGGCGGCCCCGCCGGCCAGATCGCTGTGATGCACCGCATTCTCGTCGACGAGAAGAAATGGATCGGGGAGGAGCGCTTTCTGCACGCGCTCAATTACTGCATGCTGCTCCCCGGGCCCGAGGCCCAGCAGCTCGCCATCTATATCGGCTGGCTGCTCCACCGGACCAAGGGCGGTCTGGTCGCGGGCGCCCTGTTCGTCCTGCCCGGCTTCCTCGCCATCCTCGCGCTTAGCTACATCTACGTGCTGTTCGGCAACGTGCCGATGGTGGAGGGCCTGTTCTTCGGTCTGAAGGCGGCGGTGCTCGCCGTCGTAGTCCAGGCGGTAGTCCGAGTCGGCTCGC
Organism: Sphingomonas sp. MS122; assembly: GCF_049532975.1. GTDB lineage: Bacteria > Pseudomonadota > Alphaproteobacteria > Sphingomonadales > Sphingomonadaceae > Sphingomonas. Next base: position 693,678 of record NZ_CP186695.1, on the reverse strand, counting down.
GCGCCCTCAGGAACAACGTCATGCGCGGGATGGCGGCGGCCGCCTTCTTCGCGATCTTCTTCCTCGACGCGCCCTTCCCCCTGATCGTCCTCGGTTCGGCGCTGATCGGCTTCTTCGCTGGCCGCGCCGGCTCGAGTGCCTTCAAGGGCGGCGGCGGCCACGGCGGCGGCAAGGGCGAGGTCGTGCACGATCGCGACACCGCGCTGGGCGAAGATCTGCCCGAGCACGCTCGCCCCAACCTCGCCTGGTCGCTGCGCATCTCCGGCGCGCTGCTCGCGCTCTGGCTCGTTCCCGTTGCGGCTCTGGTCCTGGCGTTCGGGCCGGGCGACGTGTTCAGCCGGATCGCGACCTTCTTCAGCCAGATGGCGGTGGTGACGTTCGGCGGAGCCTATGCCGTGCTCGCCTATGTGGCGCAGGAAGCCGTCGAGACCTATGGCTGGCTGAAGCCCGGCGAGATGCTCGACGGGCTCGGCATGGCCGAGACGACGCCGGGGCCGCTGATCATGGTCACCCAGTTCGTCGGATTCATCGCTGCATATCGCGATGCCGGTGGGCTCAATCCGCTTGTGGCGGCCACGCTCGGCGCGATCCTCACCACCTGGGTGACCTTTGTGCCCTGCTTCCTGTGGATTTTCGCGGGCGCGCCCTTCGTCGAGCGGCTGCGCCATAACCAGCCACTGTCGGCGGCGCTCTCGGCGATCACAGCGGCGGTCGTCGGCGTGATCCTCAATCTCGCTATATGGTTCGGCATCCACACGCTGTTCGGCGAAGTGCGGGCGGTGTCGTTTGCCGGTGGCAGCTTCGACGTGCCGGTACTCGGCACGGTCAATGTCGCGGCGCTGCTGCTGGCGCTCGCGGCGGCGGTCGCCGTGTTCCGTTTCAAGGCCGGCGTCCTGCAGGTACTTGCCGCCTGCGCGGCGGCGGGCGCAATCTACATCCTGTTCCTGCAATGATTCCGAAGCCGACATGTCCGATCTCACCCGCCGCGAAGCGGTCGCGGGGAAACGGTCAGGCGGGGGGGCACGGCGTTCGGCTCGTTCGATCGGTGCCACCTCCGGACGGCAACTACGTGGTGACGGCGGCCTCGCTCTATACATCTCCCTCGCCGGACGCGGTCCTGACGCAGGCGCCGCCTGTCGGCTTTCCTTTCAGCCAGCCGGACAGCCCCGGCATCGCGGAAAGTGCAGCTGCGCAGCTCAGCTGATATCGACAATGCCTGGCCCGGCGCCGGATCAATGCAGTCGCTTACGATAAAAATACCTGACGCGATTCGCTCCGCCGGTCCGTTGAAGAATCTCATTCCACCTGCCCATCAATTGGGGTTCCCGACCGGGATAGGCGGCGTGCCTTTGTAGGTCGCGAGCTTGACCCGCAAGACCTGCTCGCGGTCGGTGAAATTGAGGCCATAATCGACCGAATCGCCGTTCCACACGCGGCGAAAGATCCATTTGCCATTGTCGAAATGGCCTTCCTCCACCCGCAGCAGCATCATCGATTCCAAGGGAGCCGGCTTGCTGAGGCCGAAATAGACGCGAGAGCGGAAACCGGTGACGAGGAACTCGTTCTCGCCCAGCTGCGCCACCGCCACGCCGCCTGAAGGCTCGGCATTGCCGGTCGGCTTGTCGGTCCCGAACTGCCACTGACCGAAGGTGACGGTCAGGTTGTACTTGCCCATGTCGATATGCTGGGTGTGCTGCGCCTTGGGATCGGTCGGTTCGGCCACGCCCCAGGTCCTGCCTTGCGCTGCCCATGCCGCCCATTCGCGCTGCATCGGGGCGAAGAGGCGGTAGTTGCGCGCGAACAATTCCATCGTCGCGTCGTCGAGCGTCTTCGCGCCGAGCGGGAAGTTGTAATAGCCGGTATAATCCATGCCGAACGGCGCGAAGCCGATCGCTCCCCTGCCTATAACGGGGAAGAAGTAACGGGCGAATTCCTTGTCGTTCCCCGTTTCCGGTACGAACAGCGCGTTGTCCGGCCGGTCGTAATAGCCGAGATAGGCCATGTAGGCGGCATGGTCGCGCGCGTAGATGTCGGGCGCGACGATGTCGATTGCCGGCGCGGCGGCCTTGTAGACGTCGATCACATGATGCACCGGACCGCCGCTAGCATAAGTGGTGGCGGGCTGCCGCCCGAAGGCGGCGGCGAGCGCGGCGTTCATGTACATGGGCAAGGGCTTGACCGCCTTGCCGGCAGCGGCGATCTCGCTGGTGTAGCTGGCGACCGACCAGGCGTGGAAGAACTCGTCCGCGTCCGTCCCGAACACCTCGCGCCAGGTGCCTGGCTTCTTCTTCATCTGCTTCAGCAGCGCCGCGGGAACCTGGCCATCGAACAGCTTCTGCGCGATGGGCGAGAAATCGCGCACGCTGCCGTAGCTGCCCGGCTCATTCTGCGGCTGAATCATGATGACCGTGTTCTGCGGATCGTTCTTCTTCAGATACTCCATCAGCTTGATGAAGGCGCGCTTGTCTGCCTCCAGCGTCGTACGGTGATGCGGCGAAAGGGCGTAGTGCACCTCACCCTTCGCATTGATCATATGTGGAAAGCGCTTCTGGTCCAGCTTGAGCCAAGCGGGCGCGTAGCTTGGCGCCGTGTTCTTCCATGTGCCGAACCACAGCAGCACGAGGCGCAGGTTGCGCTCGCGCGCCTGAGGCAGCAGCGCGTCGAGGAACGAGAAGTCGAACTTGCCTTCTTCCGGCTCGATCTGCTCCCAGCCGACCGGCACCTCGACCGTGTTGGCGTGCATCTTTTCGATCGCGGGCCAGACTTCCGGCAGCGTGGCGGGATAATTGGCGCTGTTGTTGACCTGGGCCCCGAGCATCAGGAAAGGCCTGCCGTCGACGATCAGGGCGTGTTGGCCGTCGCGGCTTTCGAGGCGGGGCAGTGGGTTCGTCTGTGCCGAGGCTGCGAGGGGCAGCGAGATCGTGGCAAGCGGCAACAGCCAGCGCGCAAGTCGATGCATGAGGATCTCCGTGTGTTAGGGCTTGGTTCCAGGGAAGGCCGCGGGGGGGAGACTCGCCGTCCGGCGCGCAGCCGGTCATTCTACAATTCTCAATTTCCGCTCCCGTGGTTCCAGGCCCGCGCCCCCAAAAGGGGTCGGACGTACGTGCGTCCGACCCAAGGGAGGGCCTGCAAGCTAAGGAAAAGATTGAAAGCAGTTCGGCGGCGATACGCGCTGCTGCTCGTTCGCGGGACTGCGGTGCGTGTGCCCGCGATCCGACGGCGACGGCAGTTGGCAACCGAAGATCCTCCCCTCCTCATATGCGGAACGAAGCCATGCCGGGTCCGTCGCCGGGCGTTTACGTCCGCAGTCAACCTATAGCGGCGGATCGGGCGCGTTCCGAAAATTGTTCCGGGAGCCCGGTTTGACCCCATGAGGCGGACTGGGCGGCGTTCAGCCGGAGCCCGCGCGGGTCGTCCAAATTCGAATCGGCGACTTTGCGGTCAGAGCGGCTGTCCCAACATGGCCTCGAGCCGCGATCGGTAGTTGCGGCTCAGCATCAGGTGAGTGCCGTTCTTCAGCACGACCTCAAATTCGCCGTGGGACCTGCGCTCGAGCAGGGCGATCGATTTCAGGTTCACGATGCTGGACCGGTGAATGCGGGCGAAGCGGAACGGGTCGAGGCGCTCCGCCACCGCGGCGAGGCCCGCGCGATAGAGAAATTCCTGGCCGCCGACATGCAGCGTCACATAGACGCCGGCGGCACTGATCCACTCGATGTCGTCCGCCATCACCAGCCGGGTGGTGCCGCGGGACTTGATGGCCAGCCAGTCCCAGATCTCGCCTGGCTTGGCGCGCTTAGCGGCGAGTTTGAGCAGTTCCGGGCCAAATGCGTTCGCATCGACGGAATTGCTCGCACGATATTCGTTCAGGCGCGTCTTGACGCGCTCCATCGTCTGCTCGAAGCGGTTGTCGCCGAACGGTTTCAGCAGATAGTCGATGGCGTCCGCCTCGAACGCGCGAACCGCGAAATGATCATAGGCGGTGACGAACACGGTGAGCGGCATGTTGCCGGCACCCAGCGCGTCGATCACGCCGAAGCCGTTGACGCCCGGCATCTGGACGTCGAGGAACACCATGTCCGGCCGCTGCGTCTGGATCAGCTCGACCGCGGCGGTGCCGTTCTCCGCCTCCAGGATCCGGCCGATGTCGCGATCCTTGCCGAGCAGGTTGGCAAGCCGCTTTCGAGCCGGGGCCTCGTCATCGACGATCAGGGCGCAGATCGGGTGGGTCGGCGCTTTCACGTCCGCGCCTCCCGGGTCGAGCGGAGGGGAAGGCGGATGGCCACTTTGGTCCCATCGCCCTTTCGGCCGCCGACCGTGAAGCGGTCCGCGCCCGATTCCGGATAAAGCGCCTCGAGACGCTCTTGCGTCACGCGCAAGCCGATGCCGCTGGACATCCCAATCCGCCAGTCAGGCGGCAGACCGGCGCCATTATCGACGACGTCGATTTCCAGTTGATCGTCCCGCCGTTTCGCCGAGATTTCGATCCTTCCCCCTGCCATGCGGCTCTCCACCCCGTGGCGGATCGCGTTTTCCACCAGCGGCTGCAACAACATGGAGGGAACCAGGGCAGAACGCACCTCGGGGGCGACATCAATTTCGATGTCGATCCGGCCACCGAAGCGGACCTTCTGGATGGCGATGTAGTTGCCCAGGAGGGTCAGTTCCCGTTCGAGCGTTATTTCAGCGCTGTCCTTGCAATCCAGCGAGTGCCGCAGCAACGTGCCGAGATTCTCGATCATCTCGCGGGCGAGTTTGGGATCGCTAACGACTTCCGACGAGATGGCGTTCAGCGCATTGAACAGGAAATGCGGTTCGAGCTGCAGGCGCAACGCGTTCAGATTGGCCTCGACCAGCCGCCGCTCCATGCGCTCCAATTCCAGACGGCTCATCAGCAGGCGATTGTAGAATTTGAAAGCGTGCCAGATTCCAACGAGCGCGCAATAGGTGACCCAGCTTCCGAGAAAATAGAATTTCGCGAACTCGGCGCTGCGTAGGGGATTCCACCAGATCTGCTCGATCGGATAGACCAACAAGCCCGCAAGCAGGGTGTGAATGAGGCTGGCGGGAATGCTGAGCAGCAGGATGAGCGCCACCCGGAAGCTGCTCTGCCCAATTGAATTGAGCCGCCGATCGATCAGCAGCAGCGCGGGCGTAAGCAGCACCCAGGCCCAGCCATCCGTGACCTTGGAAAGGAAAACGGGCCATTCGAAGCCCTTGTGAAGGACCTCGGGGACCGTCTGAAAGACGCCGACCGCGGTCCATATTGCAGTGACGAGGAATGCCAGCCGCATTCGGGAAATCGCGCCGGGGCCCAGGGCCAAAGCCAAGCGATCGACGACCGAGCCGGTTCGTGCCGGCGGAGGCAAGGCGGGCGAGAAACGGTCGGGCAGGGCGCGGTTCATGGTCGGACCAGCAGATGGAGTGAGAGGACGTGGTCGCATCGGAGCGCTGAAGTGGCAATGCCGATGATATGATATGCGCATCCTTCGCCGAAGCGTCCCGCGGTGATGGCAGTCGCCAGGCAAGGCGCTTCCTCAACATGCCCGCTCCGGCAGGCGCCGCCCGACCATGCGGCGTTCATCCGTTCCTGTTGCGGCTGAGCGTGCCGGCATCGTCAACTCGCGGACGAGTGCGGTTTTCGCGAAATCGGGCTCGAAGACCGCTTCACCCTCTCCTGGTCCGTTTCGCAACATTTACCCTTTCGCGAGGCCCGGCAGCTTGTTCCGGTGAAATGGTCCGACTATGATAGCGCTATCATAAATGGCGCGCGGCCTCGCCGCGGTCAGAGCTCATCAAGCGTGGCTCGGTCATGCGCCGCTCATCGGAAACGGTGTGGGCGACGAGCTCGGGAATGCGGATGGCAAGGGTGGCTCGTGCACTCCCATCGGCATCATGTGAGGAGAGGGGTGGCATGAAGCACGGCCGGCCTGAGCTATTATCCACATGCTTTCCCTCCGCTGAAAGGGTCGCCGCACCTTCGGCCAACAGATGAAAATGAGTCGGGGAGAAAGCGCATTGCCCGCCTTGGCCGTGTTCCTCAGCCGTTTCTGGCTGGCCGCGCTCTTGTGCGTCGGCGCCGTTCCCGCTGCGGCGGAAACGCGCAGTCTGTCCCAGGACTGGCTGTTCGCGCGTGGCGACGTGGAGGGCGCTCAAGCCGCGGCCTTTGACGATCGCGGCTGGATGCGGGTCGTGGCACCCCACGACTGGGCGGTCATGGACAAGCCCGACGGCACGCCGCCGTTCGATCCGAATGCGGTCGGCGGCCAGGATTCGGGCTATCTGCCCGGCGGCATCGGCTGGTACCGTCGCCACCTGAACCTTACCGCGGAAGAAGCCGCCAAGGTCGCGCGGCTGAACTTCGAGGCGGTCTATATGGACGCCGACATCTGGCTGAACGGCGTGCTGCTGGCCGAGCATCATTACGGCTACACCGCCTTCATGGTCGATCTGACCGGCAAGCTCAGGGCCGGCGACAATGTGATCGCCGTGCGCGTCCATCATGAAGACCCCTCCTCGCGCTGGTATGCCGGGTCGGGCATCATCCGGCCGGTCACGCTCGACCTTCTCGACTGCGTGCACCTCCGCCCGGAGAGCATCTTCGTCGCCACGCCCGTCGCGACCGAGGCGTCCGGCACGGTGGCGATCCACGCTTCCGCCGCGAACTGCGCGGCCAGGGCGCAGGGGGTGGAACTGGTCTCCAAGCTCGTCGCGGCCAATGGGGACGTGGTGGCACAGGCGAGCGAGCGCCGCACCGTTTCCGGCAGAGGCGGGGCGGACTGGGTCCAGTCGCTCGCCGTGCCGCGCCCGGCGCTGTGGTCGCCGGATTCGCCCAATCTCTACACGCTGGTCCAGCAGCTGCGGGTCAACGGCGTCGTGACGGACGAGCGGCGAACGCGCTTCGGTATCCGCACGATCACCGTGGACGCGGCGAACGGCGTGCGCGTCAACGGAAAGCCGGTGAAGCTGCGCGGCGGCAATATCCACCACGACAATTACATGCTGGGTGCCGCCGGCTTCCCCGACGCCGATGCGCGCAAGGTCGCGCTGATGAAGGCGGCTGGCTACAACGCGATCCGCAACGCCCACAACCCGGCGAGTCAGGCGATGCTGAACGCGGCGGACGAGCTTGGCATGCTCGTCATCGACGAAGCGTTCGACGCCTGGAACAAGAGCAAGCGCGGCATGGATTATGCGCGCTTCTTCAAGACCGACTGGGCGCAGGACATCGACAGCATGGTCGTCAGCGGGCGCAACCATCCGAGCGTGCTGTTCTGGAGCATCGGCAACGAGATTCCGGAGGACGGCACGCCGGAAGGCGTCGAGACCGGACGCAAGCTCGCCGCGCGGGTCCGCATGCTAGATCCCACCCGGCCGGTGACGCAGGGGGTCAATGCCGATCCGCCGAGAAGCTCGCACCAGTTCGACGTGCTCGATGTCGCCGGGTTCAACTATCACGCGCACGACTTCGAGAAGGAGCATGCGAAGTTTCCGGCCAGGATTCTCTATACCTCCGAATCGCTGACGAAGGACGCCTTCTCCTATTGGCGATATGTCGAGAGATATCCCTGGGTGATCGGCGATTTCGTCTGGACCGCGGTCGATTATCTCGGCGAGAGCGGCATCGGCTGGATGGGATATAGCCAGGACTGGCAGAAGCTCGGGCCCTATCCCTGGCACCTTGCCTATGCCGGCGAGATCGACGCGACCGGGCGCAAGCGGCCGGCCGCCTATTATCGCCAAGTGCTCTGGAAGACGGGCATCGACCCGGTCGCCGCCTTCGTCCGCCAGCCCAAGGGGACCGAGGATCTACCGGACCGCCATTATTATCCGATCACGCCGCCGCATCTCGACTGGTCGCATCCCGACGTCCATCCCAGCTGGACGTGGCGCGGGCAGGAGGGCAAGCCGCTCGAGGTGCTGGTCTATTCCGAGCTTCCCGAGGTCGAGCTGTTCCTCAACGGCAGGAGCCTGGGACGCAAGCCGGTGGGCGTGGACACCGAATACACGGCGTCGTTCGAGGTGCCCTATGCCCCGGGCCGGCTGAGGGCGGTCGGCTATCGCGGCGGGCGCGAGGTGGCGCGCTGGGAGCTGCGCACCGCCGGACCGCCTGCCGCCGCGAAGCTGAGCATCGATCGGCCGCGCCTCGCCACCAACGGCACCGACATCGCCTATGTGACGGTCGAGCTGGTCGATGCCGACGGCACGCCGATCTATGCCGGGGCGGACGATCGCCCTGTGACCGTGCGCGTCACCGGCGCGGCCGGCCTCGCTGGTGTCGGCAATGGCGACCCGCGCGACGCGTCGAGCTTCCAGTCGGGGACGCGTTCGACCTTCCACGGCCGCGCCGTCGCGGCGATCCGCTCCGGAACACGGGCGGGCCCGATCATGGTGGAAGTCGCCGCCGCCGGCCTGCCAACGCAACGGTTGCGTCTCGATGCCGTGTCGCGCTGACCTTCTGGTTGATCCAGCTGCGCACCGGATGGCGGGTGTTTTGCCCGACGGGGCTTGCGAAACGAGGGTGAGGGAGAGATCATGGTGACGCTCAGCAAACGCGATATGCTCGGCATCTCGGCGATGACGGCTTTCGGGTTCGCGAGCCCCGCGCGGGGGCGGCCCCAGGTCGAAAGGGAAGGCGGGCTACCGCTTCCGCAGATTCCGGCGGGCCGCTTCGACTCCTCGATTGAGTCGCTGAAAACCTACCGCACGCCGGATTGGTTCAGCGACGCCAAGTTCGGCATCTGGTCGCATTGGGGACCGCAGGCCGTGCCGCGCCAGGGGGACTGGTACGCACGTTTCATGTATGTGCCGGGCCATCCCCATTACGATCATCACCGCAAGAATTACGGCCACCCTACGGAGTACGGCTACAAGGATCTGCTGCCCTTGTGGAAGGCCGAGCGCTTCGATCCCGAAGCATTGATGGAGAAATACGCCGCCGCGGGTGCAATGTATTTCGTGTCCATGGGCGTGCACCACGACAATTTCGATCTGTGGGACTCGCGGCATCACCGCTGGAACGCGGTGGAGATAGGGCCTCGCCGCGACATCGTGGGGGAATGGCAGAAGGCGGCACGGCGGCGCGGCCTGCGCTTCGGCGTGTCGGAGCACCTCGGTGCGAGCTACACCTGGTGGCATCCCAATCACCTCTATGATCAGTTCTGGCCGAAGCTGGGGGTCAGCTATGATGGCGCGGATCCCAAATATGCGGACCTTTACCACGACAATCGCGACGAGCCGTTCCGCAATACGCCGGCCAGCTGGTACACGCGTAATCCGGCGTTCCACCGGAAATGGTTCGACCGCATTCGCGATCTGGTGGACAGCTATCAGCCCGACCTGCTCTATTCGGACGGCGGTCTGCCGTTCGGTGCGGTCGGCCGCTCGCTCGTCGCGCATCTCTTCAACACCAGCATCCGCCGCACAGGCAGGCTGGAGGCAGTTTATACGTCCAAGGACACCGGATCCGGCGAGTTCCATAAGGAAGCCGGGGTCCAGGATGTCGAGCGGGGTGTGCTCCAGGGCATCAATCCCCTGCCCTGGCAGACGGACACGTCGAACGGCGACTGGTTCTACAGCGACAGCCATCCCTACAAGAGCAGCGCACAGGTCGTGGCGATGCTGGCCGATATCATCAGCAAGAACGGGAACTTGCTGCTGAACGTCGTGCAATATCCCGACGGCAGCCTGCCGCCGCAGTCGGAGCAATTGCTGATCGACCTCGCGGCATGGATGAAGGTCAATTCGCCGGCGATCCACGGCACGCGGCCGTGGAAAATTCATGGTGAAGGTCCCACGGAAACCAAGGGCGGCATGTTCTCCGAACAATCGGACTATGTCGCGAAGGACATCCGCTTCACGACGAAGGGCGGGAAGCTGTTCGCGATCACCCTGGGCGAGCCGGCCGGTCAGGTCGCGATCACCTCGCTTGCCCAGGGTAATCCCCATGAGGCGCGCCGTGTCCGTGCGGTCCGGTTGTTGGGACATCCCGGTGCCGTCGCTTTCCGGCAAACCGGCCAGGCGCTTGTGATCGACCTGCCGGCGCGACTTCCCGCGCGTTACGCGAGCGCCTTTGAAATCTCCTTCGCCTGAGGCGGGGCTCATTGCTTCTCAAGACCGACTGGAAACCATGCTGGGAATCGCAAACCGCACGGCCTGCCCCTCTGCCTTGGCCATCGCACTGAGCCTCTCCACCGCTCTCGCGCCGGCGGCGATTGCGCCTCGGGCGCACGCACAGAGCGCGGCTGGACATTCCGAATGGTCCGGCAAAGGCCAGCTGTTCGTCGGCACTTGCTATCAGCCGGTCGACCGCTCGCCCGAGCAGATCAAGCAGGACATCGCCGTTCAGGGGCGAACCTTGTGCGTCAATACGAAGAACGCACCTGTCACGGTGACGTTCGAGGGTACGAAGACGGGGATGCTGTCGCGCGAGAACTATACCGGCAAGATCGAGTTGCCTGCGTTCGGCGCGAGTTGCTGCAATAGGCGGCGCAACAGGCGACTGCCACTTTCTGGCATCGCCAACCGTTGAATTCGAGGGGAGCGAAGGGATGAAATTGAACAACGGGCGCCAATTGGGGATGATCCTGGTGATTATTGCAGCGCTCGGCGCCGCGGGATCGGCGGCGGTCGCGGTGGGCGCCAGTCCCTCTCAATTGCCCGGCTTTCGCTGGGCGTCATCTGCTCCGCTCATCTCCCCACCAGCGAATGCCGGGCCGGACTTTTACGGCGTGAAGGACCCCTCGGTCGTTTACCATGACGGCAAATACCATGTGTTCATGACCACGGCGACCGGCAAAGGCTGGGGGCTGGCCTACACTTCCTTCAAGGAATGGAAGGACGCACCAAGGGTGCCGATCGTCGGGCTGGAGAATTCGCCGATGGGGCCGGGTTACCGCGCCGCGCCGCAAGTCTTCTACTTCGCGCCTCAGAAGTTGTGGTACTTGATCTATCAGGGCGGAGACCCGCTTTATTCTACGAGCCGCGATATCAGCGATCCGACGTCGTGGACCGCGCCCGCACCCTTCTTCAAGACGGTGCCGGAGGTCGTGAAGCAGGCGAACGGTCAACCGGCATGGCTTGATTTCTGGAACATCTGCGACGAGCGGAACTGCTATCTCTTCTTCACGGGCGACAACGGCAATTTCTATCGCGCCGAAACGCCGCTGGCGCAGTTTCCCAACGGTTTCCACAACACCACGCGCGTTATGCAGGGCAAGCGGGATGACATATTCGAAGCGAGCAACACCTACAGGATCGCCGGAACGAAGAGCTATCTGACGCTGATCGAGGCGATCAGCCCAAAGGGCCGCTATTTTCGCGCATGGAAGAGCGACGGCCTGGCCGGCGAGTGGGAGCCGCCGACGCCAGATGCCATGAACATATTCGCGGATTCCGACAATGTCCGTTTCGACGGTCGTGCCTGGTCCGAAGGCGTCTCTCATGGCGAGATGATCCGCTCTACGAGCGACCAGACCCTGACGATCGATCCCTGCAAGCCGCTTCGGTTCCTCTACCAGGGGCTCGATATGGCGAAGGGCAAGTCATATGAATATATCCAGCTGCCCTATAGGCTGGGCCTCATCACGGCGACCGGATCCAATCCGGTAAGCAGGATGTGCAAGAAATAGCCGGTCGCTTTGGGGCGTAGGGCTTGCCGCACGGGGATAAGCTACGCCCCCCAGAGTCAATGTGACGCGCTCTTCGCCGCATGACCGAATTTGTTTCGAAACGGACGGGCAATTCGCGAAATGGACCTGGGCGTCGTGGGAAGGACGAAGGCGCTCAGGCACCCGCGTAATCGTGCAGCCGTTCCAACCGGTCGTCCGTAGACAACAGCCGAAAACTATGGCTGTGGTAGCGCTAACGGTAGCGTTGTCCTTTGGGAGTCTTCCCAAAAGAGGCAGAGGGGTGGGAGAGGAGTGGTGGCCGGCAGCGGCGGTCTGATTTCGGGCGGTGAGGCGAGGGCCTGGCCAATGATCCGTCACCTCCTTTCGCTGTGCGCAGCGGCGGCCTTTCTGGTTCCCGGCGCGGGCGCTGCCCAGATGCCCACCGACGAGCAGCGCTCGGCGAGCAAGGTGGCGAACGCCGATCCGACGCTCGCCCCGGACCTCTTGCTGCCCGACCGGCATATGGCGTGGTGGCGGGACGCCAAGTTCGGAATCTTCGTTCACTGGGGACTCTACGCCATTCCGGCGAAGGGCGAATGGCACATGTTCAACGACAAGGTGCCGGCCGGGGAATATGCGAAACTGGCAGCGCGGTTCAATCCACGAGGCTATGATCCGAACGCCTGGGCCAGGCTGGCGCGAGAGGCGGGCGCCAGGTACATGGTGATGACGGCGCGGCACCATGACGGGTTTTCGCTGTTCGACAGCCCATCCAGCTACGGTCGTTTCGATTCGGTCCGTTCGGCCGCCCGCCGCGATCTGATCGCCCCCTTCGTCGCTGCTGCCCGGCGCAACGGTCTGCGCGTCGGCATCTATTATTCTCCCCTGGACTGGCGCTTTCCGGGCTATTTCCGGCCTCGAGAGCTTCCCGACAACGCGCGCCTCCTGAAGCGGCAGACCTATGGTCAGGTCGAAGAGCTGATGCGCAACTATGGGGCGATCGACATCCTGTGGTGGGACGGCGGCTGGCTGGCGCACCAAGGGAGCGATGCGGACGCCGCATGGTTCTGGGAACCGGACAAGCTCAACCGCATGGTCCGGCGCTATCAGCCCAGGATCGTCATCAACCCGCGATCCGGCTGGCAGGGCGATTTCGATACCGCCGAGGGACCGGGGCCGATCACCGGGCCGATCCGTGCGCGGCCGTGGGAAAAGACCTTTTCGATCAACCGGTCGGCATGGGGATATACGCGCGACGACAAGGTGATGAGCGCGGACGAAGTCATTGCGTTGCTGGTCAATGCCGCCGTGCGGAACGGAAATGTGCTCGCCAATGTAAGTCCCGACCCTGACGGGATGGTGCCGGCCAGGCAGGCCGAAACGCTAAGGGGGGTGGGGGCCTGGCTTCGCCGGCACGGCAAGGCGATCTACGGGACGCGGCCTGGGCCATTGCAGCCGGTCGACGGAGTCTATGGCGCGACGCAATCCGCCCGCAGCATCTTCGTTCATGTCCTGAGCTGGCCGACGCCCGAACTGCGTATCCCGCTGCAGGGAACGGTCGGGGACGTCCGCAACCTGTCGGGCGGCCAGGTCCATTGGAAACACGAAGGCGGCATGCTGACGCTCGCCATCCCGACGGCATCCCGTGGAAACCCGGTGACGATAGTGGAGATCAGGCGCGGCGCGCGCCGAGGCGGTGGGACGTCGCCGTCGGAACATTCAGCTTCTCCCCGGGGATAACCTCACGTTCACATGCGGATTTGTTCGCGGTTTGGATTTTGCAGGTCGGACAACGTTGTCCCTGAATCGAAGGTGCCCGTGCTCGGCAGTGCGTTGCTCAGATAGAAGATGAGATGGGAGAGAGTGAATGAGAGTTGCGAGACGCCAAATTCTTGCTTCGACGATCGCATTGGTGGCAGCGGGCTGTTCGGGAGGATCGGCTAGCCCAATGTCGGCATCATCGCCTTCTCCCTCCCTCACTCCGACGCTCACGCCAACACCGGCGCCGACCGGCCTGTACCCGAGTTACAACACGAACCCGATCGCCGCGGATCCGTCGGGCATGCCGAACACGGCTGGGGGAATCGCCTCCCGCATCCAGCTTGGCCTGAATATCGGCAACACGATGGAGGCGATTGGAGGCGAAACCAATTGGGGTAACCCGCAGATCACGCAGGCGCTGATCGATACCGCCAAGGCGTCCGGCTTCGACGCGATCCGGCTGCCTTGCGCTTGGGATCAGTATTCGAACGCGTCGACCGCCAAGATCAGCGCTGCCTGGCTCGATCGCGTCAAGCAGGTGGTGCAATACTGCATCAACGCGAACATGCATGTGCTCCTCAACATCCATTGGGACGGAGGCTGGCTTGAGAACAATGTCACGCCGGCTAAGAAGGATGCTGTCGCCGCGAAGCAAAAGGCGTTTTGGGAGCAGATCGCCACGCATCTGCGCGATTTCGACGAGCGCCTGATCTTCGCCAGCGCGAACGAACCGAACTGTGAAACCGCGGAGCAGATGGAAGTTCTCTACGCCTATCACCAGACCTTCATCGACGCCGTCCGCTCGACCGGCGGGCGGAACGCGCACCGCGTACTGGTGCTGCAATTGCCGAACGTAAACGTCGATCTGTCCAAGACTTTATGGTCGCGCATGCCTGTCGATCAGGTCCCCAATCGCCTGATGGTCGAGCCGCATTTCTACAGCCCCCCCAATTTCTGCATCCTGACCGAGGACGCGAGCTGGGGACGCATGTTCTATTACTGGGGAAAGGATTTTCATTCGACGATCGAGCCGGACCGCAACGCCACCTGGGGCGAAGAGGAAACGGTCGATGCGCATATGGCGCTGGCGAACCAGCTGTTCGTAAGCAAGGGAATCCCGGTGCTGCTTGGTGAATACGCGACGCCAAGGCGCTCCAACCCTCTCGATCTGGACAAGCACCTCGCCTCGCGCGCGCATTGGATGAAATATGTGACGCAGAAAGCGCGGGAGAATGGAGTTCTTCCGTTCTATTGGGACGTCGGCGATCTGATCGATCGGCGGAATTATGCGGTGAAGGACCGGCAGGGCCTGGACGCATTGCTCCAAGGAGCCGGCAAGAAGTGAGTGGCACCCCGACTTTGTTAGAGAGCACGCCCCTGACGCGGCGCAGCAGGAAGCATTTTATGAGCCTCGGACGCATGAGATTCTCGATTGTGCCCTTGTTGGCGCTGCTCGGTGCCGCGCCCGCGCCCGAAGCCAAGTGGGAGCGCATCTTCGACGGCAGGACGCTCGCCGGCTGGACGCCCAAGATCACCGGCCGCGGCGCGGGCGAGGACCCTCTGGGCATGTTCACCGTGCATGACGGCGCGATCCGGGTCTCGCACGCCAACTACAGGAAGTTCGAAGGCGAGTTCGGTCATCTCTTCTGGAGGATGCCGCTCAAGGCTTATCGCATCCGCTTCGAATACCGGCTGTTCGGCGATTCCCTGCCGGGCATCCAAAGCTGGCAGGCCAGCAATTCCGGGCTGATGTTCCATTCGCAGGCGCCGGAGACGATGCGGCGCGATCAACAATTTCCGGTGAGTCTGGAGATGCAACTGCTCGGGATTCCGCGTCCTGCGCGGGAGCCGACCGGCAACCTCTGCACGCCCGGCACCACCGTTGTGTTCGAGGGGAGGCGCGATCCCCGCCATTGCATCCTCTCCTCCTCACCGCTGCTCCCGGTCGGCCGCTGGACCCGCGTCGAATTGGAGGTGCTGGCCAATGGCGAGATCACGCATTTCATCGATGGCAAGCCGGTGCTGCGTTATTCCGCCCCCGAGCTCGACCCCAAGGACAAGGACGCGCAGCGGCTGATTGCCGCCGCGGGGGGCAAGTTGGCGCTTCGCCAAGGCTATATCGCGCTGCAGAGCGAGGGCCACCAGATCGAGTTCCGGAACATCGAGCTGCAGCGGCTCGATCGGTCTGGTGCCGGCGACGGAGGGGGTTGACGCATCGCGTGCCCGACGCCGGGGCGTCACGACGAAATTTTGGGATCAGCGGGTCAGCACAGTCTTACGCGTCTTATGTCAGTCCGACGGGAGCCTCCTGATCTTCAAGACGGCACCCCCCGATGGCGCGAGCGGCAAGCGGATGCTCGTTGACGAGGTGACCCGGCGAACGCTTCTTACCACCTGGTCGGGCGCGGCACCATCGAGCCAGAGGGTGGCCTCGTATGATCCGCGACCGAGGAAGCGCAAAGAGATGTCCAAGGTCTTCGCAGACTCGTTCGACATGGCGCCGACATACCAGTTGCTTCCCTTTCTCCGAGCGATGGCGACATGGTCGTTCAACTTGGCCGATAACGCCCGCGTTTCATCCCAGCTGGCGGGCACCGCTCGAACGAAATCGTATCCGCCTTGGCCGGCATAATTGTCAGGGCTGTCCGACACACCCTGGAATGGGCTCTCGTACACCACGTACATCGCGAGACCGTGCCCGCGTGTCGTTTGGACGGTGGGCGTCATCGCCTCTGGCGTGAACGTCTCCGGAGTTCGGTTGCGGAAGCCGCCAGGCGTATAGTCCATGGGTCCGAGCAGCATCCGGGTGAGCGCGAGGTTGACGTTGTGCCGCGCGGTCACCCGATAGGTCCACTTGTTGTACTCGGCGCCGAACACTCCTTCTTGGGTAAGGAAATGCGGATAGGTGCGGTTGAGGCCGCGCGGCGGAAAGGCGCCGTGAAGATTGACCATCAGCTGGTTGGCGGCGGCTGCATCGAGCAGCCGGTGATAGAAGGCGACCATCGGTTGGTCGTCGCGGTCCATGAAGTCGACCTTGATGCCCTTGATGCCCCAGCTGGCGTAAAGCGGCAGCGCCTGGTCCATGTTCTTGTCCAGCAGCTTCCAGTTGAGCCACAGCCACAGTCCGACGTTGCGCTGCGCCGCATATCGGACAAGCTCGGGCATATCCACGGCGGCGGCGGTCTCGAGGTTGTTTGCTCCGGGAAGAACGACCGGGCCGCCGCCGGCACCCATGTGCCAGCCCTCGTCGATCATCATATATTCGAGGCCGCTGCGGCCGGCGAAATCTATATAGGCTTTCAGCGTATCCGTCGTGATCGGAACCTGCTTGCCGCCCAGCGTCGGCCCGTTCCACCAGTCCCAGGCATATTTGCCGGGCTTCACCCAGCCATAGTCGCCCTGGGCGGGAGAGGCGAGGCTGGTGACCAGGTTGGATTCGACCAACTCACCGACAGTGTCCCCCACCATCACCAGCCGCCATGGCGTTACAAACCCGGAATTGCCAATCCACAGATAAACCGCAATGGCTGGATCGTCCGGCCGCGGTGAAAGTCTCGCCTGAAGACCGAGACTGCCGTCTTCGCGCCCGCTGAGATAAAGCCCGGCATAATCCTTCAGGTCCGCCTCGGCGAATGCGAGTGTCGGGCCCCCGTCACCGGTTTCGCAGACCACGGGCAAATCCAGCAGGTGGTGGAAGCGAATTTGCGAAGCGCCGACGGGGTCGAACTCGCCTTCGTGGCTGCTCGTGTACCGGCCTACATTGAACGCCTGGCATTGGTAGTCCGCCGGGAATGCGAACTCGGTAACCTCGCCGGCCAGGCGCAACTCTCGAAGCTGGGGTTGCGGCGGAACCCGGTAGCGGAACGCAAAGCCCTGATCATAGGCGCGGAAGATGATGTCGATCCGGCGGCGTGCGCCGCCTGTCTCCGAATAACTGATGGTGACTTCGTTATAGGCGTCTCGCACCTCCGAGGATTTGCCGATGTGTCGGTACGAGTCCACGCCTGAGCGATGCTCTACTCCCGTAACCGCCATCCCACCGGCAAGCGTCTGATGTCGCTCGAAGCCCAGCCCCAAGGCTGACGGCCTGATCACGCTCCTGCCCCGAAAAGCGAGTGCGAACGTAGGGCGCCCTTGTGCATCCAGCGCGAGTTGCCCCTGCAACTGCCCATTCGGGGATCTCAGCACCTCTGCCGACGCTGACGAAGCACCGAGCAAGCCCAGACAGAGAATCAAAACTTGGGAACCGCTGACGATCTTCGAAACTCGTCTGATGAAGGTCATCAAAATATCCCCCATATTCTCACATACAGCTTCCGCTGGTTGTTTCGAGGAGCTCGAGGCCGGTTGCAGCAAGCGCCAGCCTAGCGAAATGTCGTCGCGCGCATCGGCCGCTGCATATCCGCCCGCAAATTGCGGCCGGTCTTTGGCCACCCTGCCCGCCGTCAGCTCCTCTCCAGCTCCCTATAACGCTGGGGGAGATCGCCGGCCGAAATTGTTCCAGGCCGGAATATGACCTCGCAAGCCGGACCGTGAGACAGCCAAGCAGGTACGGCCTCGTCCCGGTTTTCGATCAATTCTGAACGACAAGCATGTCACAGCACGCAGGACATCCGGCGAACCGGAGAAGCCCTCATCCCCCGGCAGGTTCGGCCGAGACGCCGCGCCAAGGCCAATCACAACGTCGGCCGCGCCGCGGCCCGGTACCCTACGTACTAATCCCAATCGAGCGCCCGAGAGCGGCGCATTAGGCTGGCTTCCCGGGCGGCAGTGGCCGGTGAGGGGACGATTGCGCGACATGCCGAGTCACGGAGTAATCCGACCAAGTCTTGCACGAACTACGATTGGCCGGCGGGAGCGCATCCTGCCGTTTTGATGTCGGCGCCAGGTCGCCGGCGCGGCGCAGACGGCCCGGAGCGCTCCGATAACGAAGGCGTGACTCGGTATGAACTCGACCGCCCGGAGCTCACTGGCACCGCGCCTGCTGCTCGTTGAAGACGACGACGCCGTGCGCCGCGGGCTTCAGCTGCTGCTGACCGGGCAAGGCTATCAGGTCCATGCATTTTCCCGCGCGACGCTCGCCCTCGCCGATCCCTCGGCAATCGCGGCGAGCCACCTGGTCATCGACTATGTCCTGCCCGAGGGCGACGGAATCGAAGCCCTGCACGTCCTCCAGTCGCATGGATGGAAGGGATGTGCCGTCCTAGTCACCGCTTTCTATTCCCGGCAATTGTGCGACACGGCGCTCGCCGCCGGTTTCGCCGCAGTCCTCCCGAAGCCGTTTCGCGAAATGGAACTGCTCGAGGCACTGGCGCGGGACGCGCCGGTGCCGACTGGGGGAAATCCTGACTCAACCGGTTGAGCTGGCAAATTTTTGCTCGATATCGAACCTATGTTATGTTCCCGCCGCTGGTCGGTAGACGGCGGGTGCGAAGATTGGGTTGCGCCCGGCGCATGAGCCGTCCTGCGGGGGCGCATGAAGGCTGAAGGGGAGTCCATCAGCACGCGGGCCTGGCGCGGTTATGGGTTCGCGATCCTTGTGGTGGCCGTCGCCACGCTGGTGCGTGTGATCCTGGATCCCTGGCTGCAGGGCCGCGCTCCTTATCTGTCCTTCAGCATCGGCGTTCTCGTCGTCTGCGTGTTCGCGGGGCGCGGGCCGGCGATCCTCGTGGCGCTGCTTTCGATCGCCGTCGTCCGGGCAATGGGATGGGTGCCGGGACCGTTCTGGTCGTTGAGCCTGCTGATCTTCGCCGTCGCGGCGAGCCTGACCATCCTGATCGCCGGGCACATGACCTGGCTTCGTCGCAAATCGCAGGAGAGCGAGCGGCGCGCCGAGCGCCGTGCCGAACTCGCCGACGAGCTTGCCGAGGAGCTCAACCTGCTGATCGACGGCGCCACCGGTTACGGCATCTACATGCTCGACCCCGACGGGAATGTGACGATCTGGAGCAAGGCGGCGGAGCGCCTCAAGGGCTGGCGCGAGGCCGAGGTGGTCGGCCGGCATTTCACGCTATTCTATCCCGAAGCCGCGGTCGCCGCGGGCAAGCCGCAACTCGATCTGGCGCGCGCGCGCGAAGAGGGGCGGCTCGAGAAGGAGGACTGGCGGGTCCGCAAGAACGGCTCGGAATTCCTCGCGCACGTCACGCTCACCGCGCTGTACGACAAGCAGGGCGAGCTCAAGGGGTTCGGCAAGGTCATCCGGGACGTGACCGAGCAGCGCGCCGCCGAGCAGAAGCTTGCGGCAAGCGCGTCGCACTTCCGCTCGATCCTCGCCACCGTCCCCGACGCGATGGTCGTCATCAACGAGACCGGCAAGATCCTCTGGTTCAGCGCCGCAGCCGAGCGGTTGTTCGGCTATGCGGAAGCGGAAGTCATCGGCTTGAACGTGAGCCGGCTCATGCCGTCGCCCGACCGCGAGCGCCATGACGACTATATCAAGCGCCATCTTGTCACTGGCGAGAAGCGGGTGATCGGCATCGGTCGCAGCGTGATCGGGCAACGGCGCGACGGCAGCACCTTCCCGATCGAGCTTGCCGTCGGCGAAGCGGTCTCGGACGGTGCGCGCGTGTTCACCGGCTTCATCCGCGATCTCACCGAGAAACAGGCCGCCGAGCGGCGCATCAACGAGTTGCGCGGGGACCTCGTCCATGCGGCGCGGGTCAGCGCGATGGGGACCATGGCCTCGACGCTGGCGCACGAGCTCAATCAGCCGATTACCGCCGTCGCCACCTTCGTGCGCGGCGCCCGCAACTTGCTGCATGAAGGCAGGCCCGAAGAGCGCGGCATGATCGAGGACGGGCTGGACGGCGCCTATGAGGAGGCGCTGCGCGCGGGGGCGATCGTTCGCCGCCTGCGGGAGTTCGTCGCGCGCGGCGAGGTCGAGAAGTCGGTTGCCGATCTCGTCGAACTGGTCGACGAAGCTTCCAAGCTCGCGCTGCTCGACGCGCGCGAGAAGGGCGTTCGCACGCGGATCGAGCTCGATCGCGAAGTGCGCCAGGTGCTCGTCGACAAGATCCAGATCCAGCAAGTGCTGATCAACCTCATGCGCAACGCGATCGAGGCGATGTGCCAGTCGCCGTCGCGCCTGCTGACCGTTTCGAGCACGCGCGAGGACGACGGGTTTGTGCGTGTGACCGTGGCCGATACCGGACCGGGGGTTCCGCCGGAGATCACCGAGAATCTGTTTCGAGCCTTCAACAGCACCAAGAACGACGGCCTCGGCCTCGGCCTGTCGATCTGCCGTACCATCGTCGAGGCCAATGGCGGGCGTATCTGGATGGAACCACGGACCGAGGGAGGCACATGGTTCCATTTCACCCTGGTCCGTGCCGATGCGGAGGTGTCCGAATGACCGACAGGCCCCTGGTTCACGTCATCGACGACGAGGAAAGCGTCCGCCGTGGAACGAGCTTCTTCCTCAAGAGCATCGGCTATGCGGTGCGCAGCTGGGAATCGGGCGCCGGATTCCTCAGGGAAGTACGCCATGTCGAGAGCGGCTGCATCCTGCTCGATATCGGCATGCCCGAGATCAACGGGCTGGAAGTACAGCAGCAGCTCAACGAGCGCGGCGTGACGATGCCGGTGATCGTGCTGACCGGACATGGCGATATCGCCGTGGCGGTGAAGGCGATGAAGGCGGGCGCGGTCGATTTCCTGGAGAAGCCCTTCGAGACCGAAGCGCTCGAGGATGCGATCCGCCGCGCGTTCGAGCGGCTTGCCGCCGAGAAGAGCCTCATGGTGCGCGCGGCGGATGCGGAGGTCGTGCTCGGCGTGCTGAGCGAGCGCGAGCGCGAGGTGCTCGAGGGGCTGGCGCAAGGCCACCCCAACAAGACCATCGCTTATTATCTCGGCATCTCCCCGCGCACCGTCGAGGTGCATCGGGCGAACATCATGATCAAGCTCAAGGCGCGCAGCCTGTCGGGGGCGCTGCGGATCGCCTTCGCGGCGGGCATGGGCGAAGACCGCGGCTGAGCACGCTTCCCGCGATCACCCGGCGCCGGCCGGTTTCAGGCGAAAAGCGCGTCGATGATCTGGTCGGCCGCCTGCTCCGATGCGCAGCACATGGTGTCGATCCGCAGTTCGGGTGCCAGAGGAGGCTCATAGGGACTGTCGATGCCGGTGAAGTTGACGAGCTCGCCGCGCCGCGCCTTGCGGTAGAGTCCCTTCACGTCGCGCGCCTCCGCTTCGGCGAGGGACGTGTCGACGAAGATCTCGATGAACTCGCCGTCCGGGACCATCGCCCGCACCATCTCGCGCTCCGCGCGGAAGGGCGAGATGAAGGCGGCGAGCACGATCAGGCCGGCATCGGCCATCAGCGCCGCGACTTCGCCGACGCGGCGGATATTCTCCACCCGGTCGGCATCGGTGAAGCCAAGGTCGCCGTTCAGCCGGTGGCGCACATTGTCGCCGTCGAGCAGGAAGGTGTGATAGCCGAGCGCGTGCAGCTTGCGCTCGACCTGATTGGCGATGGTCGACTTGCCCGCGCCCGAGACGCCGGTGAACCAAAGCACCTTGGGTGCTTGCGCTTTCATGGCCGCGCGCTGCTCGCGGCGCACCTCGAGCGGTTGCCAATGGATGTTGTCGGCACGGCGCAGCGAGAAATGGAAGGTACCGCCGGCCAGCGTGCGGTGACTTTCGCGATCGACCAGGACGAAGCTGCCGAGCGTGCGGCACTCGGCATAGGCGGCGAAGGGGATGGCGCGATCGAGCCGCAGCGTGACCACGGCGATCTGATTGCACGCCAGGGTGCGAGCGGGCGTCTCGCCGAGCGTTTCCAGATCCACCGCATGCTTGATCTGCATCACCGTCGCGCCGAGCACCGTGCTTGCCGTCTGCAGCAGATAGCGGCGGCCCGGCAGCAGCGGCGCCTCGTCCAGCCACACGAGCGAAGCTTCGAACTGATCGGACACCTGCAACGGCGCCGCGGCGGCGGCGACGACGTCGCCACGGGCGCAATCGATGTCGTCGGCCAGGGTGATCGTCACCGACTGGCCGGCGCGGGCGAGTTCCAGGTCGCCGGCCATCGTCACGATCCGCGCCACGCGGGTCGTGCGGCCCGAGGGCAGGATGCGCACCGGATCGCCGGGGCGGACGACCCCGCTGGGGATCGTGCCCGCGAGGCCGCGGAAGTCCTGGCCGGCGCGGTTGATCCATTGCACCGGCATCCGGAACGGCTTGGTCGCGTCGGCCTCGACGTCGACCTCCACGGCCTCGAGGTGCTCGAGCAAGGTCGGTCCCGAATACCATGGCATCGCATCCGATCGCCCCGCGATATTGTCGCCG
Source organism: Sphingomonas sp. MS122 (assembly GCF_049532975.1). Taxonomy (GTDB): domain Bacteria; phylum Pseudomonadota; class Alphaproteobacteria; order Sphingomonadales; family Sphingomonadaceae; genus Sphingomonas. The sequence goes on along the minus strand of NZ_CP186695.1, from coordinate 671,026 downwards.
TTTCGACCGGAGATCGGAATGGCCGCAAAGCCGGGAATGCCGACCTGGCGTGCGAAGGCCGCATAATCCGCGACCACCGCGTCGAACGACGCCTGTTGGTAGCCCACCAGGTCCATCTTGTTCACCGCCAGCACGATGTGGCGGATGCCCAGCAGCTGGACGATGTAGCTGTGCCGCCGCGTCTGGGTCAGCACGCCCTTGCGCGCATCGATCAGGATCACCGCGAGCTCGGCGGTCGACGCGCCGGTGACCATGTTGCGGGTGTACTGTTCGTGCCCCGGCGTGTCGGCGACGATGAACTTGCGCTTCTCGGTCGCGAAGAAGCGATAGGCGACGTCGATCGTGATGCCCTGCTCGCGCTCGGCGGCGAGGCCGTCGACCAGGGACGCGAAATCGATCGATCTCCTGCCGCTCGACCCCGCGAGGCTGGCGAGCTGGTCTTCCAGGATCAGCTTGGAATCATAGAGCAGGCGTCCGATCAGCGTGGACTTGCCGTCGTCGACCGACCCGCAGGTCAGGAAGCGCAGCAGCGCGCGCTCCTGGTGCTGAGCGAGGCAGGCGTCGAAATTCGCGGCGACCAGCCGATAGGGTTCGGCCATCAGAAATACCCTTCCAGCTTCTTGCGCTCCATGCTCGCATCGCCCTCCTGGTCGATCGCCCGGCCCTGGCGCTCGCTGGTCGTCGCGAGCAGCGTTTCCTGGATCAGTTCGGGCAGGGTCGAGGCCTTGCTCTCCACCGCGCCGCTGAGCGGGTAGCAGCCTAGCGTGCGGAAGCGGATCGAACGCTCGACCGGTATTTCGCCGTTCAAGGGGAAGCGGTGGTCGTCGACCATCAGGATCAGCCCGTCGCGCACCACCGTCGGGCGCGGCGCGGCGAAATAGAGCGGAACGATCTCGATCCGCTCCGCCAGGATATATTGCCAGACGTCGAGCTCGGTCCAGTTGGAGAGCGGGAAGACGCGCAGGCTCTGCCCGTTGCCGACCCGGGCATTGTAAAGCCGCCACAATTCGGGACGCTGGTCGCGCGGCTCCCAGCGATGGTTGCGGTCGCGGAAGCTGAAGATCCGTTCCTTGGCGCGGCTCTTCTCCTCGTCGCGCCGCGCGCCGCCGAACGCCGCGTCGAAGCCATGCGCGTCGAGCGCCTGCTTCAGGCCCTCGGTCTTCCACATCTCGGTGTGCAGGCTGCCGTGGTCGAATGGATTGATCCCGCGCGCGACCGCGTCGGGGTTGCGATGGACGATCAGCTCCATTCCCGCGGCGGCTGCCGCCCGGTCGCGATATTCGTACATCGCGCGGAACTTCCAGGTCGTGTCGACATGGAGCAGCGGGAAGGGCGGGGGAGCGGGGTAGAAGGCCTTGCGCGCGAGATGCAGCATGACCGCCGAATCCTTGCCCGCCGAATAGAGCATCACCGGTCGCCGGGCCTGAGCGACGACCTCGCGCAGGATATGGATGCTTTCGGCCTCGAGCCGCTCGAGATGCGTGAGGGTCGGTGAAAGCGGTGGCGTGAGGCGCATGATGTTCCCGTCATCGGCTCGATCTGGCGCGCAGCATGGCCGGTCCGGGTCGCGCTGAACATTGCCAAGCCCGATGAGCGGCCGGGGAACGCGGGGTAGCCCGGAAGTAGGTGACCGGGTAGGGCGTATCGCGCGAAGGCACTCGCCCGCACCGCGTCACCAGTAAGGGTCAGGCGGTCCCTCCAATGCACCCCGCACGCCCGGGCAACGATCGGCTACCCATCGATCCGGCCTCGAGGAGGGTTCGCGATGCGCTTGGTGATGATCGGCTCCGGCTATGTGGGACTGGTTTCGGGCGCGTGTTTTGCCGATTTCGGGCATGAGGTCGTGTGCGTCGACACGGACGCGGCGAAGGTGGCGACGCTGCGGGCGGGGCGCATCCCGATCCACGAGCCGATGCTCGACCAGCTCGTCGCGCGCAACGCCGCCGCGGGCCGGCTTTCGTTCACCACCGATCTGGCCGAGGCCGTGCGCGAGGCCGATGTCGTGTTCATCGGCGTCGGCACCCCGGCGCGGCGCGGCGACGGGCATGCGGACCTCTCCTTTGTCCATGGCGCGGCGCGCGAGCTTGCGCGCAACCTCGCCGGATTCACCGTGGTGGTGACCAAATCGACGGTTCCGGTCGGCACCGGGGACGAGGTCGAGCGGATCATCCGGGAAACCAATCCCGGCGCCGACTTCGCCGTGGCCTCGAACCCGGAATTCCTGCGCGAAGGTGCTGCGATCGAGGATTTCAAGCGTCCCGACCGCATCGTGATCGGCATCGAGGACGCGCGTGCCCGCGCGGTGCTGGAGGAAGTCTATCGCCCGCTCTTCCTCAACCGCTCGCCCATTCTCTTCACCCGGCGCCGCACGAGCGAGCTGATCAAATATGCCGCGAACGCCTTCCTCGCGATGAAGATCACCTTCATCAACGAGATCGCCGACCTGTGCGAGCAGGCCGGTGCCGACGTGCAGGAGGTCGCGCGCGGGATCGGGCTCGACAATCGCATCGGGCCCAAATTCCTCCATGCCGGGCCCGGCTATGGCGGCTCCTGCTTTCCCAAGGATACGCTCGCGCTGATGAAGACCGCGCAGGACCATGGCGCGCCGCTGCGGCTGGTCGAGGCGACGGTCGCGGTCAACGACGCGCGCAAGCGGGCGATGGCGCGCAAGGTGGTTCAGGCCGCGGGCGGCGACCTGCGCGGCAAGACCGTCGCGGTGCTCGGCCTGACCTTCAAGCCGAACACCGACGACATTCGCGAGGCGCCGGCGCTGACCATCATCCAGGCGCTGCAGGACGGGGGCGCCGCGATCCGCGCCTATGATCCGCAGGGCATGGCGGCGGCCGGGCCGCTGCTCCCCGAGGTCAGCTTCGCCAGTTCCGCCTATGACGCGGCGGAGGGCGCGTCGGCGCTGGTGATCGTCACCGAATGGGACGCGTTCCGCGCGCTCGATCTCCCCCGGCTGCACGCGGCGATGGCGCGCGCGGTGCTCGTCGACCTGCGCAACATCTACAAACCGGACGAGGCCGAGCGCGCCGGGTTCGTCTATGCGAGCGTCGGGCGGCCGGTGCCGGGGGAGGCCGAGCCGCTGCTTGAGGCGGCCGAGTGACCAGGTTCCTCGTCACCGGCAGCGCGGGCTTCATCGGCTTCCACCTCGCGCGGCGGCTGCTCGCCGAAGGACATCGGGTGATCGGCTATGACGCGCTCACCGATTACTACGACCCCGCGCTCAAGCGCGCGCGCAACGCGACCCTCGCGGCGTATCCGGGATACGGTTTCGTCGAGGGCTTGCTCGAGGATCGCGACGAACTGATGCGCGCGGTCGAAGCCGACCCGCCTGAGGTGATCGTCCATCTCGCGGCGCAGGCGGGCGTGCGCTACTCGATCGACGCGCCGGCGACCTATGTCTCGAGCAACCTCACCGGGTCCTGGGCGGTGCTGGAGCTCGCGCGCGCGGTTCGCCCCCGGCACCTGCTGATGGCGTCGACCTCGTCCACCTATGGCGCGAACGCGAAGGTCCCGTTCGGCGAAACCGACTGCGCCGACCATCCCATGAGCCTTTATGCCGCGACCAAGAAGGGCATGGAGGCGATGGCTCACGCCTATGCCCACCTCTTCGACATCCCGAGCACGCTGTTCCGCTTCTTCACCGTCTACGGGCCATGGGGACGCCCGGACATGGCGCTGTTCAAGTTCGCCGGCGCCATTTTCGCCGGCCGGCCGGTCGAGGTCTATGGCAACGGCCGGATGGCACGGGACTTCACCTATGTCGGCGATCTGGTCGAGGCGATCGTGCGGCTGGTCGAGGCTGTGCCGGTACAGGGCGCACCGGTCGACGCGGACGGCGTCGCCGACAGCCTCTCGCCGGTGGCGCCCTACCGGGTCGTGAACATCGCCGGGGGGCGCCCCGTCGAGCTCATGGACTTCATTCGAACCGTGGAGGCCTGTATCGGCAGGCGCGCGCGTCTGGACATGCTGCCGATGCAGGCGGGGGACGTGGCGCTCACCGTCGCGGATCCGTCGCTGCTGCGCGCGCTGACCGGCTATGTTCCGGATACCGGGATCGCAGACGGCGTCGCGGCCTTTGTCGACTGGTATTGCGACTATCATGGGGTGTCACGGGATCGCGGCGGGCCGGAAACCGCGCGGGCCGCCGTCGCTATCTGAACAGGGGCAGGTCGCGTTCCTCCGGCGGAGGGCGAACGACCTCGGCAGCGCCGGAAGGGGAGGCGAGCAGCTCGCCGGCGGGTTCGATGTCGAGATAATGCGGCCGGAACATCGCGATCGTCGCCAGGCGCGGGAGGTCGGCGATCTCGACGACGCGCCGCCGCCATCCCAGCAGGCCGGCGGATCGTAGCAGCTGCACCGTGCGATTGACCTGCACCGCGCTGAGCCCCCGCGCATCGCCGAGATCGCGCTGCCCCATCGGCATGTCGAACGCGGTGCCTCGCGCCAGGCCGGCGCGTGCGGAACGGTAGAACAGCTCGCAGAACAGGTGCGCGATCCGTTGCGTGGCGCTCAACCTGCCGAGCGAGCGAATCCATTGCCGGTGGATCGCCGCCGCGACCGACGCGTCCCAGAGCAGCGCCTGGCCCAGGACGGGGAATTGCTGGACCGCCGCATCGAGATCGGTCCGGGAAATCTGCGCATAGCAGAGCGACGAGATCGAGCAGGCGGAATGATCCTGGCGTTCCGCGAACAGGCAATCATGGCCCAGGAGGTCGCCGGGCAGGAACAGCTCGATGATCTGCCTCCGGCCGTCGGCAAGCTGGTCGTAGCGGCACGCCCAGCCGTCGAGGATCACGATCATCGGCGATACCGGGTCGCCCTCGACATAGAGGTCCTGCCGGGCCGGCAGGCGATGTGTCCTGTTCTGGATCAATCCGGCGAGTGCTCCCCGTTCCCCGGGCCCCAGCCGCATCTTGCTGTCGAGCTTGGCGAGGAGTGGGTTGAGCACGATCACCTTTCCAAGCGCTTTTCCGCCAAGGCGGAACCAACCAAAGAAGATCATGCTGTTAGCGCATGGTGCCAACCTGTTAATCCGTACTACCCCGTATCACCCATTTTGGGGCAGATGCCGGAATCCGGCGCGCATGGTCGCCGGCGCTCTGCAGGCCGGGCCATTCATGCCCCAAATTGAAGCAAATGGCCGAAGCGCGCTTGCGTCAGAACATCGCCCTCCCGCAATTATAGGCGGGCACCCGCCCGGTGCCGTACCCGACCATGCCGGAATAGCGGACATCATCCTGCGCGAGCGCGTTCAGATATTCCTCGATGTTCGGATAGCCGTCGGCGTCGCGATCGTCGTTCGCATCCCATACATTGGGGTTGGTATTGGTGAACCGGCTCTCCCAGTCGTCCGGCATCCCGTCATTGTCGCGATCGGGCTTGGCGACGCCCGGCGTGAGCCGGGCCCAGCCGCCGACCTCGGCGATGCTCCCCGGCCAGCTCGACGCGAACAGGTAAGGGGCGGAGTCGCAGCTGCGCACGTCCTCGACATACATCTGGTCGACATTGTCGCGGCATATGCCGTCGCGGCAGCGATCGGCGCCGGCGAAGGTGAGGACGTCGCGCAGCGCTTGCTCCGCCGACACGATCCGCGCGGGATCGAATGACGGCCCGGTGACGCCCGGCATCAGCGCATAGGCGAGGTTCTGCACGGTGGCGAGGCCGGTGCGGCTGCAATCGCGCGCGCCGGTGCTCGTCACCCCGCAGATCGAGCTCGGCACGACATGCGCGATGAAGCCGGCGCTGTTCTGGAACGGATCGGTCGTGGCCGATCCGAACTGCCCGGCGACGCGCGTGCGCGGCGTCACATTGCCCCTGGAATGGATGTTGAAGCCGAAGCCCGAGGTGCTGCCGGGGGTGTAGAGCCCGATCAGATAGTTGCCGTCGCTGGAATTGTAGCGCGGCCCGCGCAGATAGACGTTGTTGACATAGTTGGCATAGACGCTGCCGAACTGGTTCGAGACGAGCCCGGCCTCCGCGATGAAGTGGTAGAGGACGTTGTTGACCACATCGACCTGGCCCGTATTGCCCGCGGCCGCCGGGTTCGTCCCGACCGCGATGTTGATGCCGCGCTGCTCGCCATGCTGCGAGAGGTTGTGCGCGATGGTGACGCGCGACGCGGGCTTCAGGAAGAAGGTCTTGCAGTGCAGCGCCGAGACGTGCCCGCCATTGCGGCAGATGTTGGGGCCGATGATCGACCATTGCACGGTGCAGTCGACACACGCCACGTCGAGGCTCTCGTCGGTTCCGAACATCGTCGAGACGTGGTCGATGATCTGGTTGTTGGTGCCCTGCAGCCGGATCGGATCGCCATTCTCCGACGTGCGGCCGAGATGCGGGCCGGTGCGCGTGCGCACGTGGCGCAGGATCATGTGGTTGCCGCCGTGGCGCGTGTCGATCAGCGAATCCACCGGATTGTAGCGGTCGCCCAGCCGGAACTCGATCCCGCCCGGCGAGGTCTGCCCGGCGATGTAGATCTGCGGCTTGGTGATGAACGCCGCCGATTGCAGGACGATCGCCCCGGCGACGTCGAAGACGCAGTAGCGCGGCCGCCCGGCGGGGATCGCATAGGGCGAGGTCACCGCCAGCGCGAGCGCGCACTCGCGATAGCTGATCTTGCCGTCCCCCGCGCTGGCGACATCCTCGAGCGTGTTGATCTTGTAGACCACGGCGTTGGAGCTGCGGACGCTGGTGTGCTTGCCGAAGCCGGTCGCGGTCGGGAAGGCGAGGGGATGGAGCGCCCGGTCCGGGATGCCGCCATCGTCGGGATTGGCGAAGGCGGCGGCGGCGCCCGCCGACGGCGCGGGCGTGGGCGTGGCCGTCGGTTGGGGCGAGGGCGCTGCTGTGGGCGCCGGGGTCGGGCTGGGCGCGACGATGACCCCGGTCTCGCGCAACACCGCCTCGTTCACCCAGCCGTCGGCGCCGTCGCCGAAATCGACTCGCCACCACCGGACGCCAAGGCGCAGGACCGGCCCTTCGACGACCCGGCCGGTGGCGCCGGCGAGCTGCACGCCCGCGCCGGTCTGCAGGTCCCCCGTCATGACCCGGAACTTGGTGGTCAGCTCCACGCCCGATCCGATCGCGACCGGCGCGGCGCGCGCGGTCACCACGGCGACGGCGATCAATGCGATGGCGGCGACCGACAGGGCCGGCACCAGGCTGCGCTTCGGCAAGGAAAGCATAACACGCGACCTCTTTAGTCAACATTCATTAACCATGACTTGGAATGCCCGCGCCTGGTTCAATGATGTTTCCGGTAATCAAGAGCTTATTGCCCGTCAGCGACAGGATTTATAAGTAAATCTGAAGCCTTTACGGACGATCTGCTACGACATTAGTTTAAATAAGATGAATTTTGTCCCGATTTTTACCTAATCTGCCTCGGGGTCTGTCAAGTAATATTGAACAAACGCACATTGTCCTAAAGGACAATGCGTGCGATTACTTGATCTTTGGGGACTGGTTGCGGGCTAGGGATGGGCGCTGGTGATCGCGACGACCTGGGTGCGATTGCTCGCCCCCAGCCGGCGCATCAGTTCCTTCACATGCGCCTTCACCGTGCGTTCGGTGACTCGCAGGCTCGTCGCGATCTGCCGGTTGGTCAGCCCGCGGGACAGGCCGTCGAGGACCTGGCGCTGACGCCCGGTGAGCATCGCGTCATAGCTGCGGCGGACGTTGGACGAGAGCATGATCGACTGGATTGCCGGCTGCTCGAGGATCGAGCGGGGATAGGCGATCCAGCCGCGGCTGACGATCCGGATCGCCTCGACCGTGAGGTCGAACGACATGTCGGCGCTGAGGAAGCCGGCGATCCCGAGGCTCAGCGCGGCGCGCGCATGCTCGGCGTCGACATGCGTCGTCAGGACGAGGATGCTGCCGGGCGGCGCCTCGCGCAGCGGCTCGATCATGCGCGAGAGCGTGGGATGATCGAACGCGTCGGAGGCGAGGTTCAGCAGCGCGGCGGTGCGCCCGTCGATCCCGGCGAGGATCGCCGCCGCCTCCTCGACGCTCCCCGCGGCGATCACCGAGCCCAGGCCCTCGACTCCCTCCAGCGCCGCCACCAGGCAGTCGCGGGTCAGGGAACGGGGGTCGATCACCAGCAGGTACAGTTCGTCCGAACCCGGGCGGCCCGCGTTCCGCCCCCCGCTGATCGCGCGCAGGTTCGCGGTCAACGGCCCGGCTCTTCACGAGATGCGAATGGTGTTCGAGTGGCCACCACGCGAATGATCCGTTTCAGGCGGGCTCCGAACGGCGGCCGAGCAGCCGCAGGATCGGATGGCGCAGCAACGCGGGCTGGGCGTCGCGCGCATAGCGATGATATTGCTGGATGCCGTCGCCGTAATGGAACCGCGCGTGCTTGCGATAGCGGACGCGGTTGAAGACGACACCGGTCACCGTCTCCCCGAACTGCAGGATCGCCGATCGCAGCAGGTCCGGGGTGGTGCGCCCCCATCGCAGGACGAGAAGGGATTGCTCCGCGAAACGCGCCAGTTGCTGGGCGTCGCTCACCGCGAGGACCGGAGGCGTGTTGACGACGATCAGATCGTAGCGCGCGCGAAGGATGGCGAACAGCGCCTCGACCCGCGGCGAAGCGATCGCCGCGCCGGGGTCCGCTGCCGGCCGGTGCGCCATCACGCCGTGCACCGTCGGGTTCGAGCGGCTCGGGAAGATGATCTCGTCGATCTCCGCCTCGCCCCGGATATAGTCCAGCAGGTCCTTGCCCTCCGATTCGTCGTCGAGCAGCGTGGCGAGGCCGGGCCGGCGCAGGTCGAAGTCGACCACCACCGCGCGGCGCCCGCGCGCCACGGCCGCCGCGGCGAGGCCGATCGAGATGCTCGTCTTGCCTTCGTCGGGAAGCGGCGAGGTCACCAGCACGATATTCCCCGTGGCGCGCGGGGCGTTGCGCCCCAGCCGCGTCTCGATCGAGCGGATCGCCTCGGCGAAGACCGTATAGGGCTGATCGATCACGCGCAGATGCGTGGGGATGCGCCGCCGCGCCTTCTTGAGCTCGGGGACCATGCCGAGCGTCGCGAGCCCGGCGATCGCCCATACCTGCGCGGCGCTTCGCACCTGCGTGTCGAGCGCCTCGCTCAGCATGACGATGATCATGCCGAAGATGACCGCGGCGGCGGCCGCCGCCGCCATGATCTGGGTCCGGCGCGGGAAGCTCGGCTGGGTCGGCTGCAGCGCCGGCGAGGCGATCGCGGCGTCGGCCTTCACATTCTTCTCGTTGCGGCTGATCTCCTTCAGCCGTCCGAGCAGCGCGAGATAGACCGCCTGGGTCGCCGTCGCGTTGCGCTCGAGATCGGCCAGCGGCACGCCCTGGACGATGTCGTCGAGCGAGCGGCCGCGAAGCGACGACAGGTCGCCCGCGAGCTGCGCCTCGCGCGAGCGCTGCGCGGAGGCCTCGTTCGCGAGCTGGGCGCGGACACGCCCGGATTCCTGGGCGATGCTGCCGGCCAGCTGGTCGAGCTCGGCGCGCGCCTTGCGCACATCGGGATGCGCGTTGCCATAGAGGGTGGCGAGCTCGCCGAGCCGCCGCTGGGTTGTGGTCTGCTGGCTGCGCAGATCGGCGAGCAGCGGCGACATGATCTGGCCCGCCGAGCCGCTGCGCTGCTCGGTTTCGGCCCGCTGCCCGCGGACCGCGGCGAGTTCGGCCGCCGCGCGTGCCATCTGGGCGGCGCTGGCCTGGCTGCCTGCGCCGGCGTCGAGGCCGTGCGAGCGGCGATAGGCCGCGATCGACTGTTCGGTGGACACGAGCTGGCCGCGCAGTTCGGTGACTCGTTCGCCGAGCGTCTGGATGCGCCGCCGGATCGCCGCCTGGCGCTCCTCGACCTGCGTCTTCACATAGACGCGCGTGATCTTGTTCGCGATGACCGCCGCCTTTTCGGGATTCCGCGAGGTCACCGTGACGTCGATGAAGCTGGACTGGCCATCCTGCGCCACGTCGAGCATCTCGAGCAGCCGGTCGGTGGTGCGTTCGACGAGTTGGGGCGAAACGACGCCCGCGGCCGACGGCGCCGGCTGGTCGTTGCCCCGGTCCCGGAACCGCAGCCGGTCGAAGAACCGGTCCCAGCCGGTCTTCTTGTCCGGATCGGCGTCGGGGTTGAACTCGGCATCGTCGTGCAGGGCGAGGTCGCGCACGACCTGCCGCGCGACCGGGCGCGACTGCAACAGCTGGATCTGCGTTTCGATCTGGTGCTCGCGGCGCAGCTCCGCGTCGCGGATCGAGGCGGCGGTCTCCTCCTCGCCGCGCAGCGCCGACTCCTCGACGTCGACGCGCATCACCGCCGTCGCCTGGTAGCGCGGCTCGATGAATGCCAGGGCCAGTGCCGCGAGCGCGATCACGACCAAGAAGGTGACGACCAGCCGCCCCTGGTGCCGGCGCAGGACGCGCAGAAAGTCGACGCCTGATGCGTCCTGCGGGACGGCAACCGCGCCGGGGCGCATCTCCATCAACGCCTGTTCCTGCATGTTCATCGACCAGACTCCCAGCGCCGCGATTTTGCGAAGGAGCTTAGGCTGCGCTCGATCCACGGATATTGGTCAGAAGGGGGACGCGAAGCGATTTCGGGTAAGCGCCGGGGCGGGAATGCGCAGCTGGCCCCGCTGGCTACCCCCGTGGAGCTATCCCGCTTGCTCGCCTAGGAATCGGCTGCGGCGACCGGCAGACCCGCGGTCTTACAGAGCGAGCGAGGGTCGTGCAGCCTCAGACCCCACAGTCCGGACTGAGCCCCGGTTTCGGCGACACGGAAGCCGCGCCTTTCCCGGAGGGTGGCGCGACGAGGCGCCGCCCCTTGGGGTGGATTCTCCGGCAGGCCGCGCATCTCGCGTCCGGCAATGCCGCCGCGATCGGACTCGGCATGGTGACGCTCGCGCTGATGGCGCAGATGCTGGGCCCCGCGCTGCTCGGCCTGCTCGCGATGGTCGAAGCCTATGGCCGCTTCGTCGACCAGGTCGTCCGGCTCGAGACCTGGCAGGCGGTGATCCGCTACGGCACCGAGGCCCTCGAGGCGGGGGACGATCGGCGCTTTGTCGAGCTGGTCGGCTTCGGGATCGCGCTCGACATCACCGGCGCGCTTGCCGCCGGTGCGGTGGCGCTGCTCGCGATTCCGCTGGTCGGGGATTGGATCGGCTGGGGTGCGGAGGCGCGGTCGATGGCGAGCTTCTACGCCATCGCGGTCGCGTTCGGCATCTCGTCGACTCCGACCGGGATCCTGCGCCTGTTCGACCGGTTTGCGCTGATCGCGTGGATCGATCCTGCCCTCGCGGTGCTTCGGCTGCTCGCGGTCCTGCTGGTATGGGTGCTCGGCGGTTCGATCTGGGCGCTGCTGGCGATCACGATCGCGGTGCCGTGCCTTCAGCGCCTGTGCCTAGCGGCCGCGGCGTGGCGCGAGCTGCGCCGGCGCGGATACCGGTGCCGGCCCCGGCTCGGCGCGCTGGCGGACACGCGCCAGTTCCGGGGAATCTGGGCCTTCATCCTTTCGTCAAATGGCGCGGTGCTCGTGCGCAAGAGCACCCAGGAGCTCGACATCCTCGCGGTCGGCGCGGTCGCGGGCCCGATCGGCGCCGGCATCTATCAGCTGGTGCGCAAGTTCACGCTGGCCGCGATGAAGGCCGGCGCGATGGTCCAGCAAGTCGTCTTTCCCGATCTCGCCCGGCTTTGGGCGCGGCGCGACCTCGACGGTTTCGTGATGGCGATCCGGCAGATCGAGCTGCTCACGCTCGGCGTCGCGATCCTGTTCGTCCTTGGCGCCGTGTTCGCGGGCGACATCGCCATCCGCTTGATCGCCGGCCCCGAGTTCGAGGATGCGGAGGGGCCCCTGATCGTCCAGTCGATCGCAGCCTTGCTGTTCCTGGCGGGCGGCGCCCTGCGGCCGGCACTGATGACCATGGGGTTGCAACCGAAGGTGTTCGCGATCGCAGTGGTCGCGGCAGCCGCGTTCTTCGCTGCGCTCTATGTGGCAACGCCGGCGCTTGGCGTGAGCGGCGCCGGCATTGCCCACATCGTCTTCAACCTCATATCGCTAGTTGCATGTCTGGCGCTCTTTGCGCGGACATTGCGGCGGGAGCGTGCTGCGCTGGCCGCAACGCGGGAAGCGGCTGCGGCTGCGGCGGCCGCGGCGCTTCGCCCGCCAGCCCCCTGCTGACCGCCCAGATCGCCGCCTGCGTGCGGTTGCGGACGCGCAGCTTGCGCAGGATCGCCTTGATGTGCACCTTGACCGTGGCGTCGGCGATATTGAGCCGGCGCGAGATGACCTTGTTGGGCTCCCCATCGACCAGGCATCGCAAGATATCCACTTCGCGCGCGGACAGGTTGGTGCCGCTCGCGCCGACATCCCAGCAGCGGGAAATCGCGCTCGAGGGCGCACTCGCGAGCGAGCCGGCGATCTGCGAGGGCAGCACCTTCTCGCCGAGCGCGGTCAGGCGCAGCGCGCCGGCCAGCGGATCGCACGAAATCTCCTTCACGAGATAGGCATCGACCGCGCCGGTCGCGAATGCCCGCGAGACGTCTTCCATGCTGTATCCATCGGCCATGATCACGATGCGCGGCTTGGGACAGCGTTCGCGCACGTCGGCGCAGACGCCGAGCCCTTCGTCGATATCATTGGCATCGACGATGACGACGGACGGGTCGTTCTCCGTATCCAGGTCATCGACGCAGGATACGGCGCAATCGACATGGAAATCCTGTTCGGCAAGGATGCGCCTTAGTCCCTCGCGGACGATCTCGTTCTTGCCAACGATGTTCACGTGGATGGGTTCGCTCGACATAGAAAAACCTCCCTACCGTTTTCGACGATAGCCGATTTGGATCGCCCGTTTGGACGACCGGATTACTTCTATTTCATGGGGCGACCCCAATTTGGGTTTATATATTCAAAAGCAGAACAAAAAATATCGTAGTTTAAAATGTACTAAGATATCGTCCGTATTAATTTTGCGGGTGACACAGATCGGGACAAATCGCGGCCTTCACCATCGGAGTATTGTTCGTTCGACCAATCCGGCCGCGCGGCCGCGCGACTCGGGCGCGCCGGGGCCGATTTGCATTTCCGGGCATCTTCGGGCTTCCCGAATCGATGCGATCCTCGCTCGCGGGCCTCCGTAGAATCCCCAAGTTCGAGTCGCCTTCGCAAAGGCGTAGACCGGAAATGCGACCGAGACATCGCCGCGAGGCGATGTCTTGAACTCGGATGGCGGTTTCGTGAGGGGCCGCCATTCGCTTTCGGGATCACGGAAGACCTTCGCCGAGCCGGCGACCCCTCATAGGGACGAGGCCCGCCGCGCGACGGGACCGGTGCGCGTGCGGATCGGCGATCAGGCGCAGCCAGCGCTCGAGAATCGCATCTTCCCCGAATTGGCGCGCGCGTTCGATGGCCTTGACACCCATCTGGCGGCGGCGCCCCTCCGAATTCATGACCTCCCCCAATCGCCCCGCTAACTCCCCGATATCCTCCGGCGGCACGAGGATGCCGCTGACCTCCGGCTCGATCATGTCGGAGGGGCCGAAGTCGCAATCGAAGGCCACCACCGCCAACCCCGCCTGCATCGCTTCCCCGATAACATTGGCGAATCCTTCGTAGCGGGAGGAGAGCACGAACATGCTCGCGGCGTTGATCCATTCGCCATGCCGCTCGGTTCTGCCGGGGAGGTGCGCGCGGCCCGAGAGTCCGTGTTCGCGGATCATCGCCTCGAGCCGTGGTCGTTCCGGTCCTTCGCCGAAGATGAGGAGGTTCCAGTCAGGGAAGCGGCTCGCGATCCGGGCGAATGCCTGGATCAGTAGGTCGAACCCCTTTTGCTCGGTCAGGCGGCCCACGGCGACCAGCTGCGGCGGGCCTGCTTCGCGTGGCCGGAAGGGGAGCGAGGGGACCGGATTCGGGATGACGATCGCGCGCGACCTCTCCGCATCTGGCAACCGCTCCTTGCCGCGTTCGGTCAGCATCACGATCGCCGTGGCGTGCGGATAGAGGCGACGGATCATCACGCGCCAGAGCGGATGGGCGGGTTGGCGATCGGGGTTGTTGCGTTCGGAAACGATGACGGGGGCGCGCCTGCCGGCCATGGCCAGCAAAGTCAGCACGTTGATCTTGGTGAGGAACGACAGGACGACGTCGAACCGCCGGCCGGAAAGCGCGCGTCGCAGCGCGATCAAGCGGCGAATGCTCCTGCCGAACCGGGAGAGTGCCTTGCCTCCCGATGGCAAACCGAGACGCACGAGTTCGACTCGCGGATCGATACTGTGAAAGATCGGGTCGCCGGGCGCATCGAAGGTGATCAGCGTGACGCGCCATCCACGGGCGATCGCGGCGTTGGCGATCTGGCTAAGGACCCGCTCCGCACCGCCCGCTTCCAGCGCCGACAGGACGAATGCCACGTTCATGCGCGCAGCCTCATGGAAACCGGGCCGAACAGGCGCTCGATCCGCTGTCGCGTCAGATCGCGCAGCGATCGAATATGCGTGTCGGCGTGGTGCCGCTCGCTCGGCGGGCCGCGAGGATGGATCGCGCCGGCGCGGTCGATCTGTATCGTGGCCCAGCCCAGCGCTCGGGGCGCCAGAAAATCCTTGGCCGGATTGTCCGCCACATAGACGAAACGATGCGAGCGGCCGCGATGGGCGGCCTCGACGGCTTCGAAGGCGCGCCGGTGCGGCTTCCAATATTCCCGGCCCCAGTCGTCCGTGAAGATGATCGGCTCGACGGCGTAGCCCGCGAGCCCCAGCGCGGCGGCCTTGCGCCGTTGCGTGTTGGCGAACCCGTCGCTGATCAGGGCCAGCCTGAATCCATGATCGCTGGCGAGAAAGGCCCGCGCGTCCGGCGCCAGCGCGATCTGGGGGACATGGTCGCGATAGACGGCCACCATCGCCGCGATCGTCGATGGGTCGACGGGCACCCCCAGCTCTGACAGCGTCGCATCGAACAGGCGATCGCGGCGGCCGGCATGCCAGAGCCTGGTCGCGATTGCGGCAAATCCATGCACGCCGAGCCGCCACTGGACCCAGACGTCGACCGAACGGATGCCGCTGCGGACATAGTCGCATTCGCGATACAGCGTATCGTCGAGATCGAAGACGATCGTTGTGCTCATAGCCTGACGAAGATCGCAGCGTCGAACCGCAGCATCGCGACTCCGGCGATCCATTTGTTCGCGGCCGTGCTCGGAAGTGCCAGCCGTTCCTCGATCAGCCATTGCGCGAAACTCGCGCCGGCATAGTCGGCGAGGGGGTAGCCGCCGCCGAAGCGCGCATTGATCTCGAATACCTTCGCCGAGCCGTCGGCGGTGATGATCGCCTGGTAGCAGAGCGCGCCGTACGGACCGGGTAGGCAGGCCGCCATCTGTTCGGCGATGTCCATCAGCTGGCGCTGCCACCCGGTCACGCCCTTCTCGACCTCGCCGGCGCGGACTTGCACGCGGCGATGCGGTACGACCGAACGCAGGGCACCCGCCTGGTCGAAATAGACGTTCACCGTCCATTCCTCGCCCACCAGCAGTTCCTGGACGACCATCGGTTCCGTGCCGATGTTGGTGAGGGCGCGCAGATCGTCGATCCGCGTGATCGCGCGTCCCGCGCTGCCATGGCGGGGCTTGACGATCGCCGGCCCGTCCCAGTCCGAGGGGTCGGCGAGCGCCGCATCGATGGTCCGGGGAACCGGGATCCCATGCTCGGCGAGGAAGATGGCGGTGCGCAGCTTGTCCCGGCAGATCTCGATCACCGGCAGCCCGCTCACCGCCACCGTCGTGCCGGCCGCCGCGAGCCGATCGCGCGCTTCCGCCAGGGGCAGCAGCTCTGGATCGATCGTGGGGACGACGAGCCCGACATGATATTCACGGCAAATCGCCTCGATCGCCGGAATGTAGTCCGGATCGTCCGCATAGGGCACCCGTACCGCCAGGTCGGCAAGCCGACAGGCGGCGCTCCATTCGGGCTGCACGTCGCAGGCGATGATACGCAGATCGACGTGCAGAGCGGCGGCGGCGCGGCGGAACGCCCGCAGCAGGCCCACGCGCCGTCCCGCCGAACACAGCAAGATCGTGAGATGCCGGTCGTGGCCGTTCACCGGCGGAACCTCCAACGCCTGCTCGCCAATGAGTTGGTGCATCACATTATCTCCCGGATGAGCAGGAAGGCTTCCGCCGCCCGTCGATGTACGGTGGCGCCGCGCAGGGTCGCGAGCGCGCGCAAGGCTTCAGGCGAGCGTTCGTTCGGGAAGGCGCGGCATTGCGATCGGTAGCAGGCGAAGGCGTCGAGCTTGCGTTCGAGCGTCTCGTGGATGTCGATGAAGACGTTCGGCACGAACGTCGGGTCGACATGCGGCGCCGACCAGTTGGTCTCGGACAATGTCTCGTAAGCGTAGAGGCGGACGGGATAGTTCCAGCCATATGGCCGCGCGGCGACGAGGGCGGAGCGGAAGATGAGCTGGTGATCGAGGTGGATGTCGCCGCCGAACGGCAGGAACAGCGTGTCCGGCTCCACCGCCGCGAACAGCGTGCTCATCGTCGCGTTGAGCTCGGCATGGGGGACGCGGTCGAGCTCGGCGGCGGGATGGTCGAGATGATGGGTCTGCGCGACACCGAGCAGCGCGTGTGCGGCCGCGGCCTCCTGCCGGACTCGTTCGACATCCTCTGCCTGGTAGCGCGGCGGCGTGCCCCGCGTGGCGACCGCGACATGGACGTCGTGCCCGGCCGCGGCGAGGCGCGCGATCGTGCCGCCGCATCCGAGAATCTCGTCGTCGGGATGCGGCGCGACCACCAGGACGGTTCCCATCCGCACGAGGGGATCGATCATGCGCCGCCTCCGAGCACGCTATGCAGCATGGGCGCGCCGGACGCCGCCGTTTCGAAGTCCAGAACGTGGAGCGCACGGCCGTCGCCGCACCGGACCGCGAATCCCGTCTCGTCACGCAGGACGACTTGGCCGGGACTAGCGTGCTTGCGGTCGGCGCAGGCGCAGGCGCGGGCGGACCAGATGGTGACTCGCTTGCCGGCCGCATCCGTGAAGGCGCCCGGATAAGGTCGGCCGACCGCACGTACCAGTCGCTCGACCTGCTCCGCGGGTTCGCGCCAGTCGATCTGCCCGTCGCTGGGGCGGCGCCGAGTCGCCCAGGTCGCGACCGCCTCGTCCTGCACCTCGCCGGGAACCGGCCCTTGGGCCAGCTGCGGAAGCAGCTCGCGCAGCATTGCGTCGAGCGCGGTCATATGCTTGGCATAGAGCGTGCCGGCGGTCTCGCCCGGCGCGACATGGAAGAAGCGCTGCGCCAGCAGCGGTCCGCTGTCGACCCCGTCATCGATCCAGAACAGGCTCGACGCGGTGATCTTCTCGTCGAGCAGGATTGTCCATGGAATCACCGCCCGCCCGCGCAACCGGGGGAGCGGAGCGGGATGATAGCCGACCACGCGCCCCCCCGCCGCGGCGCGGAACTCGGGGCCACAGATCTGCGACCAGCCGATCACGAACACGATATCGGCGGCGAGCGCCCGCATTTCCTCAAGAAAAGCAGGCGCATTGCACTGCGCCACGGGAACCAGTGATGCGCCGTGGTGCGCGGCGACCGGCGCGAGGTCGACGAAATCCGAATGCCGCGCGGCAAGCTCGGGCGGCAGGGTGGCGATGGCGGCGAGCTCCCAGCCCGGCGTGGCGGCGATGGCATTGGCCGCGACGCGCGTGCCCTCAACCGCGCCGATCAGCAGCGCGCGCATAAGCCCTCCCGATATTGAGGTCGCTGATGCGTTCGCCTTGGGCGAGCATTGTCAGGGTGCGCAGGATGATCTTCCCGTCGCGCGCGAGCGAGCGGTTGTCGATGTACCAGAGATCGAGCGCGAGCTTGTCGGCGTCGCCGAGCAGGGCGTTGCCGTTCACCTGCGCCCAGCCGGTAAGGCCCGGTCGCACCTCGCTGCGGCGCTTGCCGCGCTCGCCCATCGCGTCCACCGTCTCAGGGAGCAGCGGCCGCGGTCCGACGAAGCTCATCTCGCCGCGCGCGATGTTCCAGAGCTCGGGCAGTTCGTCGAGCCGGCTGCGCCGCAAGAGCCTGCCGAAGCAGGTGAGGCGCGCTTCGTCGGGGAGCGGCCGCCCGCTCCCAGCGCCAGCGTCGGACATCGAGCGGAATTTGATCAGCTCGAACGCCCGCCCGCCCTCACCCGCGCGGCGCTGGCGGAACAGTATCGGCCGGCCAAGCGTCAGCGTCACCGCCCCGGCGAGCAGTAGCAGGAGCGGGGCCACGGCGACCAGCGCCAGCGCCGCGAGCCCGCGCTCCGCGAACCGGTAGTCGCTCAACGCGCGTCGCCGGCATGGCATGGGCGGCGCGCCGGTCAGGCCCATCTCGCCGAGCAGTTGTGCATTGACCTTGTCCACGCGGAAGCGCTGCTGCGCCAGTTGCCGCGAGTGCGCACCCATCGACCGAACCAGCGCGGGATCTGCGGCGAGCTGCGCCATCGCGTGCGCGAGCGCGAGCACGTCGCGTGGCGGGACGAGCAGCCCGTTTTCGCCCGGCACGACTGTTTCGCGGCAGCCCGGCATGTTGGTGGTGATGATCGGCCGGCCGGTCGCCATGGCTTCGAGGATCGTCCGCGGCAGCCCCTCGCGATACCAGCTCGGCAGCACGAACACGCTCGCTTGGGCGAGCCAGGGGCGAACGTCACGCGTCGCACCGAGATACTCGATCCCGCGGGCGCGCCACGCGTCGACCTCTTCGGCGGCAAACCCGGCAGGGCCCGGCTCGTGCGGGCCCAGAATCTGGAAGCGTGCAGCAGGATGGCGATCCCGGACCGGCGCCGCGGCCTCGACGAACTCGCGGATCCCCTTGTTGCGCATCAGCCGCGCGATCAGGAGGAACACCGGCGCGCCCTCCGGGATCGGGACGTGCCGGAAGTCGACCGTGTCGATCCCCGAACCGGGGACCTGAACGATGCGACGGCCCGGCCCGGCGATGCCATGGCGCCGCATCTCGTCGGCATCGTCGGCATTGAAGACGAAGATCGCCGCCGCGCGCCCCACCGCCACGCGATAGAGCAGCGAGGTCAGCCGCCGCAGCGTGGCCCTCGACCAGGTCGCCGGCCCGTCCTCCGAATAGACATGCCCGAGGCCGCTCACCATCGCGAAGAAGCGGGCCCTGCCGCCGGCCAGCCGCGTGGCGATGCCGCCATAGACGATCGGCTTTTGCGTATAGGCGAGGACGATGTCGGGCGTTTCGGCGCGAAGGATCGCGGTCATTGCGTACAGAGTGCGCAGGTCGCGCAACGGATTGGTCCCCGTACGGTCCATCGGCACCAGCCTGAAGCGCACGCCCATCGCCGACAGCTCGGCGAGCGTCGCCGGGTCCGCGTCCGGCGCACACGCGACCACCTCATGGCCTTCGGCGATCATCTCGCGCAGCAAGGCGCCCCGGAAATTGACCAGCGAGTAGGCGAGGCTCGCGAGCACGAGGACTTTCATGCCTGGCGCACTCCGGCATCGCTCGCGAGCGCGCTGGCGCTGGCAGGCGCGGCGTCGCGGGTGATGCGCTGCACGGCACTGGCGTAGAGCCGGCGGTACTGGACCGCGATGTCGTTGATGTCGAAATGGGCGATGGCGCGCGCCCGCCCCGCCGCGCCGAGGCCCCGCCGCGCGTTCCCGTCGAGCGCCGCGAGCCGCTCGAGCGCGGCGCCCATCGCCTCGGCATCGCGCGGGGGAACGATCAGACCGCCCTCGCCGAGCACCCAGGCGCTGTCGCCGACATCGGTGGCGATGCAGGGCACGCCGCACGCCATCGCCTCGCCCAGGACGTTGGGGAACGCTTCGCCCCAGGCGGAGGAGAGCGCGAGGAGATCGAGTCCCGGCAGCCATTCGGCGACATCGGTGCGCTCGTCCGCCAGCGTCACCGCCTCGGGCGGCAGGCACGTCGCGATTGCCTGCCGCAGGGCGGTATCGGGCCCGCCCATTCCCGGTCCGACGAGGAGCAGCCGCAGGTCGTGCCCCGCGGAACGCGCGCGCGCGATTCCGCGGACCAGCATCGCATGATCCTTCATCGGGTGATTGCGCGCGATCATGCCCACCAGGATCCCCTCATCGGGAAGGCCGAACACCATGCGCAGCCGGCTGCGCGCCGAAGGGTCCGGACGGTAGCGCGACAGGTCGAAGCCGTTGGGGATATGGATCGCGCGCGACGGGTCGAAACCGATCGCGGCATGCTCCTTGGCCGCGGTGCGCGAATTGTAGATGATTCCATCCGCCGATCGCGACAGCCGCGCGCTGAGCGCGAACAGCGCGCGGCTGCTGCGCTTCTCGACGCTGGGATCGGCCAGCGAGTGGCGCACGTTCCAGAACACCGGTACCTTGCGCCCGGCGGCGAGCCCGGCGACGCTGGCGGCGAGATTGCCGTGGTACATCCAGCCCTGGAGGATGTCGGGCCGCAGCATGGCCGTGATCCGCAGGAGCCGCAGCGTCGCGACCGGGCCCGGGATCCCGCGCGACATGCCGAGGGTATAGGTCGGGCAGCCAGTGTCCCGCAGGCGCGGCGCGAGCGTGCCGGGCCGCATCAGCGAGAGCACCGCGGGGCGCGCGCATTTGCGCTTGGCAACGCCGGCTTCGACCAGCTTGACGAGCATCGCCTGCGCGCCGCCGACGTCGAGGCTGGTGGTGACGTGCTGCACGAGCCCCGGCATCGCCGAAGCGGCGCAATAGGATGGCGCGTTCATGCTGCGAGCACCTCCCGATAGATGGCCGTGACCTTTTTCACATGATGCCCGACGCTGAACTTCAGCAGCGCTTCCTGCCGGGCGCGATGGGCGATCGTGGCGGCGAGTTCGGGACGGTCGATCAGCTCGAGCACGTGCGCGGCGAGATCAGCGGGATCGTCGGCGCGCGCGAGCAGGCCGTTACCGCGATGGCGGATCGCCTCGAGATTGCCGCCGGATGCCGCGGCCACGACCGGCGTGCCGACCAGCATCGCTTCGACCAGCGTGCGTCCGAACGGTTCCTCGACCGCCGGCACCACGAGCGCGTCGCTGGCCGCGAGCCAGGGCTCGACGGGCTGGACGAACCCCATGATGCGGACGAGGTCATTGACGCCCAGCTCGTCGATCAGCGCGCGCAGGCGTGCCTCGATTCCGGGCTCGAATTCCTCGCCGAACATGGGCGCGATCAGGCGGAGGTCCGGTCGCCGCTGGCGTAGCGCGGCGATCGTCTCGACGAAGACGAGCGGGCGTTTGCGTTCGGAGAAATGTCCGAGAAACGCGAGCACAGCGGTCTCCGGACCAATGCCGAGACGGGATTGGAGCGCGGCGCGCGCCGCTTCGCGATCGATCCCGGCGATCGAGGTGTCGAACGGGCTGTAGACGGCGGAGGCCTTGCGGCGCGCCGACCACAAGCCCGGCTCGGGGGCGGCATAGTTTGAGACGCACAGCACGCGGCTCGCCAATAGCGGTGCCTGCACGCGCAGCCCGCGAGCGCGGGGATGGCCGCGATGATGCCAGATATGGCGCGCACCGGCGAGGCGCGCGGGCAGCGCCCAGGTCGCGTGCATCGGCCCTTCGTTGGTATGGACGATGCGGATGTCGCGTGCCTTCAGATAGGCGCGCATGCGCAGCATGTCCGGCACGTACCGCGCGAGCTCGCGCGCGGCGACGCGATCGCCCGGCCGCCAGACATGCACCGGTGGCGCGAGCTCGAACCGGATGCCTTCGCGCTCGACGAAATCGCGCAGCGGGCCCTCCAGGCTGTGCAGGAGGACGATCGGCTCGAACTCGATCGAGTCCAGCGACTGGACGAGCTTCAGCGCCGACACATGGCTCCCGCCGATCAGGCCCCCCGCGAACGGGAAGCAGATCCGCGTCCGCCGCGAGAGAGCCGGATGAGAGCGGGTGCCATGCCCCTGCGTGGCGAACGCCGCGATGCCTTCCGGAACAATGGTGGTTGGTCGCTCGATCATCATCGATCGCTCGGTCCCCTGCTCAAACGACAAGGGTTTTCGCCCATCGAACCCGCACCCGCCACGGCAACTTCGGACACTGCCCAAAGGAATCAGCGCAGTGAACCGGCGGCTCCTTTGTCCTGCACCCGATCAAGAAGGGGTAGGCCGCAGCGCAAGCGGAGCGCGGGCTGTCCTTTCGAACGAAACCTCTATGCCCGACTTATTGCTCCCCGGCTTCGAGACTAGCTTTCCGACCACGGGAATCCCGCGGGAAGACCTCCCAAATCCGATGGGGTAACAGATGATCCTCACGCTCGAAAACCGATCCTCGTCGCTGGTCCGCGCCACGCTGATCTATCTGATCGACGGGATGATCGCGGCGGTTTCGCTGGTGGCCGCGATCAGCCTTCGCGTCGGCTCGTTGCGCGCCGGCCAGATATTGGAGGAGCACCGCGCGACCCTGCCCCTGTTCGTCGCCGTCGCGCTCGTCACCTTCGTCGCGATGCGGCTGCACCGGCGGGTATGGCGTTATTCCTCGACCGATGAGATCTTCGAGATCATCAGGGCGGCGAGCATCGCCGTCTTTGCCTATGTCGCGCTGCTCATCGTGATCGGAGCCGCCGGGTGGCTGCCGCGCTCGATCCCTGTCATCCAGTGGCTCGTGCTGGTGGTGCTGATGGGCGGCGCCCGCATGGCGCGGCGGCTTGCAGCGGAATATCTGGGCGGTCGCTTCCATCCGCCCGCGGCGGCGGCGAGCCCGGAAAGCATGAAGCGTTCGGCGCTGCTGTTCGGGTCGAGCGACGATATCGAGCAGCTCCTGCGCCAGCTCGAACGCGAACCCGATGCGGCGTTCCGCGCGGTCGGCATCCTCGACGAGGCCGGCGCACATACCGGCGCGCGCGTGCGCGGCGTCCCCGTGATGGGACGGCCGGCGGACCTGTCGCGCGTGGTCGGCAGCCTCGTCGCCACGGACGAGCGCCCGGCTTGCCTGATCTTCGCCGGTCCGGTCGAGCGGCTGCAGCGGATGGCGATGGTCGACGTCATCGCACAGGCGCAGAGCCTCGAGCTGGAGATCGCCTATCGCCCGGGTTTCGTCGGCTTCGCGCCCGAGCCCGGCGCCAGCCTCGACTTCCGCTTCCTCAACGTCGCGGACCTTCTGGGCCGGCCACAGGCGCCGCTCGACGGCCGCGTCGTCGCGGGCATGATCAGCGGTCGACGGATCCTCGTCACCGGCGCCGGCGGCACGATCGGGCGCGAACTCGTGCGCCAGATCGCCGAATTCGCGCCGGCGCAGCTCGTGCTGCTCGATGCGAACGAGTTCAACCTCTACGACGTCGATCTCGAGCTGCGCGAGAGCCACCCGTTCGTCGCGCGCGCGCCAGTGCTCTGCTCGATCCGTCAGCGCAAGCAACTGATGCAGGTCTTCGCCGAGCATCGCCCCGAGCTGGTTTTCCATGCCGCGGCGCTCAAGCATGTGCCGCTGGTCGAGATGCACCCTTCCGCCGGCGTGCAGACCAATGTGCTGGGCACGCGCAACGTGGCCGATGCGGCGCGCCGATACGGGGTGCGGGCGATGGTGCAGGTGTCGACCGACAAGGCGGTCAATCCGGTCGGGTTCATGGGCGTGACCAAGCGGCTCGGTGAACTCTACTGTCAGGCGCTGGACATGGCGAGCCGGGGCGATCCTGCCGCGCCGCGCTTCATCACCGTGCGTTTCGGCAATGTGCTCGGGTCGAGCGGGTCGCTGATCCCGCTGTTCCAGCGCCAGCTGAGCCGGGGCGGACCGCTCACCGTCACCCATCCGGAGATCGAGCGCTTCTTCATGACCGTGCACGAGGCGGTCCAGCTGATCCTGCAGAGCGCGTCGCGCGGGTTGCGCGACGGCATGCACCATGGCCGCATCTTCGTGCTCGACATGGGCGATCCGATCCGCGTGATCGATATCGCACGGCGAATGATCCGCCTCGCCGGGCTCGATCCCGAGATCGATGTCGGGATCGACATCATCGGGCTGCGGCCGGGGGAGAAGCTCTACGAGGAGCTGTTCGACATCGAGGAGGCGCGGCTGCCGTCCTCGATCCCGGGTGTGTTCGAGGCGGAGCCGCGGCCGATCCCGCTGCGGACGCTGAACGCGGCGTTCGACCAGCTCGAGCGGGCGAGCGACGACGCCGACGACGGCGCCTGCCTCGCGATCGCGACGGGCCTGCTCGACCGGAAGGCGGCGCTGCCGGTCGAGCTGACGGCGATCCCGGCGAGCCGCGCGAAGGTGGCGGCACATGGCTGAGGCCGCCATGTCCGCCGCCGCCGAGCGGCATTCCGCCGCCCTTACGACCGCGCGGTCCGGTCCCATTCGCTCGCGCTGGCCAGTCTATGACGAGGACGAGATCGCCGCCGTCACCGCCGTGCTGCGCAGCGGCCAGGTGAACGCGCTGCATCATGGCGAGCGGACGCGCGCCTTCGAGCAAGCGTTCGCCGAACGCTGCCGCGCGGCCCATGGCATCGCGGTGGCGAACGGCACGCTGGCGCTGGAGCTGGCGCTGCGCGCGCTCGGCGTCGGCAAAGGGCATGAGGTGGTCGTGCCCGCGCGCAGCTTCATGGCCTCGGCGAGCTGCGTCGCCGCAGTGGGCGCGACGCCGGTCTTTGCCGACGTCGATCCCGACTCGCAGACGATCAATCCGCACACGATCGCCGCAGCGCTCACCCCGCGCACGCGCGCGGTCATCGTCGTGCACCTCGCCGGCTGGCCCGCGCCGATGCAGGAGATCATGGTGCTTGCCCGCGCGATGGGGCTGCTGGTGATCGAGGATTGCGCGCAGGCGCATGGCGCGACACACGACGGGGCGCCGGTCGGATCGTGCAGCGATGCCGCCGCCTTCTCCTTCTGCACCGACAAGATCATCTCGACCGGCGGCGAGGGCGGCATGCTGGTGCTGCACGACACCGCGGTGTGGGAGCGCGCCTGGGCGTACAAGGATCACGGCAAGTCGCCGCATGCCGGTGCGGCGATGGGTCCGCCGGGCACTTTCCGCTGGTTGCACGGAACTCTCGGCAGCAACTATCGCGCGACCGAGATGCAGTCGGCGATCGGGTTGTGCCAGCTCGTCAAGCTCGACTCGTGGATCGCGGCGCGCCAGCGCAACGCACGCATCCTCAACGCCGCGCTGGCGCCGCTGGCGGCGGTGCGACTGACCTTGCCGTCGTCGAACGTCCACCACGCCTATTACAAATATTATGCCTTCGTGCATCCCGAGCGGCTGGCGCGGGGCTGGACGCGCGATCGCATCGTCGGCGAGTGCATCGCCGCCGGCGTGCCGTGCGGCACCGGCAGCTGCCCCGAAATCTATCGCGAGCAAGCCTTTGTCGGTAGCCCGTCCGTACCGTTGAATCCGCTGCCCGTTTCCCGAAGGTTGGGGGAGACCAGCCTGATGCTGCCGGTCGATCCGACGCTCGACGCCGACACCGTCGAGCGGATGGGGGCGATCGTCGCATCGGTGATGGAACGCGCCACCGCCTGAGGTGGGGTTTGAATTCTGGGGGCCTGAATGGATTCACCGCCGCTTCCGCAGCTGATCGTGATCGGCGCCGCCAAGGCTGCGACGACATGGATCGCCCACCAGCTCCGCACCCGGCCCGATGTGTGCATGCCGGGCCCCGAGCCGCATTATTTCAGCCGCGAGTTCGACCGCGGCGAAGACTGGTACCGTTCGCTGTTCGCGGGCGCCCGGCCGGGCCAGCTGGTCGCGGAGAAGTCGGCGGATTATCTCGCTCATCCCGAAGCACCCGCCCGGATCGCGGCGCTGATCCCCTCGGTCAAGTTGATCGCCCAGCTGCGCAATCCGGTGGAGCGGGCCTATTCGCATTACTGCATGCTGTTCCGCCGCGGACAGATCGACGGCGATGTCGACCGGCATCTCGACGGCAAGCGCGCGATCGAGCGCCGTTTCCTGGAAGACGGGCTGTACGGCCGGCACATCCAGCGTTTCCTCGGCTATTTCCCGCAAGAACAGCTCGAGATCATTCTGCACGACGAGATCAAGAGCGATCCCGCGGCTGTGACTGCGAATCTGCTGCGCGTGCTCGGCCTGCCACCATGCATCGACGGCGAAGCGATCGAGCGGCGCGTCAACGACGGCGCATCGCCGGTCGTACCGCTCGCGTTGCGGCGGCTGCCGGCGCCGGTGAAGCGGCTCGCCGATCCGTTGCGAGGCAATCCGCTGTTCGAGCGCACAAGGCGGCTGATCGCGCGTCCCGTGCATTATCCGCCCTTGACCGACGACACGCGCAAACGGCTCGCGGACTTTTACCGCGACGATGTCGAGCAGCTCGGCCGGACGCTGGGGCGGGACCTCGGTGCCTGGACGAACCCGGCACCGGTCGCGCCATGACCTATGGCGGCATCGCTTCGCCCGTCTGGGTGATCGAGGACCAGGACCGCACGCCCTACCACCATGCGATGCTCCGGCTGGCCGGGCCGGTCCTGCTGGCTGCCGTCTTCCTCGCGCCCTATGTCACCTGGCGCATCCTGCCGCCTTATCTGTTCACCTTCAGCGATGCGCTGTTCTGCATCGCGGCCGTGCTGCTGCTCGCCGGGCGCGGGATCGCGATCCGCCCGCTGCAGGGCTGGTGGGTGCTGTGGGTGCTGGGGCTGAGTGGGCTGCTGCTCGGCTTCTTCATCGGCAGCGTCGTCAATGGCGACCCGCTGCGCTGGATCATCGTCGCGGGGCAGTATGGCTTCGCCTTCGCCCTGCTGCCCGCGCTCATGCTGCGCGAGCACCGGCGGGCGCTGGTCGCGGCCGCTCTGGCGCTGGTGGCGGGCGTTACCGCGATGGAGCTGTTCGGGTTCGCCGTCTACCACGCGACGGGCGCTTCCTATGAGCAGGCCAAGCGCTTCGGCTTCGAGTTCATCACCGGCGCGCATCGGCTCGGCGCATTCATGGCCGACGCCAACTGGAACGCCGCGATGATCGCGATGACGACGCCGTTCGTCCTCTATCTCGCGCGGATCGGGCGGCTGAACATGGTCCTCGCCTTCGCCGTGCTCGGCGTGCTCGGCTCGGGCCTGCTGCTGTCGGGATCGTTCACCGGATTCACCAGCGCAGCGATTGGCATCCTGGCGTTCCTGCTCCTCGACTGGGGCAAGCGATCGATCGGCATGCTGCTCGGTATCCTGGCGCTCGGCGGCACGATCCTCGCCACCGGCGTCGCGCTTCCGACGGCGTTCCAGAACCGCGTGGCGATCGCACTCGAGGCGGGGGACATCAGCCGGGCGGGCACCTTTGCGGGCCGGATGGAGCTGGTCGAGGAAGCCTGGCGCATCGTCGGCGACACCACGGTCGTGGGGCTCGGCGTCGACCAGTATCGCGTCGTCAGCGCCGATCGGGCGCCAGTGCACAATATCTACCTGCTCGCCTGGGCCGAGGGCGGACTGCTGTCGCTGATCGGCTGGCTGCTGATGATGCTGGTGCCGCTGTCGATCGCCATCCGCAGCTTCGCCCAGGACCGCGCGGCGGCGGCGCTGGTCGTCGCGGTGACACTGCCGTTCCTGATCTTCTCCAACGCCGCGCCCCATATGTACGCGCGCAGCTGGGTGGTGCCGCTGATCCTCGCGCTCGGGATCGCGCTGACGCGTCCCTCTACCGAGGTCGTGGCCGTCCGCCAGGGCTAACCCATTTGGGGCGTCCGCTGCCCACCATGCGTTCCCCAACGGACAGGTCGAACCCGGTAAACTCGCGTCATTGCCCTGCAACCAGGAAGGGGGAACTGCCGTGAACCGCCGAACGCTGTTGAGTGGCATCTGCGCGTTGCCCGTGGCCGCATGCTCAAGCGCCTATTCCGATCTGCCGGTCGCGAGCGCGGGTTCGACCACGCGCTACACGCTGGGACCAGGCGACTCGATCAAGGTCGCGGTCTATGGCTTCGATGCGATGGCCGGGAGCTACATCGTCAGCGATGCCGGCACCATCTCGCTGCCGATGCTGAGCACGCTCCAGGTCGCCGGCAAGTCGGCGCCCGAGCTCGAGACCGAGATCGCGAGCGTGCTGCGCACGCGCGACTTGGCGCCCAATGCCAATGTCAGCGTGCAGGTGGAGAAATACCGTCCCTTCTACATCCTCGGCGAGGTCCAGCGGCCCGGCCAATATCCCTATGTGCCCGGTATGACGGTGCTCACCGCGGTCTCGATTGCCGGCGGCTACACCTTCCGCGCCAACAAGAAAGTTGCCAGCGTCGACCGGCTGACCGGGACCGCGCGGAGCAAGGCGCGGCTGGACGCCGACTCGCAGGTACTGCCCGGCGACACCATCGTCGTTCCCGAAGCCTGGTTCTGAGGGGCTGGTCATGGCCCGGCGCCAGACCGCCCCGGCGACGCGATCGTGCCGGGCGCTGCCTCTGATCGCGGTTGCCCTGGCCGGGACTTCGCCTCTTGGCGCGCAGGAGGCCCGCCGCGGCGCCTCGCCGCTCGATCTCGCGCGCCCGGGATATGAGCGCCGTCCGATCCGCGTCGGCCCGGCCGAGATGCGGATCGATGTCGACATCACCGCGACCTACGACACCAATGTCTACTCGACCTCGCAGGACGAGATCGACGACATCGCGCTGATCGCGCGCCCGCGGGCCGCGATCGACTGGCAGTCCGCCAATGCCGAGCTGCATGGCGAGGTCTATGCCGACACCCGGCGCTATCTCGACCAGGGACGGGAAAGCGCGACCAGCTTCGGCGCCGCGGTGTCCGGGCGGATGGCGCCGGCGCGCAACCACAGCCTCTCGACCGAGCTGCGCTTCGACCGCGCGGTGGAGAACCGCGCCGATCCCGAAGCGCGCGCGAGCATCCTGCTGCCCCCGCGCAAGATCAACATCCTGGCCAGCGAGGTCGGCTATGCGCTCAGCGGCACGCGCATCGGCCTCAGCCTGACCGCAGGCGTGCAGAAGTTCGACTTCCTCGATCCGGCGGAGAACGACCGCAACTTCACGATGCTGCGCGGCTCGGCGCGCGCCACCTGGCACCCGGCGGCGCCCGTCTCCTTCTTCGTCGAGGGATATGCGAACCGGCGGAATTTCCGCACCGCGTTCGATATCAGTGGCATCAACCGCGATGCCACCACCTATGGCGTGCTCGCAGGCGTCAGCCGCGAAGTCAGCGCACGGCTCCGCGGGCGGATCGGCGCCGGGGTGTTCCGTTTCGATCCCGATGACGGCGCGCTCGACGGCTATACCGGCTTCGCGCTCAGCGGCGACCTCACTTGGAACCCGCGCGTCCGTACCGCGGTGACCGCGCAGATCTTCCGCGGCGACGTCGCCACCGCGCGCGCCGGGGCCACCGGGCGCACCGACACGCGCGTCGCGGTGACCGTGAGCCAGGAAGCCTATCACAATGTGCTGCTCCATGGCCGGGCAGGGTGGACGCAGAGCCGGTATCGCGGGCCGGGCGCGGACAGGCTGAACAGTTGGAGCCTGGCGGCCGAGGGCGAGTATCTCGTCAACCGGACTTTCTCGCTCTTCGCCGGGATCAACTACGCGCGGCGCACGGCGCGCGATCCGCTGGACGAATATTCCCGCGCGCAAGTTCAGGCCGGGGTGCGCGTGCGCTTTTGAAGACGATGATGACATTGAGCTCCCATGACAGATCCTTCTTCCGGCTGGCGCGGCCCGCCGCGATGATGCTGACGGTTGCCCTGTCCTGCTCGGTGACCGCGTCGTGCAAGGCGGCGGAGGACGAACCGATCGTCGAACGTCCGCTTGCGGGCGTGACGCAGGCGGACCGGCTGGCGTTCCCGGGAGCGGAAGGGCATGGCCGCTTCGCGCGCGGCGGCCGCGACGGGCGGATCATTCCGGTGACGACACTCGCCGACGAGGGGCCCGGCTCGCTGCGCGCGTGCATCGAGGCATCGGGGCCGCGGGTCTGTGTATTCCGCGTCGGCGGCGTGATCCGCTATGTCCGCGAACGGCCGATCATCGTACACCCCAATCTCACCATCGCCGGCGAGACCGCGCCGGGCGACGGCATCCTGCTCACCCATTCGGGCGGGAAGCTCGCTTTCACACCCTTCGTCGTCAAGAACACTCACGACGTCGTGGTGCGCCATATCCGCGTGCGCACCGACCTTCCGGGCGAGCAGCGTGGCGCCAACAGCGCGTTCATCATCGAGAACAGCCGCAACGTGATCCTCGACCATGTCAGCGCCTCCTGGGCGCTCGACGAGAATGTCGGCGGCTATGCGCAGAATGACGCGATCACCATCTCCTGGTCGATCTTCGCCGAGGGCGTGCCGCGCCACGACAAGTGCGCGCTGCTCGCGAGCGACCCCAAGGGTCCGCAGCAGCTCAGCTTCGTCCGCAACCTCTGCGCGCACAATGGCGACCGCAATCCGGACGTTAACTTCCCGCCGGGATCGTGCGTCGAGGTGGTCAACAACGTGCTCTACAATGCGAGCTCGCAATTCACCGAGGTGTGGGAAAGCTATGGCGGCACCCCGGCGAACATCGTCGGCAACTACTATAAGCAGGGCCCAAGCACGGCCGGGCGCGCCTATGCGATCGACCGGCCGCTCGTCGGCTCGACCGGACGGGCGCGCATCTACCAGGCCGGCAACGTGATCGACGGTGATCGCGTCGTCTTCGCCCCGATCGCGCAGGAGGTGTTCGTCGCCACGCCGGTCTGCCCGCTCCGGAGCGCGGTGCTCGATGCGCGCGCGGCCTATGCCCAGGTGCTCGGCGGGGCGGGCGCCTTTCCGCGCGATGCGGTCGATGTGCGGATCACGGAGGAGGTCCGCTCGCGCACCGGCAAGATCGGGCGCGACAACCGCATTCTTCCGGCGCTGCGCACGGGTAGATCCTATGCCGATGCGGATGGGGACGGCATGTCCGACGCGTGGGAGCGCCACCGCCGGCTCGATCCGGCACGGAACGATGCCTGGGGCGATGCGGACGGCAACGGCTGGGCCAATCTCGAGGAGTTCCTGAACTATGCCCATGAGACGCGACTCGCCGGACGCACGCTGCGCTAGGTGACGGTCAGCCGGCGAGTTCCATCACCAGCGCCTCGACCTCGGATCCCGACCCAAAGCGATCGACGACCGACAGTCGCCGCGCCTCGTCCATCCGGAACAGCGTGCCGCGGTGATCGGACGCGCCATGCGTCCGCAGGACCAGCAGCCATGCCCCCGGACCGGAGAGATAGGCGATCGTGTTGGCAACGGCCTCGCGCAGTGTGTCCGGCTCGAAATAATGGCGGTTGAGCAGGTTCGCCGCGCGCACCAGGTCGAATCGCGCGACGAAGGCCGGGTTCCGGCGCGTGATGTCGTCTTCGTGCCAGCGGAACGCGCCGGCCTGCCGCAGCCGCGGGCTGAGGAGTGCCACTTCCTCGCCTTCGCCCGCCGCTGCGCGCGCCATGGCGGGCTCGCGCAGCCGCCGTTCGACGAGCGCGCGCAGGACGGTCATCCCGGTCCAGCGGTCGAGCCGCCGCTCCCATGGGCGGACTGCTCGCCCGAGCACCTCATATTGCAGCACATGGCCGTCGGGCTCCACGAGGGCGCGACAGCCATAGGGGAGCGCGACCAGCCGCGCCCGCACCGATCGGTCGGTGCCCGTAACCTCCGCCGCATGGCCGGCTTTGCGCAGGGCCTCGATCAGTTCGAGCGTGGTGACGCCGGAGGAGATGCCGAGATCGAGGACGGCGCCGAGCGGGCTGTCATAAGCCGCGAGGGTTGCGATCAGGGCTTTGTCGACCCCCGCGAGGCGCGACGGCTCGGTGCGCTTGAAGGTGTTGTTCGCGGTCTTGAGCAGGCCGAAGAAACGCGCCTCGTCGCGGGCGGTGACCCGTTCCGGTGGGGCGGCGAAGAATGAGCTGGCACGATCCACGGCGGCTTGGGCTCCAGGCGGCGCCCGGCAGGCGGCCGGGTTCGCGTCCCGCTCTAGCACCAGCTCCGGCGATGATGGGGGGGACGGTGGGAGTAATCCTCCTGCCCACCCGCACGTTCGGGCAGTTCGGGCTATCCATTGGCGGCATATTGGGCGGGACGATCATGATGCTGAGGACTGCGTTCCGGGAAGCCGCCGAGGTTCGCGACGTGACATCGCCCGATACGCCCGACCGCGCGTGGCGCATCGCGGCGTGGGCGGTCGGCGCCCTGTGTCTGCTCGCGCTGTTCGCGCGCATCATGACCTATCCGCTGCAGCATGACGAACAATTCTATGTGTCGGCCGGCGTCCTGTTCGGTGAGTATCCGCTCTATCCGGGAATCGGGTTCACGCATTTTCCCAACATCGCCCTTCTCTATGCGAGCGCCTTCGCGCTGTTCGGGGACGCGCATTATCTGCTCATCGGCCGGCTTCTGACCTTCATGGCATGGATCGCAAGTTGCGCCGCGCTGGTGCTCATCGCGCGCGCCTATGTGCGAAGCGCGCTGATCGGCGGGCTGATGATCGTGTTGCTCGTCCTCAATCCGATGTTCCTCAACGCGACCGGGATGACGGCGACCAACAATTTCCTGCCGGTGCCGTTCATGCTGTTCGGCCTCTATCTGTTTCTGCGCGCCGTCGACCGCAGCCGGCCTGCGCCGGTGCTTGCGCTGGCCAGCGGATTGCTTCTCGCCGTGGCGGCAGGGTTCAAAGCCAATTACCTGCCGCTGCTGGTCCCGTTCGCGATCGCCGTGCTGCTGGTGCCCCCGGGCCTGCCGCTGCGCATCCGGCTGGTGCGCGTGGCGTTGCCGATGCTGATCGGCGGAATCATCGGCGGGCTCCCCGTCCTGATCTACGCGCTGGGCGATCCCGAGGGTTTCATCGCGCATGTGTTCAGCGCGCATCGCGGGCCGCAGCTCGGCTATTGGGCGGCGCATCCCGACCCTGCCGACCCGAAGGTGATCGGCATCGCGGGCAAGCTGCTGCTGGCACATCGGCTGTGGTTGTCCGGCGTACCGATGCTCATGCTCGTCCTGCTGCTGTCGTTTCTCACGATCGCCTTCGTGCGGCGCGAAACGCTGGTGTTGCGCTGGCCGCACTTGCTCCTCGCTGCCCTCGCGGTGGTCGGCGCAGCCATCTCCTTCGTGCCGACACCCTCGTTTCCGCAATATTTCACGCCGCCGCTGCCCTTCGCGATCGTGCTGATCGGCCTGTTGTTCGGCGCGCTCGACCTTCCGGGCCGCAATCTCGCGCGCCCGCTGGTGGCGGCGGTGCTGACGCTGGCCGTGATCACCGGTGCGCCGCTGCTGCTGCCCTCGCTCATTGGGATCGCCAATCCCGGACAATGGACGGGCATCCGTGTGGCGCGGGACGGTGCGGCGATCGCCGCGCTCGTGCGGCAGCAGGGAGGCGCGGGTCCAGTAGCGACCCTCTCGCCAATTCATGCGCAGGAGGGGCGTCTGCCGGTCTACCCGCATTTCGCGTCGGGCCAGTTCCAAGTCCGAGCCGCACCATGGGTGCCTCGGGACGAGCGGCGTCACTACGACTATTTCATTACGCCCGATACGATCCCCGCGTTGCTCGCCGCGCAACCGCCGGCCGCGGTCCTGACCGGGATGGAAGGGAATGCCGATGCGGCGTTGGATGCGTTCGCCCGGGAGCGAGGCTATCGCATGATCCCGCTCGATTTGCGCAAGGTCGAGGATGGCGAGCGGGTTCGTCTGTACTTGCCCCGCTGATCAGCCGCGCATCTCGTCGCGCCCCCCTTCGCCCACGGCGCGCAGCGGATGCGGTCCGGCGCACCCGATCTCCACCTCGACGATCGGTCGCGGCCGCCCTTTGACCTGCCGGAAGATGCGGCCGAGATACTCGCCGATGATGCCGAGGAAGATCGCGTTGAGCGTGATGCCGAGCAGGAGCAGCATCGTTGTCGTCGCGAAGCCGGCCGGCCAGCTCTGTCCGAAGACGAGGCGCCCGGCGAGATAGACCAGGGTCAGGACGAAGGTGCAGATGCCGACCGTAAGCCCGGTGATCGAGGCGACGCGCAGCGGCATCAGCGAATGGTTGAGCAGCCCGTCGAGCGCGAGGCCCAGCATCTTGCTGAGCGGGAACTTGCTCTGCCCCGCGACGCGCGCCTCGCGGTCATAGGGCAGTCCGACTTGCGAGAACCCCATCGCGCTGATCAGGCCGCGCAGATAGGGACTGGTATCGTCGACCTTGCGCAGCTCGGCCAGGATGCACGCGTCGACAAGGCGGAACTCGCCCGCGTCGCGGGGCAGCTCGTCATCGCTGAGCGCCTGCATCCCGGCATAGAAGATGCGCCGCAGCCGGGTCGTCACCGGGCCGTCGGGCAGCGCCCGGCGCACGCCATAGACGACCTGATGACCCTCGCGCCACAGCGCCAGCATCTCGGGGATCAGCCTGGGGGGATCCTGGAGGTCGCAATCGATCTGGACGGCACAGGCGCCGCGCGCGCGCTGGTAACCGACGAGCAGCGAGCGCTCATAACCGTTGTTGCGCGAGAAGCGCACGACGCGCACCCGCGGGTCGGCGCCGGCGATCCGCCGCAGGATCGCGAAGGTCGCGTCGGTCGAATGATTGTCGGTGAAGATCAGCTCCAGCGCATGGCCGGGCAGCGCCTCGAACACCGCCGTGATCTCGCGATAGGCGCGCTCGACCGTGGCCTCCTCGTTGAAGGCCGGCACGATCACAGAGACCAGCGTGGGGGCGGTCATGCGACGACCTCCTCGAGCGACCGGGCAGTGCGCGCGATCCCTTCCGCCAGCGGCGTTCGTGCGCGCCAGCCGAGTAGCAATGCAGCCCGGTCCGGGGAGCCGTACACCGCATCCAGGCCGGCGGTTGGGGTGTTCGTTGGCTCGAACCTCACCCGGTCGGCGGGGGCGCCGATAACCTCCAGCACGATCTTGACGATCTCCCGCACCGTCCGCACGCGCCCGCTCGCCAGGTTGAGGATCGTCCCGCCTGGCAGGCCGGAGCAGGCCATTGCGCGAAGCGCGGCGACGATGTCGTCGACGAACACCATGTCGCGCCGGTCGTCCGGCCGGTGCACGGTAAAGGTCGTGCCCGAGAAGCAATGGCGCAGCAAAGCAGGCAGCAGGAACTGCTCTGACTGGTTGGGCCCATAGGTCAAGGCGAGCCGAGCGGTGAGGATGCCGAAGTGCAGCCGGGGTTGCACGATCGCACAATAATGCGTGCCGGCAACCATCGCCGCGGTGTAGACGGTGCGCGGCTCCTCGCGCCGCGTCTCGCGCGGCGGCGTCGGCTGGTTGCCATATTCCGCGAGCGAACCGGAACGGACCATCGCGCGGATCGCGGGGCTCTCCGCGGCAGCCGCGAGCAGCACCATCAGCTGGTCGAGGTCGCGGGTTGTCGCCGGGCTCTCCACCGGGTCCGGCGTCGCGGCGTCGCGTCCTGTGGCGCTCGCCAAGTGATAAACCAGTGTCGGATTGGCGTGCGCTAGGCAACGCTGTACCTGATGCAGGTCCGCGAGATCGACCTCGTGCACCTCCGCTTCCGGCCTGATTCGCTCGGGGTGCGCTGGACCGCCCGGCCGGACCAGCAGATGCACTTCGTCGCCGCTCGCGAGATGGCTTGCCGCCAGATGCGAGGCGATGAAACCAGCACCGCCTGTAATCAACACGCGCTCGGGCATCGATGGGCCTCCGCTTCAGCTGACGAGCACGGGCTCGGGCAGCGGTACGAGGAAGCGGCCGCCGCGCGCCACGAAATCCGACTGCTGTTCGCGGATCTCGTCGAAGAAGTTCCAGGCGAGCACCATCAGGACGTCGGGTTTTTCGTCGGCGATGGCATCGACGGACTTGACCGAAATTTTCATGCCCGGCGAGTAGAGGCCATGCTTCAGGGGATTGCGGTCCACCAGGAAGTCGAGCCTGTCGGGGCCGATCTCGAAATAGTTGAGCAGCGTGTTGCCCTTTGCCGGCGCACCATAGCCGGCGATTTTCTTGCCCTGCGCCTTCAGATCGTCGAGAATCGCGAGCAGGCGGACCCGAACGGTCTCGACCCGTTCGGCGAACCGCTCATAGGTTTCCGGCTCGAGCATGCCTGCGGCAAGTTCCTCGTCGAGCATCGCCTGGACCTCTGGCGTGGGTTCGACCGAACCCTTCTTGCGGAAGAAGACGCGCATCGAACCGCCATGAATGGGCAGGCGGTGCACATCGGTCACGTCGAGATCGAAGAATTCGCCGAGTTTCACCATCGATAACAGGCTGAATTCGGAGACATGCTCCTGATAGACGGTGTCGAACTCGTTGCGCTCGAGCAGTTCCTTGGCCCAGGGGACTTCCACCACGAAGACACCGTCCTCCGCCAGCAGGCGGATGACGCCTTCCATGAAGCTATGCAGGTCGCCGATGTGGTTGAAGGTGTTGGTGGTGACGATCACCTTCGCGCGGCCATGCGCATTGCGTACCTCATCGGCGGTGTTCGGATCGAAATAGGCGACATGTACATCGACCCCGCGTTCGGCTGCGGTCTTGGCGAGGTTAGCGGCGGGATCGATGCCCAGCGTCCTCTGCCCGCGCGCATTGCACGCGGCCAGCAGCAGCCCGTCGTTGCATCCGATATCGACGATCAGCCCGTCCTCCGCCGCTTCTCCAAGCACATCGGCCAGCACGCCGAAATGCCGGTGCATCGTCGTCGCGCCCGAGGGGACGTAGAGATAGTGGCGGAAGAAATCGGCTGGGATCTGGTCGGCGATCTCGATCAGCCCGCAATTCAGGCAAACCTCGGTGTTCAGCGAAAAGGTCGGCTGATCCTCGTCATACTCCTCGGGACGGACGAACATGTTTGCCGGCGGGTGCTGGCCCATTGGCAGGAACAGGAATGGCATGGGTGCAAGGCAGGTGCGGCAATGCTGCAGTCGTTTCATTTCATATCCCCTTTCGATGGTTACGCCACGCGGGCAGCCGGCGAGACCTGGTGTTTGGCGAAGTCGCGGAAGGTCGCGTGGATATGCTCGACCTGCGCGTCGCCGAGGCCATGGTGGCAGGCGAGCAGGATCCCACCGCGCGTCACGGTGTCCGCCGCTGGGTAGCCGCGCGGATCGACCTCGGCCTTCACATTCTCCATCGCCGGCTGGCGAAGGATGTTGCCAGTGAACACCACGCGCGTCTGGATGTCCGCTCGCTCGAACCAGATCTGCAGCTCGCGCCGGGTGAATGGGGCGTCCGGGCGGAGCGTCAGCGGGAAGGCGAGCCAGCCGGTGCGCGCCTCGGGCAGCTGGCGTGGGAGGATGAACCAGTCCCCATAGTCCGCGAAGAAGGCGAGATGCCGCGCGAAATTGCGCTCGCGCAGCGTGATGTTGTCCGCGAGCTTGTCGAGCTGGACCAGCCCGAAGGCGGCGCCCATCTCCGACGGCTCGAAATTATAGCCGAGCTCCTCGAACAGGAATTTGGCGTCATAGGGGATATCGCCCAATCTCGCGTCGAACCGGCATTCGATCGCTTCGGATTCGACGAACAGCGAGGAGGAACGGCCCCAGGACCGCATCAGCACCCCGCGCTGCGCCAGCGCCTCGTCGTTGACGCACAGCATGCCGCCATTGCCCGCCGCGTTGACCACGTGCGAGCCGTAGAAGCTGGTCGTGCTGATGTCCGATCGCGTGCCGGTGCTCGCCCCGCGCAGCGTGGCGCCGAGCGTATCCGCGCTGTCCTCGATCACTACCAGGCCATGCCGGTCGGCGATCGCGCGCAGCCGGTCCCAGTCGGGGAGGTTGCCGATCAGCGAGGGAATCATCATCGCGCGGGTGCGCGGCGTGATCATCGCTTCGATCGCGTCCTCGTCGATATTGTAGGTCCCCTCGCGCACGTCGACGAAGGCGGGCACCAGCCCGTTGCGCACGAGCGGCGCGACCGTGGTGGCGAAGGTGAGCGCGGGGGTGATCACCTCGCTGCCGGGCGGCAGGCGCAGCAGCTCGACCGCGAGATAATTCGCCGACGAGCCCGAATTGACCATGATCCCGTGCCGCTTGGCGAACAGCGCGGCGACGCGTGCCTCCATCGCGCGGACATTGGCACCCATCTGGGTGGACGTGCGCAACACGTTGACGACGGCGGCGATCTCCGCCTCGCCATGGACGCTCTGGCCATAGTTCACGCGCATGCGGCAGCGACTCCGAAGACTGGATCGAAGGATGTTCCCATCGGTCGCATTTGACCGATGCCGAGGACGTAGCGGTCGATCTGGCGCTCGCTGAGCGCGCGCAGCCTGCGGTTCCCGTCGAGCGCTGCCGAATACCATTCGACCGTCAATGCGACCGCGTCCTCCAGCGTCAGGCGCGGGCGCCAGCCCAGCAGGGTTCGCGCCTTGGTGCTGTCGAGGCGCAGGACCCGGGCTTCGGGCGGTGAATCGCCGGCGTCGCCGAACAGGAAT
Organism: Sphingomonas sp. MS122; assembly: GCF_049532975.1. GTDB lineage: Bacteria > Pseudomonadota > Alphaproteobacteria > Sphingomonadales > Sphingomonadaceae > Sphingomonas. The sequence goes on along the minus strand of NZ_CP186695.1, from coordinate 632,828 downwards.
TTGGGACCTCTGGGACCCCAGGCGGTTTCGAGCAGCCCGGCGAGAGTCCCGACATCCACGGCCGCCTCGCAGTCCGGCCCGAAATTCCAGCCGCCTTCGAGGCCGCGGTCGCCTTCAACGAGGCCGGCGGCGAGCATCAGATAGCCGGCGAGCGGATCGAGCACATGCTGCCACGGCCGCACGCTGTTGGGATTGCGGATCTGCACCGGCTTGCCGGCTTCGACCGCGCGGACGATGTCCGGCACCAGCCGGTCGGTCGCCCAGTCGCCGCCGCCGAACACGTTGCCCGCGCGCACCGTGGCGAGCACCGGGCTGCCGGGCTCGCGGAAGAAGGAACGGCGATAGGCCTCGACCACCAACTCGGCACAGCCTTTGGACACGCTGTAGGGATCGCTCCCCCCCATCCGGTCGGTCTCGCGATAGCCCCAGGGCCAGCCGCGATTCTCGTAGCATTTGTCGCTGGTGACGACGATCACGCCCTTGAGTTGTGCAAAGCGGCGTGCGGCTTCGAGCACCACCGCGGTGCCGATGACGTTGGTCTGCAGCGTCTCGACGGGCGCGGCATAGGAGGGACGGACCAGCGCCTGCGCCGCCAAGTGGATGACGAGCTGCGGATCGCAGTCCTCGACCGTGCGGAGAAAGGCCGCCTCGTCGCGGATGTCGCAGACCCGGTGGTCGACCAGGTCTGCGACGCCGGCAGCCTCGAAGAAGCTGGGTTCGCGGTCGCTCGGGAGCAGCGCGACCGCGGTGATGTCGGCGCCCAGCCGCCGTAGCCACAACGCTAGCCAGCCACCCTTGAAGCCGGTGTGACCGGTCAAGAGTATCCGGCGGCCTGCCAGCGCGCGGCTCAGCCGGCCTTCGTCGAACCGCGCGTCACGCATGTGCATGCGCTCCTGTCGGCGCGGGGGCGAGCCGCCGTGGGGCAGGGGGACTTTCAGCCCATGGCGGAGATCCGGCTACACAGAGTTGGTTGAGATGGTCCCGGTCCCGGATCGTGTCCATCGGATGCCAGAACCCGGTATGCTTGTACGCGAACAGCTCGCCGTCCCGGGCGAGGCGGCTGAGCGGTGCCTGCTCGAGCGGTTCCTCGTCGCCTTCCAGATAGTCGAGCACGCCTGGCTCGAACACGAAGAAGCCTCCGTTGATCCAGGTCTCGTGCTTGCGCACCTTCTCGGTGAACTCGGCGACGCGCGATCCTTCGAGCTCGAGATTGCCGAACCGCGCCGGCGGTTGCACCGCGGTGACCGTGGCGAGCTTGCCGTGCGAACGGTGGAACGCCAGCAGTGCCCCGATGTCGATATCGCCTACCCCGTCGGAGTAGGTGACCATGAAGGTCCCGCCTTCCAGCCAGTCGCGAAGCCGCAGCAGGCGGCCGCCGGTCATGGTGAGTTCGCCGGTGTCGACCACCGATACGTTCCAGTCGAGCGAGCGGCATTGCCGCAGCGCCACCCGACCATTGCCGATCGCGACGGTGAAGTCGTTGGTCATGAAGTGAAGATCGTGGAAGAACTTCTTCATGAGCAGCATCTTGTAGCCGCACGCGACGACGAAGTCGGTCAGGCCATGCTGCGCATAGATGTCCATCACGTGCAGGATGATCGGCTTGCCGCCGACCTCCACCATCGGCTTGGGCACGCGAACGGTCTCTTCCGAGAGGCGTGAACCCAGTCCTCCTGCCAACAACACGACCTGCATCCGCCCGCTCCTCGCACGCCAGATTCGCATGCACAGACTAGGCGCGCCGCGGCGCGAAGCGATTCGGGCATGGGGGTTATCCCCGCGCTCAATCGTGGTAGGCGGCGTCCAGACGATAGAGGCGCGCCGCATTGCCGCCGAAGATCGCGTCACGGTCCTGCTGGACGATGCCGGGCAGCAACTGGCCGGCGATTTCAAACCATTGCGCGTAATCGCCGGCGAGGCGAAGCACCGGCCAGTCGCTCCCCCAGATCAGGCGATCGGCGCCGAAGCAGGCGAGCAGATGGCGGACATAGGGCGCGAGATCGTCGGGCGTCCAGCCGGCCGCGGCCTCGGTCGTGAGACCCGACAGCTTGCAGCTGACATTGGCACGCGTGGCGAGATCGCGGATTTGCGTTGCCCAGGGTTCGAGCCGCCCCGCCGCGATCGGCGGTTTCGCGCCATGATCGACGATGATCACGAGCGAGGGCCAGGTATCGGCGAGCGCGGCGATATCGGGGAGATGCACCGGACGGATCAACGCATCGAACGCCAGTCCCGCCTCGGCCATCGCGGCGAGCGCGGGCGCGGCGGCGGGGTCGAGGATCCAGCCGGGCGGCAGGTCCTGCAGCATCGGGCGCAGGCCGCGCAGCTTGGGACGCGCGGCGAGCGCGGCGATCCGCGCCGGGGCATCGCGCGCGCGCACGTCGCACCAGCCGACCACGGCCGCGACCGACGGCTCGTTCGCGGCAAGATCGAGCAGCCAGTCGGTATCGGCGTCGGCGGGCTGCGACTGGACGGCGATGGTGCGGGCGATGCCGAGCGGCGCCAGCTCGGGCGCGAGATCGGCGGGCAGGAAGTCGCGGTGGATCGCGGACAGATCGGGCGTCGGCCATTCATGCCCGTTGCGGCCGATCCGCCAATAATGCTGGTGCGCGTCGATTCGCATCCTAGACTTCGACGATCGCTTTGATGACTCTGGCCTCGGGACGCATCCAGCCTTCGATCATGTCGGGCAGCCGGGCGAGCGGCGCGCTGTGCGTGTGCATCGCGCCGACCGGGACGGCGCCGGCGCGGATCGCGGCGATCACTGCCTCGAAATCGGCGATGGTGGCGTTGCGGCTGCCCATCAAGGTCATCTCGCGCTTGTGGAATTCGGGATCGCTGAAGCGGATGTCGGCGGCGACGATCGAGACCAGAACATAAGTGCCGCCATGCGCGACATGCGCGAAGCCGGCCTCGATCGCCGTGGGGCTCCCGGTGGCGTCGAACACCGCGCTGAACCCGTCGTCTTCGGTCAGCGCCGCGACTCGCGCGGGCACGTCCTCGTCGAGCGTGATGATCGCGGACGCGCCGAGCCGCTCGACGCAGAAGCGGGCGCGCGCGCGGTTGCCGTCGAGCACGGTGACCTCGGCGCCGCGTTGTGCCGCGAACAGCGTGACGGCCATGCCGATCGGTCCCGCGCCCGCGACCAGCACGCGCCGGCCGGGATCGAGCGCGGCGCGCTCGACCGCGTGGCGGCCGATCGCCAGGAATTCGACCATCGCGGCTTGATCGAGCGTGAGGCCCGCGGCGTCGATCACGAAGCGCGCATCGACCGCGAGATACTCGGCGAGCCCGCCGTCGCGGTGCACACCGAGCACCTGGATGTTGACGCAGCAATTGGTCTTGCCGCGGCGGCAGGCGATGCACGTACCGCATGAGAGGTAGGGCATGACGCAGACGATCTGGCCCGCCGCGAAGCGGCCGCCTTCGTCGCCCTCGATCACCTCGCCGGCCAGCTCATGCCCCATCACCCTCGGATAGGCGAGATAGGGCTGGGTGCCGCGGAAGATGTGATAGTCGGTGCCGCACATGCCGACGCGGCGGATGCGCAGCAGCACCTCGCCTGCAAGGCGTTCGGGCCGGGGGCGAGCGACGAGCGAGAGCGTGCCGGGCTGCTCGCAGACGATCGCTTGCATGGTCATGCAAGAGTCGCCGGTTTGCGTGCGGACAGGGCGAAGAGCAGGATCACCGCGAAGGCGGCGGCGGGAACGAGCATCGCGGTGGCGATGCCGGCGCGGTCCGAGACCAGCCCCATCAGTGCGGTGAGCCCCGCGCCGCCGATGATCGCCATGATGATCAGCGACGACCCCCATTTGCGCAGCGGCCCCAGTCCCTCGACTCCCAGCGCGAAGATGGTCGGGAACTGGATCGACATGAAGAAGCTCGCGGCAACCAGCGCGTAGAGCCCGGCCTGTCCTCCGACCAACCCGGCGACCGCACTAAGCGCAAGCGCAATCGTGGCGAAGGCGGCGAGCAGCGGCGCGGGGGCGATGCGGCTCATCAGCGTGGTGCCCACGAAACGGCCGATCGCGAACAGCACGAGGCTGACGAACAGCATGTCGGCGGCGGCATGCTCGCCCATCCCGGGCACGTTCGCCTGGGCATAGCGGATCGTGTAGCTCCAGATCCCGACCTGCGCGCCGACATAGAAGAATTGCGCGAGCGTGGCGAAGAGCAGGCGCGGCTTGCCGAACAGCTCGGAGAAGCGGCGGCCCCGCGTTTCGCCATCGTCGAACGTCTCGCCCTCGGGGAAGCGGACGACGATCGCGGCAGCGGCGAAGGCGAGCACGACGAGGCCGAGCACGAGGTACGGCCCCTGCACCGCCAGCACCTCGGCACGGTAGAAGGCGAGGCGCTGCGCCTCGCCCATCGCTGCGAGCGCGGCCTCGTCGTGCTCGATGCCGGAGAGGATGAAATGGCGGCCGATGAGGATGCCGCTGATCGCGCCGAGCGGGTTGGCCGCCTGCGCCCAGTTGATCCGCCGCGCGGCGCCCGCCGGGTCGCCGAGCTCGGTCATCAGCGGGTTGGCCGAGGTTTCGAGAAAGGCGAGCCCCGCGGCGATCACGAACAGGGCGGCGAGGAACAGAGCGTACTCGCTGGCCAGCGCGGCCGGGTAGAAGAGCAGCGCGCCGCAGCCATATAGCAGCAATCCGGTGACGATCGCGGCCTTGTACCCCTTGGCGCGCATCAGCAGCGAGGCAGGGATCGCGAGCAGGAAATAACCGAGGTAAAAGACCTGCTGAACGAAGCTCGTGCCGAAATCCGAGAGCACGAACGCCTTCTTGAACTGCGCGATGAGGATATCGTTGAGGTTGTTTGCGACCCCCCACAGAAAGAACAGGCTGACCGTCAGCGCGATCGCGGGGAGGTAGTTGGGTCGGGGCTGGCCGGGTGATGCGGATGCCATGTCGCGTCTCTCCTTCAGTCCAGCGCACGGTCGAGATGAGTGTAGCCGCCGTCGACGAAGACCCATTGGCCGGTGGTGTGGCTGGCGCGGTCCGACAGCAGGAAGACCGTGGTGTCGGCGATCTCGCGGTCGGCGGTCATGCGCTTGCCGAGCGGGATGCGCGCGGTGATCTGGTCGAGCTTGGCCTGGGGATCGTCGAAGGTCGCGATCCAGCTCTGGTAGAGCGGGGTCATCACCTCGGCCGGGATCACCGCGTTGACGCGGATGCCGTCGGGCAGCAGCGCCGCCGCCCATTCGCGGGTAAGGCCGAGCTGCGCCGCCTTGGCCGCGACATAGCCGCTGGTGCCGCCCTGTCCCGTGACCGCGGTCTTGGACGAGACATTGACGATCGCGCCGCGGCTCATGCGCAGGTGGGGCAGGCAGTGATGCGCCATGCCGTAATAGTGTCCGAGGTTGCTCGTGACCGAAGCGAGGAAGGCGGCGGTGCCGGCTTCGAGTCCGACGCCGTCATTCGTACCGGCGTTGTTGACCAGGCCGTGGATGCCGCGGCCCTGCGCGGCGATCTGCGCCACCGCGGCGGCGCAGGCGGCATCGTCGGTGACGTCGGTCTGGATGAAGATCGTCTCGGGCTTGAGCGCGCGGATCGCGGCCTCGAACTCGGGCTTGAGCGGGCTGCGACCGATGATCGCCGGGATCGCGCCCTCCTCGGCCAGCACTGTCGAGATCGCACCGCCGATGCCAGCGCCGCCGCCGGTGACGATCACCACCTTGTCGTCGAGCCCGAGCTTCATGCCGCCTGCTCCGCTGCGCGATGGCGATGGCGTTCGATCGATTCCGGCTTCATCTCGATCGAGAAGCCCGGGCGGACCGGTGGCATGTAGGCGGCATCGCGGATCACGCAGGGATCGACGAAATGCTCGTGGAGATGGTCGACATATTCGATCACGCGGCCCTCCATCGTGCCTGCGATCGCGACATAGTCGATCATCGCGAGGTGCTGGACATACTCGCACAGGCCCACGCCACCGGCGTGGGGGCAGACGGGGAGACCGTATTTCTCGGCTATGAGGAGGATCGCCAGGATTTCGTTGACTCCACCCACTCGGCACGCGTCGATCTGCACCACGTCGATCGCGCCGGCCATGATGAACTGCTTGAACAGGATGCGGTTCTGGCACATCTCGCCGGTCGCGACCCGGACCGGGGCGATGCCGCGGCGGATCGCGGCGTGGCCCAATATGTCGTCGGGACTTGTCGGCTCCTCGATGAACCAGGGATCGGCGAAGGCCAGCGCCTTGACCCACTCGATCGCCTGATCGACCTCCCAGATCTGGTTGGCGTCGATCATCAGCCGCACGTCGGGGCCGATCGCCTCGCGCGCGATGCGCAGGCGGCGGATATCGTCGTCGAGGTCGCGGCCGACCTTGAGCTTGATGTGGCGATAGCCCGCCGCCACCGCCTCCTGCGCGAGGCGGCGCAGCTTGTCGTCGGGATAGCCGAGCCAGCCGGCCGAGGTGGTGTAGCAGGGATAGCCCCGCGCCTCGAGCCGGGCGATGCGATCGGCCTTGCCCGGCGCGCGCGCGCGCAGCATCGCCAGCGCCTCATCGGGCGTGATGCAGTCGGTCAAATAGCGGAAGTCGATCGCGCCGACGATCTGCTCGGGGCTCATGTCGGCGACGAGCCGCCACAGCGGCTTGCCCTCGGCCTTGGCCCACAGGTCCCATACGGCATTGACCACGGCGCCGGTGGCGAGGTGGATCGCGCCCTTGTCCGGCCCGATCCAGCGCAGCTGGCTGTCGGCGGTGAGGTGGCGCCAGAACCGCGCGGGATCGTCGCGCACCCAGTCGAGATCGAGCCCGACGACGAGGTGCCGCATCGCCTCGATCGCGGCGACGCAGATGTCGTTGCCGCGGCCGATGGTGAAGGTGAGGCCGTGCCCCTCCAGCCCGGGCGTGTCGGTCTCGAGCACGACATAGGCGGCGGAATAGTCGGGATCGGGGTTCATCGCGTCAGACCCGTCGAGCGCCTGGCTGGTCGGGAATCGGATGTCGGCGGTGCGCAGGCCAGTGATGCGAGTCATGGAGAGCTATATTCCGGAATTGCTTTCATATATGAAAGTCGCCTATGGATGGAGCGATGGCCAGTTCCGACAATGCCGATGCGTCCACGCCGCGCATCTACACCGCGCCCGCGCTCGAGAAGGGGATCGACATCCTCGAATTGCTCGCGGCGCAGCCCGACGGGCTGACGATCACCGAGATGGCACAGCGGCTCGGGCGTTCGATCAGCGAGATCTTCCGCGTGATCGTGGTGATGGAGCGGCGGCGCTGGCTGCGCAAGGACCTCGCCAGCGACCGCTACAGCGTCACCTATCGCATGCTCGACGTCGCCTTTCGCGCCACGCCGGCGCAGTCGCTCAGCCATGTCGCGGCGCCCGTGATGCACGAGCTGGCGATCGCCACCAACCAGTCCTGCCACCTGGTGGTGCGCGGCGAGGAGTTCGGGCTGGTCGTGCAGCGGCAGGAGAATATCGGCTCGGTCGGCTTCGGCATGCGGCTCGGCGCGACGATCGATCTGGTCACGAGCTGCTCGGGGCATGTCCTGCTCGCCTTCGCGGCGGCGGAGCGGCGCGGAGCGATTGTCGAGGCGCTGACCGGCAGCGACACGGCGCTGCGCGATCGGCTGGGCCAGCGGCTGGAGGTGGTGCGCATGCAGGGCTACGAGATGCAGCCGAGCGCGCGGACCTCGGGCGTCACCGACATCAGCTATCCCGTGTTCGGCATCGACGGGCAGGTCGCCGCGGCGCTGACCATCCCGTTCCTGGTGATGATCGACGGGTCGCAGCGCACCACGCTCGAGGAGACCCGGCTGCTGCTGCGCGACGCCGTACTGCGCATCTCGACCGGGCTCGGCTGGACGCCGGAGAGCGCGGCCTAGCCCAGCGATCATGCGAACTGGTCCGCACGCAGCGTGACGGTGCGGCCGGGCCCGACGCGGACCGTGCGGCGCTTGCCGCCGAGGATCACGGTGCGGACGCCGGGAATGCGCCCCGCGATCCGCGCGCGCTCCAGCCGTCCGTTGCGCCAGGCGAGGTCGAGCGTGCAGCCGCCGCGCGTGCGCAGGCCGCGCACCGATCCGCTCGGCCAGGCGGGGGGGAGTGCCGGAAGCAGCTCGATCGTCTCGCCATGGTTCTGGACGAGCATCTCGACGATTCCGGCGGTGCCGCCGAAATTGCCGTCGATCTGGAAGGGCGGGTGCGCGTCGAACATGTTGGGATAGGTACGCTTGGGCCCGAGCAGGAAGCGCAGGATCTTGTGCGCCCGCGCGCCGTCGCGCAGCCGCGCCCACAGGTTGATCCGCCACGCGGTCGCCCAGCCGGTCGCCTCGTCGCCGCGGATCTCGAGCGTGCGCCTGGCCGCCGCGGCGAGCGCGGGCGTGCGATCGACGTCGATCAGGCGGCTCGGATGCAGCCCGTAAAGGTGCGAGACGTGGCGATGATGCAGATCGACCGAGGTGGCATCCCAGTCATAGGGCCATTCCTGGAGCTGGCCCTGCGCGCCGATCTTCATCGGCAGCAGCCGCGCGCGCGCCTGCGCGAACTGGCGCGTGGTCTCGTCCTCCTTGCCTAGGATGCGCGCGGCCGCGCAGGTCTGGTCGAACAGGTCGCTGAGGATCTGCATGTCCATCGTCGGACCGTGGATCAGCGACGAGCCGCGGCCATGGCCGAGCTCGGGCGAGATCGAGGGGTTGGTGACGAGATGGCCGGTCTCGGGATCGGTCTGCAGCGTGTCGAGGAAGAACAGCGCCGCCCCGTGCAGGATCGGGAAGACGCGTTCCAGAAACGCCGGGTCCGGATTGTATTCGTAATGCTCCCACAAATGCGTGGCCAGCCACGCCCCGCCGGTGGGCCACAGGCCGTAAAAGGCGCTGTCGATCGGCGCGGTGGCGCGCCACAGGTCGGTGTTGTGATGCGTGACCCAGCCGCGCGCGCCGTACATGTCGCGCGCCGTCCGCGCACCCGTCTGCGCGATCTCGCTCACCATGCGGATCAGCGGCTCGACGCATTCGGGCAGCGCGGTCGGCTGGGCCGGCCAGTAGTTCATCTCGGTATTGATGTTGACGGTGTATTTGCTGCCCCAGGGCGGGCTGGTCTTGTCGTTCCAGATGCCCTGGAGGTTGGCGGGCTGGCTGCCCGGGCGCGAGGAGCAGATCAGCAGATAGCGGCCATATTGGAAGTAGAGCGCGGTGAGCGCGGGGTCGTCGACCGTCTCCGAGCGGATGCGCTGGTCGGTGGGGAGCGCGGCCGCGGCGGTGGTCCCGAGGTCGATCGCCACGCGGCGGAACAGGCGGCGGTGCTCGGCGGCGGTGTCGGCGGCGATGCGCGCGAACGGCTTGCGCGCCGCGGCGGCGATCTGCGCGCGGGTGATCGCCGCGGGATCGCCCGAGACGTCGTCGTAGCGGCGATAGCTCGTCGACATCGCGATCAGCAGCGTCACCTCGTCCGCGCCCTCGATGCGGAGCGCATTGCCGTCGCCGCGCACGCGGCCGCCGCGCGCGATCGCCTTGAGCCGCGCCTCGAAGCGCAGCGCGCCGGGGATACCGAAATGCGGGTCGTTGCGCCCCGACAGGACGAACGTGTCGTCCCCCTCGGGGGCCGCCTGCCAGGTCTTGAGCGGGCAGGTGAAGGCGAGCCGCGCGTCGATCGCGCCGGGGCGGCTGGCGGTGAGATGGACCGCAATCACCTGATCGGCCGGCGAGGCGACCACATGGCGGTGAAAGGTGACGCCGTTCGCGACGAAGCGCGTCTCGGCGACGGCGCTGTCGATGTCGAGCGCGCGGCGATAGCCGGTGACCGGCGCGGCGGCGATGTCCGGCATTTCGATCATCAGGCTGCCGACGGTCTGGTACGGCGCCTGACGCCGCGGGATCGCCATGATGTCGGCGTTGGCGAGTTTCTCCGCCTCCGCATATTTCCTGTCGAAGATCAGTTCGCGCAGCGCCGCCATGCTGGCCTTCGCGCGCGGATTGACCGGGTCATAGGGGGCTCCGGCCCACAGCGTGTCCTCGTTGAGCTGGAGCTGCTCCGCGGCGGTGCCGCCGAACACCATCGCGCCGATGCGGCCATTGCCGACGGGCAGCGCCTCGACCCATTCCCTGGCCGGCGCCCTATACCATAGCTCGTGCGGATTTGGGCGCGAGCCGCGTGCCGAACCTCGGGCCGGAAGGAGACCCAGTCCGGCCGCGATGCCGGCGCCGCTCAACAGAAGCGCGCGGCGTCCGATCCCATGCCCGCTTGCAGCCCCCATCCCGCCTCTCCGACTCTATTTTGCAAGTTCATATCATATATGAAAGTGAAGTCGAGCCACTGGGTGTCGCGAGCAGGGCGCGCCTGGCCGGACCGCGCCGGGACGGGTCGTCGGAGCGGGGAGGCGACGATGGGCCGCGGTCAGACGTCGGCGATCTGCGAGAAGACCAGGGTGAACACCGCGCCGGTATCGGGGTGATTCGCCGCTCGCACGCCGACCTGCATCGCGTCGGCGAAACCCTTGACGATGGCGAGCCCGAGCCCGCTGCCGCCATGCCGGTCGCCGCCTTCGCCCTGCGCGAAGGTATCGAAGACGCGATGCTCCATGCCGGGCAGAAGGCCGCGGCCATGGTCGCGGATCGCAAGCTCGACGTTGTCGGGGGTGCGCCGCCCCTCGATCACGATCCGGCCGTCACCCCCGCCATGCTGCGCGGCGTTGGCGAGCAGGTTGATGAGGATGTGGTGCAGCAATGTCGGATCCGCCCGCACCAGCGGCAGGTTGGCGGGCACCTTGAGGTCGATATGCTTGCCGCGCAGCGCTTCCTTGAGATCGTGGACCGCGCTGCCGACCGCGTCGGTCAGGTCGATCGGCTCGAGCGACAAGGTGAGCGCGCCCGAATCGATGCGGATCATGTCGACGAGATTGTCGAGGAAACGGCGCAGACGCGCCACTTCGGTGCGGGCGAGGGGGATCGTCTCGGCGTCCGGGTGCTCGGCCGCAATCGCATCGATCGCCCCGGAAACGGCGGTCAGCGGCGTGCGCAGGTCATGCCCGATGGAGGACAAGAGCGCCGCGCGCAGCCGGTCGCGCTCCTTGAGCAGCGCCACCTCGCGCACCTGGCTCTCGAGGCTCAGCCGCTCGTGCGCCAGCGCCGCCTGGCCGAGCAGCGTCTGCAGCAGCACCGCGCGATCGGCGCTGACCGGATCGCGGCCGTCGCCGTGCGAGAGGCCGACGACCGCGAGCACGCCGAGTGCGGTCTTGAGCGGATGGAATTGCCAGTCCGCGGCGTTGAGCGTCGCGGTGCCGCTGCCGGCGAGCTCGCCGCGCGACCAGCTCCACTCCGCCGCCGCCCGATCGACCGGGCTGAGCGTGGCGCCGGGCGGGGACGCGGCGACGATCGTCAGCACCCCCTCGCGCTCGTTGAGCAGCACGACCTGGAGGTCGAACAGCGCCGCCAGCTCGGTGCACACGACCTCGCTCGTCGACTGCCAGTCGGACACGCGCGCGAGCGACTGGCCGAACGCGGCGACCGCCGCATTCTCCAGCGCGCTGCGGGCGCCGATCGTCGCCCGGGTCTTGAGCCGGCCCGCGAGATGCGCGGTGAACGCGGCGACCCCCATCAGCACGAACAGCGTGAGGACGCTGCGCGGATCGGCGATGGTGAAGGTGTGCAGCGGCGGCAGGAAGAAGAAATTATAGGCGAGCGCCGACAGCAGTCCGGCCGCGAGCCCGGGCCGCAGCCCGTAACGGTTCGATGCGAGGATCACTGGCAGCAGGAAGATCAGGTCCACCCCGGCCAGCCCGATCAGCGGCTCGGCGAGATGGCCGAGCAGCGTCGCCCCCGCCACCAGCGCCGTGACGATGAGATAGGCGGAGCCCGGCCCCCAGCCCTGGCCCGACCCGCTCGCCTCGTTCGCGGCGATGCCCGGCGCGGAGGGGATGACGTGCACGGCGAGCCCGTCGCGCGCGCGCAGCATCGCCGCCACGACCGAGCCGTGGCGCAGCTCGAACCACCAGCTTCGCACCGACTTGCCCAGCACCAGCTGAGTCGCGCGCGTGTCGCGGACATGCTGGGCGAGGCCGTCGATCACCCGCTCCGCCGGCAGCGTCGCGATCGTCGCGCCCAGTGTCGCCGCCAGCCGCAGTGTCTCGGCGACGCGGCGCTTGGCCTCCTCGCTCAGCCGCTGCGCGCGCGGCGTCTCGATATAGACCGCCTGCCACGGCGCCTTGAGCGCATCGGCGAGCCGCTTCGCCGCGCGCACGATCGCGTCCGCGCCGGGCAGCTCGCTGACCGCGACGAGTACGCGCTCGCCGCCGGCATAGGTGCCGGGCAGGGCGCCCTCGTCGAGATGCTCGACCAGCGCCTGGTCGATGCTGAGCGCGGCGCGGCGCAGCGCCATCTCGCGCAATGCCGACAGATTGGGCTTGGAGAAGAAGTGGCCGAGCGCGCGCGAGGCCTCGTCGGGGATATAGACCTTGCCGTCCTTGAGCCGCTCGATCAGCTCGTCGGGGGGCAGGTCGACCACCTCGATCTCGGCGCCCTCGAACACCCCGTCGGGCACGGTCTCGCGCACGCGCACGCGGGTGAAGCTGGCGACGACGTCGTTGAGGCTCTCGACATGCTGGATGTTGAGCGTGGTGTAGACGTCGATGCCCGCGTCGAGCAGCTCCATCACGTCCTGCCAGCGCTTGGGATGGCGGCTGCCCTCGACATTGGTGTGGGCGAACTCGTCGACCAGCGCGAGCGCCGGGCGGCGGGCGAGCACCGCGTCGAGATCCATCTCGGTGAGCTTGTGCCCGCGATAGTCGATCGTGCGGCGCGGGATGATCTCGAACGGCGCGGTCAGCGCCTCGGTCTCGGCGCGGCCATGGGTGTCGACGACTGCGACGACGACATCCACCTCCGCGCTGAGCCGTTCGGCGCCCTCGCGCAGCATCTCGAAGGTCTTGCCCACGCCCGGCGCCGCGCCGAGGAAGATCTTGAGCTTGCCGCGCGCTTCCCGCCTGGCCGCGCGCAGCAGGGCTTCGGGGGAGGGGCGCTGGTCGTCGGATGGCATGCGCCGTCCTTACGCCGCGCGCCGACATTGCGCCACGCCCGGCCGCGCGATGCTTATGCTTTCTTAATGCGCCGCGGCCGCATTCGCCGTCGAACCTTTACGCCCTCCGTCCCTAGGTGAGCGGCCGGGCCGCCATTCGGGGCGGCGACAACGGGACCGATCCGATGCTGGACCTTCTGTGGCTCGCCATTCTGGGCGGGCTGGTCGCATTGACGCTGGCCTTCGTCCGCCTGTGCGACGGAGCCTGACGCATGACGACTCACCTCATTCTCGCCGGGCTCACCGCGCTCGGCCTGCTCGCCTATCTGGTCGCGGCGCTGCTGCGGCCCGAGAAATTCTGACGGGGGACGCACGATGACCCTGACTGGCTGGGCGCTGATCGCGCTCTTCGTCGCCATCCTCGCCGCGCTGGCCAAGCCGATGGGCATGTGGCTCCATGCGCTTTACGAGGGGCGGCGCACGCCGCTCCACGCCGTGCTCGGCCCCGTCGAGCGCGGCTTCTACCGCCTCTCGGGGATCGACCCGAACGAGGAGCAGGGCTGGCGCCGCTACGCGCTGCACATGCTCCTGTTCAACCTTGCCCTGCTGCTGCTGACCTACGCGATCCTGCGGCTGCAGGCGGTGCTGCCGATGAACCCGCGCGGCCTCGGCGCGATCGGGCCGGACGGGGCGATGAACGCCGCGATCAGCTTCACCACCAACACCAACTGGCAATGGTATGCCGGCGAGGTGGCGATGACCAATCTCAGCCAGATGCTGGGCTTCGCGATCCACAATTTCCTGAGCGCCGCGACCGGCATCGCCATCGCCTTCGCGCTGTTCCGCGGCTTCGCGCGGCGCGAGGCGAAGGGCGTGGGCAATTTCTGGGCCGACATGACCCGGGTCACACTTTACCTGCTGCTCCCGGCCTGCATCCTCTACGCGCTCTTCCTCATCGCGAGCGGCGTGCCGCAGACCTTCGACGCGATGACCGTCGCCACGACGGTGGAGGGCGCGCAGCAGAACATCGCGCTCGGCCCGGTCGCCTCGCAGGAAGCGATCAAGATGCTCGGCACCAATGGCGGCGGCTTCTTCAACGCCAACAGCTCGCATCCGTTCGAGAACCCGACCGCGTTCACCAACCTGGTGCAGATGCTGTCGATCTTCCTGATCGGGGTGGGCCTCACCTGGACCTTCGGCAAGGCGGTGGGCGACACGCGCCAGGGCTGGGCGATCCTCGCCGCGATGGCGATCCTGTTCCTTGCCGGCGTCGCCATCGCCTACTGGGCGGAAGCGGCGGGCAATCCCAACCTCCATGCGCTGGGCATCCCGGGCGGCAATATGGAGGGCAAGGAAGTCCGCTTCGGCATCGTCGGCAGCGTGCTGTTCGCCGCGGTCACCACTGCCGCCTCGTGCGGCGCGGTCAATGCGATGCACGACAGCTTCACCGCATTGGGCGGCCTGGTCCCGCTGTTCAACATGCAGCTCGGCGAAGTCGTGGTCGGCGGAGTCGGCGCGGGCATCTACGGCTTCCTCTTGTTCGCGATCCTCGCGGTGTTCGTCGCCGGGCTGATGGTCGGGCGCACGCCCGAATATGTCGGCAAGAAGATCGAGGCGCGCGAGGTCAAGCTGGCGGTGCTCGCCATCGCGATCGCGCCGCTGTGCATCCTCGGCATGACCGCATTGTCAGCGGTGATGCCCGACGGGCTCGCCGGGCCGCTCAACAAGGGACCGCACGGCTTCACCGAGATCCTCTATGCCTTCGCCTCGGGCACCGGCAACAACGGCTCGGCCTTTGCCGGGCTCACCGCCGGCACGCCGTGGTACAACGGCCTGCTCGGGGTCGCGATGTGGCTCGGCCGCTTCTTCGTGATCGTTCCGGTGCTCGCCATCGCGGGCAGCCTCGCGGCGAAGAAGTACACCCCCGCCTCCGCCGGCTCCTTCCCGACCACGGGCGGCCTGTGGGTCGGCCTGCTGGTCGGCATCATCCTCATCCTGGGCGGACTCACCTTCCTCCCGTCGCTGGCCCTCGGCCCGATCGCGGATCATCTCGCGATGGCCGGCGGCCAGCTGTTCTGAAGGCAATCGCCATGACGACATCCTCGATCTTCAAGGCCGACCTGGTCGTTCCAGCGATCGGCGACGCGTTCCGCAAGCTCGCCCCGCGCCAGCTGGTCCGCAACCCGGTGCTCTTCACGACCGCCGTGGTGGCGCTGCTCCTCACCGTCCTGCTCGTGCGGGGCGGCGAGAAGCTCTCGCTGCCGTTCCAGCTCCAGCTCATCGTCTGGCTGTGGCTGACCGTGCTGTTCGGCACCTTCGCCGAGGCGCTGGCCGAGGGCCGCGGTCGCGCCCAGGCTGCCAGCCTGCGCGAGACCAAGGCGGATCTGCGCGCCAAGCTGCTGCTCGGCGTCGGCGACACCTATGAGCTGGTCCCCGCGAGCCGGCTGAGCGCGGGCGAGCTGGTGCTGGTCGAGACCGGAGATCTGATCCCTGCCGACGGCGAGGTGGTCGAGGGCGTCGCCAGCGTCAACGAGGCGGCGATCACCGGCGAGAGCGCACCGGTGATCCGCGAGGCGGGCGGCGACCGATCGGCGGTGACCGCAGGCACGCGCGTCATCTCCGACCGGATCAAGGTGCGCGTGACCCAGGAGCCGGGCCAGGGCTTCCTCGACCGCATGATCGCGCTGGTCGAAGGCGCCGAGCGGCAGAAGACACCGAACGAGATCGCGCTGACGATCCTGCTGGTCGGCCTCACCATCATCTTCCTGATCGCGGTGAGCACGATCCCCGGCTTCGCCAGCTATGCCCGCGGCAGCGTGCCTGTCGCGATCCTGGCGGCGCTGCTCATCACGCTGATCCCGACGACGATTGCCGCGCTGCTCTCGGCGATCGGCATCGCGGGCATGGACCGGCTGGTGCGCTTCAACGTGCTCGCCAAGTCGGGCCGCGCGGTCGAGGCGGCGGGCGACATCGACACGCTGCTGCTCGACAAGACCGGCACGATCACCATCGGCGACCGCGCGGCGAGCGAGTTCCGCCCGCTATCCGGCGTCGGCACCAACCAGCTCGCCAGCGCCGCCTTGCTTGCTAGCCTCGCCGACGAGACGCCCGAGGGCCGCTCGATCGTGATCCTGGCGCGCGAAAAGCATGGCATCTCCACGCACGACCTGCCCGCGGGCAGCGAGGTCATCCCCTTCACCGCGCAGACCCGCATCTCGGGCGTCAGGAGCGGCGTCGGCCTGATCCAGAAGGGCGCGGTCGATTCGATCCTGCGCGCCAATCCCGGCCTTGCCGATACCCCCGCCGCCGCCGAGCTGCGCCGCATCACCGACGAGATCGCGCGCGGCGGCATGACTCCGCTGGCGGTCGCGCAGGACGGCAAGCTCCTCGGTGCCGTCGCATTGAAGGACGTGATCAAGGCGGGCATCCGCGAGCGCTTCGCCGAGCTGCGCCGCATGGGCATCCGCACCGTGATGATCACCGGCGACAACCCGCTCACCGCCGCCGCGATCGCCGCCGAGGCTGGGGTCGACGATTTCCTCGCCGAGGCGACGCCCGAGGACAAGCTCGAGCTGATCCGCAAGGAGCAGCAGGGCGGGCGGCTGGTCGCGATGTGCGGCGACGGCACCAACGACGCGCCCGCGCTCGCCCAGGCCGATGTCGGCGTGGCGATGAACACCGGCACGCAGGCGGCGCGCGAGGCGGGCAACATGGTCGATCTCGACAGCGACCCGACCAAGCTGATCGAGGTCGTCGGCCTCGGCAAGCAGCTGCTGATGACGCGCGGGGCGCTCACCACCTTCTCGGTCGCCAACGACGTGGCGAAGTACTTCGCGATCATCCCCGCGATGTTCGTCGCGCTCTATCCGGGGCTCGGGGTGCTCAATGTGATGGGGCTGGGTTCGCCGGAGAGCGCGATCCTCTCGGCGATCATCTTCAACGCGCTGATCATCCCGTGCCTGGTGCCGCTGGCGCTCAAGGGCGTGACCTATCGCCCGATGGCGGCGGGCCCGCTGCTCGCGCGCAACCTCGCAATCTACGGGCTGGGCGGCCTCGTCGCCCCGTTCATCGGCATCAAGCTCATCGACCTTGCCGTCTCCGGCCTGGGTCTGGCGTGAGGACATTCATATGCTCGACGATCTCAAATCCGCGTTTCGCCCCGCCATCGTGATGACGCTGCTGTTCGCGGCGCTCACCGGGCTCGCCTATCCGGCTCTGCTCACCGGCATCGGCCAGCTCGCCTTCCCCTATCAGGCCAATGGCAGCCTGATCGAGCGTGACGGCCGCGTCATCGGCTCCGCGCTGCTCGGCCAGAAGTTCACCGGCGCGCGTTATTTTCACGGCCGCCCCTCCGCCGCGGGCAGCGACGGCTACGACGCCGCCGCCTCGGCCGGATCGAACCTCGGTCCGGCGAGCCAGGCGCTGGTCGACCGGGTGAAGGCCGATGTCGCCGCGCAGCTTCCTGCACCAGGACAATCGGTCCCCGCCGATCTGGTGACGGCCTCCGCCTCGGGGCTGGACCCCCATCTCAGCCCCGAGGCGGCCTTGTCGCAGGCGGCGCGCGTCGCGGCGGCGCGCGGCGTGCCGGTGGCGGTAATCGAGGATCAGGTGCGGCGCCATGTCGAGACGCCGCTGCTCGGCGTGCTGGGCGAGAAGCGGGTGAACGTGCTGGCGCTCAATCTCGCGCTCGACCGGATGCCCGCGCGGCCGTAAACCTGTGTCGATGCCGAATGCCGACAAGCTGCTCGTGATCGAGGACGATCCGGCGATCCGCCGGCTGCTGGCGGTGACGCTGGAGCGGGCAGGCTATCAGGTGGTCCAGGCCGCGACCGCGCGCGAGGGGCTGTCGGCGGTGGACATCGACCGGCCCGGCGCAGTGCTGCTCGACCTCGGGCTGCCCGACCGCGACGGGCTGGAGCTGATCCAGCTCGTCCGCGCGCGCACGCCTGCGCCGATCCTGGTCGTCTCCGCGCGCGAGAACACCGCGGAGAAAGTGACCGCGCTCGACCTCGGTGCCGACGACTATGTGGTCAAGCCGTTCGATACCGAGGAGCTGCTCGCCCGCATCCGCACCGCGCTGCGCCACCGCAATGCCAATGGCGCGGAGCTGCAGTCGGTGTGCGCGGACGATGTCGAGATCGACCTCGAGCATCGCCGCGTCCTGCGCGGCGGTGCCGAGGTGCATCTCTCGCCCAAGGAATATGAGGTGCTGGCCGAGCTGGCGAAGCGGCCCGACCGCGTCATCACCCATGCCCAATTGCTCAAGACCGTGTGGGGGCCCGCGCATCTCGACCGCGTCGAGTATCTGCGTATTGTCGTGCGCAACCTGCGCCAGAAGCTCGAACGCGATGCAGCGCGGCCCCGGCTGCTGCTGAACGAGCCGGGGGTGGGGTACCGCCTTACGGTCCACCCCGCCTGATCGGATGGGTCACTCGCTGAGGATGTGATAGACTCGCGGCTGTGGCTCGGCGACGCCATGGCTCGCGGCGGCGAGCGCCGGCTGGTCGACCTGGCCGCTATCGTCCACCTCGACCCGCAGGCGGCCGTGGAGCTGCCGCCGCGACCGGATATTGGCATCGCCGCCGAGCGCCTGGACGATCGCGAGCGGAAGGGCGGGGCTGTCGGCCGGCGCTTCGATCATGGGGCGCTCGGCCTGCACCGTCCCCTGTTCTCCCAGCGCCCCGCGAATCTCCTCCGCCACCAGATCCGCGAGCGGGCCGAGCACGACCTGCGCCGCGTTGGCCGAGGGGCGGATGATCCCGCGCGCGCCGAGTGCGGTCAGCGCCGCATCGTCGATCGCCTGGTTGTCCGCGACGATCAGGCGCAGGCGCGTGGTGCAGGCGTCGACGCTGGTGAGGTTGGCCGGGCCGCCCAGCGCCTTCACGAAGGCGGCGCCGCGTGCATTGCCGGCGCTCGCCGTTTCGGTCTCGGTGGCCTCGCCTTTCTCGCGCCCCGGCGTCGCCAGGTCGAGCTTGCGGATGAACAGCCGGAACAGCCCGTAATAGAGCAATGCGTAAGCCGCGCCGATCGGCAGCAGCAGCCACGGCCGCGTCGACAGGCTGAAGTTCAGCACATAGTCGAACAGCCCGGCCGAGAAGCCGAAGCCGAGCTTGACGCCGAGCAGGTTCATCAGCGCCATCGCGAGCCCGGTGAGCAGCGCGTGGATCGCGTAGAGCACCGGCGCCAGGAACATGAAGCTGAACTCGATCGGCTCGGTCACGCCGGTGAGGAAGCTGGTGAAGGCGAGGCTGAAGAGCATGCCGCCCACCGCCTTGCGCCGCTCGGGCCGCGCCTCGTGATACATGGCGAGGCAGGCGGCGGGCAGGCCGAACATCATCACCGGGAAGAAGCCCGACATGAACGCGCCCGCACCGGGGTCACCCGCGAAGAAGCGCCTGAGGTCGCCGGTCGCGCCGACATAATCGCCGATCACGAACCAGGCGACGTTGTTGATGATGTGGTGCAGCCCGGTGACGATCAGCAGCCGGTTGAGGACGCCATAGGCGAACAGCCCGATCTCGCCCGAGTTGACGACCGCGCGGCTCGCCGTGTCGAGCCCCGCGCTGATATGCGCATAGGCGCCGCCGACGAGCGCGGCGAGCAGCAGCCCGGCGACGCCCGCGGCGATCGGCACGAAGCGGCGGCCGCCGAAAAATGCGAGATACTCGGGCAGCGCGATCGTCGCGAAGCGATTGTAGAATTTGCCGCCGATCAGGCCGGAGAGGATGCCGATCGGCACCTCGAGCTTGTCGACCTGAGTCACGGCCCAGTTCTTGGCGGCGAGCGTCGCCGCCGCTTCGGGCAGGCCCGCGCCGATCTCGGGCGGCGCGGCGAGAAAGGTCTGCGCGCCGGTAGTGGTGACGAGATAGCAGGTGACCCCCGCCAGCGTCGCCGCGCCATTGCCGTCGCGCGCGAAGCCGACCGCGACGCCGATCGCGAACAGAATCCCGAGATTGTCGAAGATCGCCGCGCCCGCGGCCGAGATAAAGGCGATGTCGAGCAGGTCGGGCTGGCCGATGCGCAGCAGCAGGCCGGCGATCGGCAGTACCGCGATCGGCAGCATCAGCGCGCGGCCGAGCGGCTGGAGCGTCTCGAGGATCTTTCTCATGAGCGGGACTCCTCGAACGCGCGGGCGAGCGCGCGGACTTCGGCGGCGGAGGTGCATTGCAGCGCGCGTTCGGCATGCGCGCGGGCGTCGGCGAGCGCGACGCCGCGCACGATCGCCTTCGCCTCGGGCACGAAGCCGGGAACCGTCGACAGCTCGGTCGCGCCGAGCCCGATCAGGATCGGCACCGCTGCCGGGTCGGAGGCGAGGCCGCCGCACACCCCGACCCAGCGGCCCTTCGCGCCCGCGCGGCGGCAGGTCTCGGCGATCATGCGCAGCACGGCCGGATGCATCGCGTCGACTCCGGCCGCGACCGCCGGATTGCCGCGGTCCATCGCCAGGACATATTGGGTGAGGTCGTTGGTGCCGATCGACAGGAAGCCCGCCTCGGCGGCGAGCAGGTCGGCGGTGATCGCGGCCGCCGGGGTCTCGACCATCACCCCGAGCTCGACCGGCGTCTCGATGCCGAGCTCGCCGCGCAGGCGATCGACGATCCCGCGCACCGCGCGGACTTCGGCGACGCTTGCGACCATCGGCAGCATGATCTTGCACTGGCCGGCAGGCCGCACGCGGAGGATCGCGCGGATCTGGGTTTCGAGCAGGTCCGGATGTGCGAGGCCGACGCGGATACCGCGCTGGCCGAGCGCCGGATTCTCCTCGGCGTCGATCGGGATATAGGCGGCAGGCTTGTCGCCGCCGACGTCGAGCAGGCGGATGATCACGGGCCGCCCGGGCAGCGCATCGGCGATGCCCTGATAGATGGCGAGCTGCTCTTCCTCCGACGGCGCGTCGCCGCGGCCGAGGAACAGGAACTCGGTGCGCACCAGGCCCGAACCTTCCGCGCCCTGCGCCGCTGCAGCGTGCGCGTCCTCGACGCTACCGAGATTGGCGACCAGCTCGATGCGGGTGCCGTCGGCGGTGTGACAGGCTTCGCCGGCAGCGGTGCGCGCTGCTTGGCGGCGTGCTGCGCGAGCGGCGAGGCGGTCGGCAAAGGCCTGCGCGACCTGAGGCGCGGGCGCGATCGTGGCGTGGCCCGCCTCGGCATCCAGCAACAGCATCGCGCCGTCCGCGACGCCGTCGAGCGCGTCGCCCATCGCCACCAGGGCGGGCAGCCCCATCCCGGCGCAGAGGATCGCGACATGCGAGGTCGGCCCGCCGCGCGTGAGGGCGATCCCGGCGGGCTTGTGCGCGGCGAGCGTGACCAGCTGCGAGGGCAGGAGGTCGTCGGCGACGAGGATCGCGCCCGGGGGAATCGCGTGGGCGTCGGCGCGCGCGCCGGTCAGCACGCCGAGCACCTGACGTTCGATATCGACCAGATCGTCGATCCGCTCGATCAGGTGCGCGTTGCCGGTTGCGCGGAGCGCGTCGATCTGGTCGTGGACGGCGCCGCGCCAGGCGAAGCCCGCGCTGGTGCCCGCGGCGATGCGGGCCTCGGCGGCTGTGGCGAGCTGGGGGTCGTCGAGCAGCGCGAGATGCGCGCGCATCACCGCGGCGACCTGGCTGCTCTCGGCCTCGGCTCGCGCGGCAATCCGCTCGCGGACCTCGGCGCGCGCGGCGGCGAGCGCGGCGCGTTCGGTGTCGGCGCCCTTGCCTTCGCGCTCGACCGCGATCGCAGTCTGGCGCAGGCCGGCGGCTGGACCCATGGCGAGACCGGGAGATGCGATGACGCCGCCGATCTGGCCGGGTTCGAGCGGCTGTGCGGTAACCGGCGCCAATGGCGCAGGCGGTGGCGCGGCCTCGCCCATGTCGGAGCCGAGCAGCGCGACGATCGCCGCGAGCGCGGCCTCGGCGTCGTCGCCGCGCGCCTCAACCGTTACTTCATCGCCGAACCGGGTGCCGAGCGCGAGCAGGGCGACGGTGCTGCGCGCGTCGCCGCGCTTGTCCCCGCTGACGAGATGCACCTCGGCCGCGAAGCCGCGCGCGCACTCGCCGAGCCGCGCGGCGGGACGCGCATGGATGCCATGGGGCAGCGCGAGCGCGACCTTTTCCGCGATCACCGTGCCGTCGTCGGACCAGCGCCGCGGCGCGATTTTCGCGGGAATCAGCGCCATCAGCTCTTCGCACGCGCCGACCGCCTGATCGAGCGTGCGGCGGGTGATGGTGAACGCCTCGGCGTTGGTGACGATCACCGGGGTGACGAGACTGGTCGCAGCGAGCGCGACCGCGTCGAGGTCGAAGCGGATCAGCGGATCGCCGCGCGCGACGCTGTCGCCCGCCTTGACCAGCGGCGTGAAGCCGCGGCCCTTCAGCGCGACGGTGTCGAGGCCGACATGGATCAGCACTTCCGCCCCCTCGGCGCTGCGCAGCGACACGGCGTGCGCCGAATCGTGCAGAGTCACCACCTCGCCGTCGAACGGCGCATGGACCGTATCGCCGAGGGGGTGGATCGCGACCCCGTCCCCCATCATGCGCTGCGCGAAGACGGGATCGGGCACCTTGTCGAGCGGGACGGCCCGGCCCCGCAGCGGCGAAGTGATGATCAACGCCATCGTGCCGCGGATCCTTTATCGTGCCGCGCGGGCGAGGGCGGGGAAGGGCTCGGCCGCAGGCGCGCCGCCGATCCAGGTACCGCGCGGCTCGAGATCCGCGCCGAGCCAGACCCAGTCGGCACGCATGCCTGGCGCGATCCCGCCATGCGTCCCGCCCAGCGCCAGGAAATGCGCCGGCGTGGTGCTCGCCATCACGGCGACTTCGGGGACGGACAGCCCGGTCACCTCGACGGTGTTGCGCAGCGCCGAGGCCATGTCGAGATGCGTCCCGGCGAGAGTGCCGTCCTCGAACACGCAGACCCCGTCGCGCACCACGATATGCTTGCCCTGGAGCATGAAATCGGTGTCGTTCGTGCCGACACTGGGCATCGCGTCGGTGATCAGCATCAACCGCTCGATCCCCTTCACCTTGACCGCGACGCGCACCACCGCGGGATGGAGATGCGCATCGTCGACGATCAGCCCGCACCACACGTCCGAATCGAACGCCGCGCCAACCACGCCGGGGCCGCGATGATGCAGCGGCGACATCGCGTTGAAGAGATGCGTGATGCCCGTGACCCCCGCATCGATCGCGCGCCTGGCCTGGTCATAGCTGGCGTTGGTGTGGCCGGCGCTGACGATCACGCCATGCGCGACCAGCGTACGGATGTCCGTCTCGTCGCACATCTCCGGGGCGAGGGTGAGCATCACCTTGCCCCGCCGCGGCGCGGTGAGCAGCGCGAGCATTTCGGCGTCGAGCCGACGGATGCGATGCGCCTCGTGGATGCCGCGCTTGACCTCGTTGATGAACGGCCCCTCGACATGGATGCCGACCACGCCCGGCACGCCGCGGGCGATCGCGGTGTCGACCGCGTCGAGGGCCTCGGCGATCTGCGCCGGGGTGTCGCTGATCAGCGTGGGCAGGAAGGCGGTCGTGCCGAAACGGGCATGCGCGGCGCCGATCGCGGCGATCGCATCGACATCGGCCTGGTCGTTGAACAGCACGCCGCCGCCGCCGTTGACCTGGGTGTCGATGAAGCCGGGCAACAGCCAGCCCCCGTCGAGGTCGAGCGCGGCGTCGGCCCGCTCCCGTCCTGCCGGATCGATCGCCACCACGCGGCCGCCTTCGACACGGATGTCGGCGCCGTCGAGCACGGCGGAGGCGGTTGCGATGCGCCCGTTGCGGATCCGGACGATCATAGGGTCTCGGTCACCTTGTTGAGATGCGGCGGCTGGTCGGGGTCGCAGCCGCGCGCGAGCGAGAGTGCATTGGCCATGCGATAGAAGCTCTGAACCATCAGGATCGGCTCGATCGCGGGATGGCCGGCGAGCGCGGGTAGATCGGCGTCGGCCGCATCCGGATCAGCGAGCAATACCCCCGCGCCGCGCTTGCGGAACTCGGCAACCGTTTCGCGCACGCTGGCACCCGCGCGGTCGCTGCCGCCCAGGGCGAGAACATGGAAGTCGCGCCCCACGATCGCCATCGGGCCGTGGCGCACCTCGGCCGCGCTGAAGCTTTCCGCATGGAGCGCGCAGGTCTCCTTGAACTTGAGCGCCGCTTCCTGCGCGATGCCATAGCCATAGCCGCGACCGAGCACGAAGAGGTTGTCGGCGTCGGCCAGCGCGCGCACGGCGGGGGACCAGTCGAGCTGCCACGCCGCTTCGAGCCGGGCGGGGAGCGCATCGACGGCCGCGACCAGTTCGGCATCCTCCGCCCAGGCCCCGGTGAGCGCCGCGATGGCGGCGAGCGAGCAGATATAGGATTTGGTCGCCGCGACCGACTGCTCGGGGCCGGCGCTGAGCGCGATCACGACATCCGCGAGGTCGCGCAGCGGCGCTTCCTCGGCATTGACCATTGCGACGACGAAGGCACCGGCCGCGCGATGTTGGGCAACGGTGGCGAGCAGGTCGGGGCTCTTGCCCGATTGCGAGATGGCGAGGCACAGCCGGTTGCCGGGCGCGACCGGCGCATCATAGAGCGACGCGACCGACAGGGCGGCGGAAGCGACCGGGACGCCGGTGCGCGTCTCGATCAGATACTTGGCATAGGTCGCGGCATGGTCCGACGAGCCGCGCGCGCAGGTGACCACGGCCGAAGGGGGCGCGGCGCGCAGCCGCGCACCGATCGCGGCGAAGGCCTCGCCGTTCGCGGCGAGCATGCGGGCGACTGCCGCGCCGGCCTCGGCCGCCTCGCACTCCATCCGGGTCGCGCCGCCGGCCAATGCCGAGCCCGCCGCCATGTGCATCGCCCTCCCGTTCCATCCGCTTGCCGGCCGCGCCGGATCCTGTCTGGTACTATATAGGTTATATTGGTCTCATCAAGAGGTATTCTCGGCCAGTTCAGACTTTCACGAACCACCGCTTGCGGCGCAGCCATTCCATCGCGCCCCACAGAAGCAGCATATAGAGGAGAACGGGAATCAGCGAGGCGATCGGGTCGCCAAGCGTCGTACGGGTCGCGTGGAACGGAACGAGCAGCAGGTCCCAGGTGACGACGCTCGCGGTGACCTGATGCAGCGTATAGGCGGCGATGGCGTTGGCGCCGAACGCGATCATCGCCGTGGCGGCGAACCCTGGCGCGCGGTCCTCGCGATCGAGCACGGCATGAAGCGCGGCGAGGGCGAGCGCGGTGATGCCGGCGGTAACGAGCACGAAGCTGCTCGACCAGATGTCCTTGACGATCGGAAAGACGAGGCTCCAGCCGAGCCCGGCCGCGACCATCGCGGCGCCGGCGAGAAGCAGGAGTCGAGTCCGGCCCTGCGTGCGGCGCAGCAGCAACTCGCCGATCGCGACGCCGATCAGGCCCTGCGCGATCGCGGGCAGCGTGCCCAGAATACCCTCGGGGTCGTAACCCTCGGGACCCTTCACATAGCGGTGGCCCCCGAGCAGGACGCGATCGACCGAGGCGACGAAATTGTGACCGCGCTGCCAGACGTCGTTGGGCAGGCCATCGAGCGCCGGGAGCAACGTGAGCGGCCAATAGCCGATCAGCAGGATGGCGATTAGCGCCAGCCGCGCGCGCGGCCCCGCGACGAGGAACAGCAGCGCGCACGCACCATAGACCAGGCCGATCCGCTGGAGCACGCCGAACGGGCGCCAGGCGCGCGCGGCGAAGTCCGCGGCCCAGTAGAGGTTGGAGAGGATCAGGCCGAGCAGCACCAGCCGCGCCGTGCGCGCGAGGATACGGCCCTGCTGCGGCACGGCCCCTTCACGGTCCCGCAGGGAAAAGGGGATCGCGATCCCACCATGGTCAGGAAGCCGGGAAAGACCAGGTCGGCGAGGGTCAGCCCCTCCCAGCTCTTGTGCAGCAGGATCGGTGCGACATCGGCATGGGCGCCCCATTTCATCGCCGCAGCCGAGTTGACCAGGATCATCCCCGCGACGGTCGCGCCGCGCAGCACATCGAGCGAGATCAGACGCACCGCACCCTCCCCCTTGGTGAAGCGCTGGTGATTGATCTGCTATTGGTAATAGTCAAGCGGCGACTGGTATTAGTGCGCGTCAGCCGCTGTTGAGCTCGGCGACCCAGTCATAGGCGTCGCCGCGATAATAGCTCTGGGTGAATTCGGCGGTGCGGCCATCGGACAGGAAGCCGCGGCGCTCGATGAACAGCCCCGGCGCGCCAGGTTCGATGCCAAGCACTTCGGCTTGCTCGGCGGTGAAGGCGATCGCGCGCAGCCGCTGGAGCGCGCGCACGGGCAGGTGCCCCGCGGCGTCGAGAGCCGCGTAGAGCGAGTCACCAACGACCTCGAGCGAGGGCAGGCAATAGGCCGGAATAGTCGCATATTCGAGCGCCATCGACGTATCGTCGGCGTAGCGGATGCGATGGAAGCGATAGACCAGCGACCCCGGCGACAGGCCGAGCGACAGCGCTTCCTCGGGCGTCACCGAGCCGGCGGTGCGGCTCACCCATTTGCTGTGCGGCCGGCGGCCGCGCGAGATCATGTCCTGCGAGAAGGAGGTGAGCTTGGAGAAGCTCTTCTCGACGCGCGGGCGCGAGACGAAGGTGCCGGCGCCGCGGCGCCGCGCCACCATCCCGTCGCCGACCAGTCCGTCGATCGCCTTGCGCACGGTGATGCGCGAGACGCCGAACTCCTCGGCCAGGTCGCGCTCGGTGGGGATCGCCTCCTCCGCCTTCACCACCTGGCTCTCGATCGCATCGCGCAGGATCTTCTGCAGCTGGAGATAGAGTGGAGTCGGATCGTCCTTCTGGAGTGGACCCACACGTTCGATCAGCGACAAGACATTTGCTCCACATTTTTGCTGCGCAGCGGGATAATACCAATCAAGGCCGTCACGTGTGTTGCATTGGTGCCCAACCGTCAATCGCCGACGCGCAATTCTCCATCGCACCTGCAATACGAATATAAAACCAATCCGAATGTCAAACTAGGTGCGGAACGCCCTCGCAGCTCGGCAGGAACGCGCTCACCCGTGAAAAACTGGCGTTTCCTCAAAGGCGTTGACCGCCCTCATGCGACATGACAAATTAGATACAAATAGTGGTGAGGGACTGGGATGCGCGGACGGAAATGGGCGGCGGTGGCGGCTCTGGTCGTAGCGGTCCCTGCATCCGGACAAGCCGAGGCGCCATCGCAGGCCGCGCTGGACCAGCTCGCCGCGACGCTCGGCTACCGCTTCGCCGTGGTCGACAATCGGCCGCAATGCCCCGCCGGGCTCGATCCCTGTTTCCTCGCCACGATCACGCTGACGGTTCCCGCCACGGCGCCGGCGCGGCTGCCCGACGGACTGGCGCTCTATTTCAGCTTCGTCGACCGACTGCCGCGCGTCGAGAGCGACATCTTCGCGCACCAGCTGATCAACGGCGACGTGCAGCGGCTGACGCTGAAGCCGGGCGCGGCGCTGAAGCCCGGCGCCACGCATGTGATCAAATTATGGGGCACGGGATCGAACTTCTCCAAGGCCTTCGCGATGCCCAATGCCTATCTCACGGCCGACGGCCTCGCCGCGCGGACGATCGTGGCGACGCGGCCGGCGATCGATCCCGACACCGGTCTCGAGGTGCTGCGCTTCGTCGCGCCGATGACCGACGAGGCGCGGCTCGCGACCAAGAGCGATGCCGACAAGACGCGCTGGCTGACCGCGGAGCGCGCCTTCGCGCTCTATGCCGAGGCGCAGGCGCCTGGTCCGAGCGGCGTGGTGATCCTGCCCAAGCCGGTCAAGGCGGTGCAGGGGAAGGGCGCCGCGGTGGACTTGACGCAAGGTGTCGCGGTCGAGCTTCGCGGCGTCGCACGCGAGGCGATCGCACCCGCGCTGGCCGCGCTCGGCGTGGCGGAGGGCGGCAAGCTGCAACTGTCGATCCGCGTCGATCCCGCGGCGCCGATCGCGCCCGAAGGCTATCGCCTGACAGCCGATGCGGCCGGGATCGCCGTCACCGCGCGCGATGCCGCCGGGGCGAGCCATGCGCTGCGCTCGCTCGCGCAACAGGCGGCGTTCGAGCAGGGCCGGATGCGGCCGCTCACGGTCGAGGATGCGCCGCGCTACGGGTTTCGCGGACTGCACCTCGATCTCGGCCGCAACTTCCATGGGCGCGACCAGATCCTCAAGCTGATCGAGGCGATGGCGGCATACAAGCTCAACCGGCTGCATCTGCACCTCGCCGACGACGAAGGCTGGCGCATCGAGATCCCGGCGCTGCCCGAGCTGGCGACGATCGGATCGAAGCGGTGCCACGACCCGGCCGAGCGGACCTGCCTGCTGCCGCAGCTCGGCGCGGGCCCGGACGGGGCGAGCGGGGTCAACGGCTATCTTTCGACCGCCGACTATGTCGCGATCCTCAGGGCCGCGGCGGCGCGGCAGATCGAGGTGATCCCCTCGATCGACATGCCCGGCCATTCGCGCGCGGCGATCGTGGCGATGGAGGCGCGCCATGCGCGGTTGCTGGGCGAAGGAAAGAGGGACGCGGCGGAGGCCTATCGCCTGGCCGATCCCGCCGACGCCACGCAATATCGCAGCATCCAGAATTACGACGACAACACGCTCAACGTCTGCCTCCCCGCCACCTATCGCTTCGTCGATACGGTGGTGGACGCGCTGGCGGCGATGCACGCGCAGGCCGGCGTGCCGTTGCGCACCTTCCACCTCGGCGCCGACGAGACCGCGGGCGCCTGGGTCAAGTCGCCCGCCTGCGCCAGCATGATCGCCGAGAATGGCGGCGACGCGACCAAACTCACCCCGCGCTTCATCGAGCGCGTGGCCACGGGACTCGCGGCGAAAGGCATCCGCACCGCCGGCTGGAGCGATGGCATGGGCCACACCGATCCGGCGCGAATGCCCAAGGATGTGCAGACCAACATCTGGGGCGTGCTGCACCGTGGCGCGATCCGCGAGGCGCACGACCAGCTCAACCGCGGCTGGGACGTCGTGCTCTCGATCCCCGATCTCGGCTATTTCGACATGCCCTATGCCCCGCATCCCGAGGAAGGCGGCTACAATTGGGCGTCGCGCGGGGTGAGCACGCATCAGGTGTTCGGTTTCATGCCCGACAACCTCCCCGCCAATGCCGCCACGATCCGCACGACCTTCGCCGAACCCAAGGCGATCGAGGACAAGCCCGTGCTCGAGTCAGGGCGCAAAATCGCGGGTGTGCAGGCGCAATTGTGGAGCGAGACGATCCGTGCCGACCGGCAGGTCGACTATATGCTCTTCCCGCGCCTGCTTGCGCTGGCCGAGCGCGGCTGGACGCCGGCGCCGTGGGCGCCGAGCTATCAGGCCGGCGCGAGCTATCGCTGGCATGATCCGCGGGTGGACGTTCCTCGGCTCGACCGCGAATGGCGCGACTTCGCCGGACGCGTGGCGGCGCAGTTTCCGCTGCTCGAGCGCATGGGCATCGCCTATCGCGTGGCGCCGCCGGGCGCGCGCATCGCCGGCGGCAAGCTCGAGGCCAACAGCGCGTTTCCGGGCATGGCGATCGAGTATCGTACGGGCGGCGGCTGGAAACCCTATGCCGGCCCGGTGGCGGCGGCCGGCAGGGTCGAGCTGCGCACCCGCTCCGCCGACGGCAAGCGCGCGAGCCGCATCGTCCGGGTCGATTCCGCGCCGCGCGACTGAACCCGGCGATCGTCAGGGGCGCCGGAAGGCGAAAAGCAGCTTTGTCAGGTCGATCCAATTAAATACCAATAAGATGATTTCTCTCGTCATCACGGCACATTTATAGCCTACAAATCCCACTTGACAGCATAGTCCAATAGAGAGATGGTCCTATTAATGTATGCATGTGGTACTCAACCGGGTGCCGCGAAAGATCAGCGAAGGGGATGGGACATGCGGATTCGGGCTTTCCTCGTTGGCACCGCCAGCGGTGCGGCGCTTCTCGCCAGTGCGGCGCACGCGCAGGACGCCGGCAATGCGCCGGCGGCGCAGACCGCCGAGGCGCAGGACGGCGAAGAGGTCGTCATCTCGGGCTATCGCGCCGCGCTCGCCGCGGCGATCGAGACCAAGCGCAACGCCGACGCGATCGTCGATTCGATCTCGGCCGAGGATGTCGGCAAGTTCCCCAACACCAACGTCGCCGAGGCGCTGACCCTGGTGCCAGGCGTGACCGTCGACCGTGCGTTCGGCCAGGGCGAGAAGGTCTCGATCCTCGGCACCGACCCGGCGCTCAACCGCACCCTTCTCAACGGCCAGACGGTCGCTTCGGCCGACTGGTTCATCCTCGACACGCCGGGCCGCACCTTCAACTATGCGCTGCTCGCGCCGCAGCTGGTCGGCCGGGTCGACATCTACAAGTCGCCCGAAGCGCGGATCGACGAGGGTTCGATCGGCGGCACGGTCAATGTCGTCACGCGCAAGCCGCTCGAACTCAAGGCGTTCACCGTCGCCGGCTCGATCGGCTATCTCTACAACGACCGCTCGGAGAAGGGCGACGTCCAGGGCTCGGCGCTGGTCAGCTGGCGCAACGAAGCCGGGACCTTCGGCATCCTCGCTTCGTTCCAGCGCGCCAAGGACCGGCTGCGCCGCGATGGCCTCGAATCCTACGGCACGATGCGCGCCAACCAGTGGGCGGGCGGCAATCCCGACAATCCGATCGATTCGCGCACCCGCGGCTGCCTCGGCGCCTGTGCGACCACGCTGACCGCCAATCTCAACGCAGTGAGCCCCAACGCGTTCGGCACCTCCTATTTCGAGCAGGGCCGCGAGCGCCTCACCTATTCGGCGACCGCGCAGTGGAAGCCGGTCGACGAGCTCACGCTCGAGTTCAACTGGCTCAAGATCGACGCCACCTACGACAACCTGAACCAGTCGATGTACGCCTTCCAAGGCAATACCTGGAACAGCCTCGGCCAGCTCACCGATCTCACTGTCGAGGACGGCATCGTCACCCGCGCGACGTTCGACAATGCGCTGAGCGTGCTCGACGTACAGTATCGCGAAGCCGAGATGCATTCGAACACCTATCACGGCAAGCTCAACTGGGACGGCGGGAACTGGGACGTCAACCTCGAGGGCGGCTTCTCCGACGCCGATGGCGGCACCAAGCGCCAGGTGTTCCTCGAATTCCTCAACTGGGCCGACTATACGGTCGACATCAGCGGCGCGCCGGGCAGCCCCGGCACGATCGACTATGCGACCGACGTGCAGGGCAATCCCGCGGCCTTCGTCACCGATCCGGGCTGGAGCGGCAACGTCGTGGCCAAGCCGACCAGCGACAAGGAGCGCTACGGCCAGGTCGATTTCGGCTTCGACTTCGACGGCGCGCTGAAGCGCATCCAGCTCGGCTACAAATATCGCCGCCACCAGACCGCGCAGCAATATGCCGGCATCGCGCTGAACGGGCTCGCGGTCGCCGCCGGCCAATTCTCGCCCGAGACGGTCGCCGACAACTATCTGCGCAGCATCAACGGCGTGAACGACGAGATGGCGGGCCGCTTCATCATCAGCGGCGGCGCGATGGTCGACTTCCTCGAAGGGCGCACGCTGCCGACGCCCTCGATCTTCGCCGCACCGGAGTTCACCGCCGGCAACTGGGAGGTGACCGAGGACATCCACGCCGTCTACGGCCAGGCGAATTTCGAGACCGACTGGCTGCGCGGCAATTTCGGCGTGCGCTACGTCAGCACCTCGACCTCGAGCGCGGGCTATGTCTGCGCGCCGGGTACCGCCTGCAACGCGCCGGCGCACTGGCTGTGGGAGACGACCAAGACGAGCTACGAGGACGTGCTGCCCAGCATGAACCTCGTCGCCACGATCAAGCCCGACCTCCTGGTCCGCTTCACAGCCGCCCAGGTGATCGCGCGTCCCAATTATGCCGATCTCACCAACTTCTTCTGGCTGTCGGACGGCATCCTGATCGGCGGCGGCGGCAACCCGAACTTGAAGCCCTACAAGTCGGGCAACATCAACGCCTCGATCGAATGGTATTTCGCGCCGCGCGCGATCCTGGCGGCCGAGATATTCTACAAGGATATCGACAACTATATCCTGCAGCGCACCGCGCCTGAGCAGTATTTCAACCAGTCGCAGGGCTTCGTCACCACCTATCAGATCAGCCGCCCGTACAATGCCGGTCAGGCCAAGGTGAAGGGCTTCGCGCTTGCCTATCAGCAGAACCTGCCGCTCGGCTTCGGCGTGCTCGCCAACTACACCTATTCGGACGCCGAGGGGCAGGCGGGCGCCGATCTGCCCTACAACTCGCGGCACCAGGTGAGCTTCAGCCCGTTCTTCGAGAGCGGCCCGGTGGCGCTGCGCGGGACCTATACCTGGCGCTCCAAATACTTCACCGGCGTCGACCGCGGCGACAACATGTATGTGCGCGACAGCGCCAATATCGACGTCTCGGCGACCTACAACGTCACCGAGAATATCGGAATCACGCTTTCGGGCATGAATCTCACCGACAGCGAATATTACGCCTATGCCAACACGCCCCGCCTGCCGCGCGGCGTGTACCGCACGGGGCGGCGCGTGCTCGCCTCGGTCAACGTCAACTTCTGACGACGCGGACAGGACAGTCCTGCGGCGGCCGGCGATCCCGGCCGCCGTTCTGTTGCGTATGGCGCGAGCGGGACGCATAGCCCAGGGCTATGGCCCGATACCGATTTTTCTATTGGCGATGGCAGGTGATATCCCGTTCAAGGCGAGCATCTTCCGGGGGAGACGCATTCGCTCATGAGCCAGCCGCCCTATCTGTTGTACATCGCGCAGGCGACCGACCCGATCTCGGCCAAGACGGCGCGCGGGATCGCGGTGTGGCGGCCCGAATGGGCGGTCGGCCAGGTGCGCTCGCCCGGCTCGCTGATCGATCTCGGCGTGCCCGACATGGGCTTCGCCGAGGCGGTCGCGGCGGGAGCGCGGACGATGGTGCTGGGCGTCGCCAATGCCGGCGGGGTGATGGCGCCCTCGACGGTCGCCGACGTCATCGCCGCGATGGAAGCGGGGCTCGACGTTGCGAGCGGCCTGCACCAGCGGCTCGCCGACCAGCCGGAGATTGCCGCGCGCGCGGGTGAGCTCGGCCGGTCGCTGTGGGACGTGCGCGAGCCGCCGAAGAACCTCAAGGTCGGCACCGGGGAACGCCGCGCGGGCAAGCGCCTGCTCACCGTCGGCACCGATTGCTCGGTCGGCAAGATGTACACGACGCTGGCGCTGGAGCGCGAGATGCGCGCGCGCGGCCTTGCCGCCGATTTCCGCGGGACCGGCCAGACCGGCATCCTGATCGCGGGCTCGGGCATGCCCGTCGACGCGGTGGTCGCCGACTTCATCTCGGGATCGGTCGAGCAGCTCTCGCCCGCGCGCGACGATGGCGGCTGGGACCTGATCGAGGGGCAGGGCTCGCTGTTCCACCCCTCCTATGCGGGCGTCTCGCTCGGGCTGCTCCACGGCGCGCAGCCCGATGCGCTGGTGCTATGCCACGAGGCCGGGCGCGAGATCATGCGCCACATGAAGACGCACCCCGTGCCGAGCCTCGAGCTGTGCCTCGATCGCAACCTCGAGGCGGCGCGGCTGACCAATCCCGATGTGGTCGCGGTCGGCGTGGCGCTCAACACCGCAGGGCTCGATGCCGACGCCGCGACGGACGCCTGTGCCGCGGTCGAGGAGAGGCTGGGGCTGCCCTGTCAGGACCCGGTGCGTCATGGTGTGTCGTGGATCGTCGACCGGCTCGGCCAGTGCTTCGCGCTGTAAGCACCGGGATCGAGCGCCGGCCGCTCCACACGCCCTTCCGCATCTCGCGCGGCTCGCGGACGCAGATCGAGCTGGCGGTGGCGACGATCCGTCAGGGCGACGTGATCGGGCGCGGCGAGGGATCGGTGACGGGACGCTATGGCGAGAGCGTCGAAAGCGTCGGCGAACAGCTTCGCGCGATCGAAGGCCTGCTGGCCGACGGGATCGGGCGCGATGAGCTGCGCAGGCTGATGCCGCCGGGCTCGGCGCGAAACGCGGTCGATTGCGCGCTATGGGACCTGGAGGCAAGGCTCGGTGTGAGCCAGCTCCCCGCCGCGCGCCCCGTCCACACTGCCCTTACGCTCGGTATCGACACGCCCGAGGCGATGGCGGCGGCGGCGCGCAAGCTCAAGGGTGCCGCGATCGTCAAGGTCAAGGTCGACGGCCGCGAGCCAGAGGCGTGCCTGCGCGCGATCCGGCCCGAAGTGCCCGGCTCGCGACTGGTCGTCGATGCCAATGAGGCGTGGACGATGGCGCAGGTCGAGGCGCTGCAGCCGGTGCTCGCCGAACTCGACGTCGAGTTCCTCGAACAGCCGCTGCCCGCGGCGGACGACGTGGCACTCGATGGGTTCAAGGGCCTGGTGCCGACCTGCGCCGACGAATCCTGCCATGTCACCGCCGACCTCGACCGGCTCGCGACGCGTTATCAGATGGTCAACATCAAGCTCGACAAGACCGGCGGGCTGACCGAGGCGCTGGACCTGCTCGCCGGCGCGCGCGAGCGCGGGCTGGGGGTGATGGTCGGCTGCATGATCTCGACCTCGCTCGCGATCGCGGCGGCGTTTCGCGTCGCGGTGCAGGCCGATTGTGCCGATCTCGACGGGCCGCTGTGGCTGGAGCAGGATCGGCCCGGCGGCATCCGCATGGGCGAGCACGGGCTGATGCATCCGCCCGAACCCGGTTTCTGGGGTTGATGGACAGAGGGAGCGACGCGATGCGCAGGATATTGCTTCTGACCGCCACGGCGATGCTGGCTGGAGGTGCCGCATCGCCCCCCAAAGCGATCGTGATCGCGGGCGGCACGATCTATGACGGCAGCTCGACCGGCCCCGTCAATGGCGACGTCGTGGTGATCGGCGACCGGATCGTCGCGATCGGTCCCGGCGCGGCCAGCAATTATCCCGGGGCGCGAGTGATCGATGCGAAGGGTCTGGTCGTCGCGCCCGGCTTCATCGATCCGCACACCCACTCGGACGCGTTGATCCGCGGCAAGACGCCTGACGAGCGGCTGGTCACGCCGTGGCTGATGCAGGGCGTGACCACGATCTTCACCGGCATCGACGGCTATGGCCAGGGTGAGGGAACGGTCAGGGAACTGCTCGACCATGTCGATGCCGGTGGCGTCGGACCCAATGTCGCGACGTTGGTCGGCTTCGGCGCGGTGCGGGTAAAGGTGCTCAAGAACGACGATCGCGCGCCCACGCCCGCCGAGCTCGAACGGATGAAGGCGCTGACCGCACAGGGCATGTGCGAGGGCGCGTTCGGCCTCTCGACCGGCCTGTTCTATGCGCCGCAAAGCTTCGCCAGGACCGGCGAGGTGATCGAGGTCGCGCGCGAGGCGGCCAAGCGTAGTGGCATCTACGACACCCATCAGCGCGACGAATCCTCCTATTCGATCGGGCTGATCAACTCGGTCAACGAAGCGATCGAGATCGGACGGCGGGCCGGGATGCCGGTGCACTTCGCGCACATCAAGGCGCTCGGTGCCGACGTCCATGGCAAGGCGAACGAGATCGTCGTGGCGGTCGAGGCGGCGCGCGCCAGCGGCCTGAACGTCACCGCCGATCAATATCCCTACGAGGCCTCGGGCTCGAGCCTGGTCGCTGCGCTGGTCCCGCGCTGGGCGCAGGACGGCGGCGCGGCGGCCTTGGTCAAGCGGATCGAGACCCCGGCCGAGCGCGCGCGCATCGTTACGGAGATGCAGGCCAACCTCGTCCGCCGCGGGGGCGCCAACGCCGTGCTGCTGCGCGGCGACGGCAAGCCCTGGGGCGGCAAGCGGCTCGACGTCGTCGCGGCGGAATGGAAGGTCGATCCGGTCGAGGCGGCGCTGCGCATCATCCTCGCCAATCAGGGCGGCGGATCGCCGATCGTCTCGTTCAACATGATCGAGCCCGACATCAAGCTGCTGATGCGCCAGCCCTGGGTGATGACCGGCTCCGACGGCTCGGCCGGGCACCCGCGCATGTACGGCACCTTCCCGACCAAATATGCCAAATACGTCCTGGCCGAGAAGACGATCGACCTCGCGACCTTCATCAATTCGAGCACCGGCCGCACCGCCGACTTCTACAAGCTCGACCGCCGCGGGCACCTGAAGCCCGGCTATTTCGCCGATATCGTGGTGTTCGATCCCGCCGCCTATCGCCCGCGCGCGACCTATCTCGAGCCGACCCGGCTCAGCGAGGGCGTGCGCGCGCTGCTGGTCAACGGGACCGCCGTGATCGAGGGCGGCAAGCTCACCGGCAAGGCGGGGGGGAAGGCGCTCCGTCACCGCGCACCGCCCGCGACCTGCCCCGGCTGAATTGGGTCAGCGCCGCCGCCGGGCGCGATAGTCCGACGGCACGATCCCCGCGCGGTTCATCTTGTCGTAGAGCGTCTTGCGCGGCACGCGCAGCAGCTCGATCGCGCGCGTGACGCTGCCGTTGGCGATCTGCAGCGCCTCGCGCACGAGCGCCTCCTCATAGGCGCGCATCCGCTCGGCAAGGCCGAGATCGGGTGCCTCCCCGGCAGCCGAGCCGGCGAGGTCGAGGACCGCGCTGAACGCGAAGTTGCGGAGCTCGCGGACATTGCCCGGCCAGTCATGCTCGATCAGCCGCCGGCGCACCGCATCGGTCATGCGGAACTCGGCCTGACCGGTCTGTTCGCTCGCCTCGCGCACGAAGGCGGCGAACAAAGGCGCGATGTCCTCGCGTCGTTCGCGCAGCGGCGGGAGCGACAGCCGCACCACGTTGAGGCGGAAGAACAGGTCGCGGCGGAACACCCCCGCCTCGATCAGCGCCTCCAGCGCCGGCTTGACCGACGCGATCACGCGCAGGTCGAGCGGCACCGGTCGCGCCTCGCCGATCGGCAGCACCTCGCGCTCCTCGATCACGCGCAGCAGCCGTGACTGCACGCCGAGCGGCATGCCGTCGATATCGTCGAGGAACAAGGTCCCCCGGTCCGACGCCTCAATCCGCCCGGTGCGTGCGAAGCGGGCGCCCGGCACGGCGTCGGCGGCGTGGCCGAACAGCTCGATCTCGGCATGCGCCTCGGGCAGCGCCGCGCAGTTGACCGCGACGAAGGGGCGGGCGCTACGCGGCGAGCCGCGGTGGAGCATCGCCGCGACCAGCTCCTTGCCCGTCCCGGTCTCGCCCTCGATCAGCACGTCGATATCGGCGCGCGCGACCTGCGCGATCGTCTCGCGCAGCCGCACCATCGCCGGGGTGTCGCCGATCAGCGGGCTCTCGTCGCGCGCTGCCGCGTCCGCGCGCAGCCTCCGGTTGTCGAGCACCAGCGCACGCGCCGCCAGCGCCTTGGCGGCGGAGGCGGCGAGGTGCCCGGCGGCGAAGGGCTTGGCAAGGAAGTCGAACGCCCCGTCCTGCAGCGCGCGCACCGCCATCGGCACGTCGCCATGGCCGGTGATCAGGATCACCGGGATCTCGGGATCGATCGCGCGGATGCGCTCGAAGAACTGGAGGCCGTCCATCCCCGGCATGCGGATGTCGGTGATCACCGCGCCCGTGAAATCCGGCTTGACCGCGCCCAGCGCCGCCTGTGCGCCGGGGAATGGCCGCACCGCGAGCCCCGCCAGCTCGAGCGTCTGGACATTGGCCTCGCGCATCGCCGCATCGTCGTCGACGAACAGGATGACGGGCTCAGCCATGCGCCGCCTCGGGCAAAATGAGCCGGAACCCGGCCCCGCCCAGCGCGGACTCGGCCAAGCTCAACTCGCCACCAAAGTCGCGCGCGATGTTGCGCGCGATCGGCAGGCCGAGTCCTAGCCCTTCGTCGCGGCCGGTGACGAACGGCATGAACAGCTGGTCGCGCAGCTGCGCCGCCACGCCGGGCCCATTGTCCGCGACCTCGATCTCGACATGATCCGCGGCGCGCGCGGTACCGATCCGGATGACTGGCTTCTCGCGCCGGGTGAGCGCATCGAGCGCATTCTGGATGAGGTTGATCAGGATCTGCTCCAGCCGCACGCGATCGGCGATCACCTGGAGTCCGGTCTCGCCGGTGCGCTCCAGCGTCACGCCCTGCGCGCGCACCCGGTCGCCAATCAGCAGCAGCGTTGACTCGATCGCAGCGTCGACATCGACCGGCCCGGTCTCCGGCGTCCGCTTCCGTGCGAAGTTGCGCAGCTCGGCGGTGATCGTGCCGATGCGCTGGGTCAGCTCGACGATGCGCGCGAGATTGCTCTCGGCGCGTGCGCCATCGCCCTTGGCCAGGAAGCCCTGCGCATTCTCGGCGAAGCTGCGGATCGCGGCGACCGGCTGGTTGATCTCGTGCGCCACGCCCGCGGTGATCTGCCCGAGGGAGCCGAGCCGGCTGGCTTGCGCCAGTTCCTCGCGCGCGGCGCGGTAGCGCCGGTCGGCGCGCGCTCGCTCGGCGCTTTCCGACACCAGTTGCGCATTGGTCTCGCGCAGTTCGGCGGTGCGCTCGGCGACCTGCGCCTCGAGCGCGCGCTGCGCGGCGATCTGGAGCAGCCGCCGCTCGCGTGCGCGCCACAGCAACAGCAGCGCCCCGGCGATCAGCACCAGCGCGCCGAGCGAGATCAGCCGCGCATTGGCGTTGGCGCTGCGCATCGCCGGATCGAGCGGATAGAGCACGCGCAGCTGCGCGCCCGTCAGCGGCAGTCCGGTCGCCGCGATCCGCGCATCCGGTGCGCCGCGCATCCGTGCCGTGCCGCCATCGATCTCGAGCGGCAGCGCCGTCAGCGGCAGCGCGCCATATTGGCGCGTCGCGCGGATCGCCGCGCGAGCACGCGCATCGAGCTGCCCCACCGTTCCGAAGCGCCATCGCGGCTCGCTCGTCACGATCACCACGCCGTGCGAGTCGGTGACCAGCGTCTCGCCCTGCTGGCGCGCCCAGGCCGCCTGCATGCCCTCGAACTCGATCTTGACGACGATCACGCCTAGCGGCCGCGCGGCGTCGCCGATCCGCCGCGCGAGATAGAGGCCGGGGCGGCCGCTCACCGTGCCGAGCGCGAACAGCTCGGCGCCGCCGTCGCGGATCGCGCCCTGGAAATAGGGGCGGAAGCCATAGTCCTGTCCGACGAAGCTGGTCGGCAGGCGGTAATTGCTCGCCGCGACCGTGCGGCCCTGCGCGGTCAGCACATAAATCGCCGCTGCGTCGGTGCGCTGCGCGAGCAACTCGAGCCGCGAGTTGATCCGTCCGATCGTCGCGGCGTCGCCGGCCTCGAGCATCGCGCGGACATCGGGATATTCGGCGAGCACCAGCGGGAGCAGCCGGAATTTCTGCAGCTCGCTGGCGAACAGCCCGGCATTGTCGCGCGCGAGCTGCGCGGCCGCGCGGTCGGTCGCCGACATCGCCTGCTGCTGCGCGATGCGGAAGGCGAGGACTGCGACCAGGCCGAGCAGCACCGCCCCCGCCGCGGCCAGCAGCACGAGACTCCGGGTCGATCGGGTCACGCCTTTCATTTGTGCGGAATATCACACATTCTTGGATTTGCATGTGCGCATTTCCGCACAGGTTCGGCGATGAGCTTCACTAGTAAAGTCATATAAATCAACTGCTTGGCTCGTTTCTTGGGTTCGTGCGGTGACCGAAGGATAACGGCACCGCTGCTGCAACGCGGCCCAGAATCGACGCCGGCAAGGCGCGACGGGAGGATAGAATGGCGATCGCACTCGAATATTCGACGCAGCCGCGGCGGCGGGGTCACTGGCTTGGGCAGCTCTATGTCCAGGTGCTGATCGCGATCGTATTGGGCGTCGCCATCGGCTTCTTCTGGCCGAGCGCCGGCGAGGCGCTCAAGCCGCTCGGTGACGCCTTCATCAAGCTGGTCAAGATGATCATCGCCCCGGTGATCTTCCTCACGCTCGTCTCCGGCATCGCCGGGATGACCGAGCTCAAGTCGGTCGGCCGCGTCGCGGGCAAGGCCTTCGCCTATTTCCTGTTCTTCTCGACGCTCGCACTGATCGTCGGGCTGATCGTCGCCAACACGATCCAGCCGGGCGCGGGGATGAACGTCGACCCCGCCAGCCTCGATACCGGCGCGGTCAAGGATTACGTCGCCAAGGCGCACGACAGCTCGATTGTCGCCTTCCTGATGGCGATCATCCCGACGACTTTGGTTTCAGCGCTTGCCGGGGATTCGCTGCTCCAGGTGCTGCTCGTCTCGATCCTGTTCGGCATTGCGCTGTCGATGGTCGGCGAGCCCGCGGCGCCGGTGCGCGACCTGCTCGAGCGCGTCGGGCTGGTCGTGTTCAAGCTGGTCGGCATCCTGATGCGCGCGGCGCCGGTCGGTGCATTCGGCGCGATGGCCTTCACCATCGGCAAATACGGCATCGACTCGCTCGCCAACCTCGCTGGGCTGGTCGCGACCTTTTACCTTACCTCGATCATCTTCGTCGTGGTCGTGCTCGGCATCGCCGCGCGGCTCGCCGGCTTCTCGATCTTCAAGTTGATCCGCTATCTGCGCGCGGAGCTGCTCCTGGTGCTCGGCACCTCCTCGTCCGAAAGCGCGCTGCCGAGCCTGATGGACAAGATGGAGCGCGCCGGCTGTCAGAAGTCGGTCGTCGGCCTGGTCGTGCCGACCGGCTATTCGTTCAACCTCGACGGCACCAACATCTACATGACGCTCGCCGCTTTGTTCATCGCGCAGGCGTGCAACGTCGACTTGACGCTTGGCCAGCAGATCGCGCTGCTCGGGATTGCGATGATCTCGTCCAAGGGTGCCGCCGGGGTCACCGGCGCTGGCTTCATCACGCTCGCCGCGACGCTCTCGATCGTGCCCTCGGTGCCGGTCGCGGGCATGGCGCTGATCCTCGGCATTGACCGCTTCATGAGCGAGTGCCGCAGCCTCACCAATTTCATCGGCAACGCCGTCGCGACGATCGTGGTCGCGCGCTGGGACAATGCGCTCGACCGCGAGGCGCTGGCCCGCGCGCTCGACGATTCCGCGCCGCAAGCGCCCGCGCGCCCTGCGGTGGAGACCGATCCGGACTGAACCACGACACTGGGAAGAGCGGGCGACGATCCGCCTTCCGGCAAGGGAGAGAAGAAATGACCGACCGCACCACGCTCCGCATGCTCGCCAGCGGCACCGCGCTGATCGCGCTGGCGATCGCGCTGCCCGCGCGGGCGCAGGATGGCGGCCTGCCGAAAGCCGATCCGGCGGCGGAAGAGGCCGCCCCGGCCGAGCAGGAGGTCGTCGTGGTCGGCACCCAGATCAAGGGCAAGGACATCACCACCGCGCTGCCTGTGTCGGTGGTCGACCGCAACCAGATCGACGCTACCGGCGCGCTCTCGGGCGACGACCTGATCCGCTCGATCCCGCAGGCCGGCGATGTCACCTTCAACGAGGCGAACAACCCGCAGACCAGCAACGCAGCGCGCGGCGACGTCAATTCAATCAACCTGCGCAACCTCGGTGTCGGCAACACGCTGGTGCTGCTCAACGGGCGCCGTCTCGTTTCGCACCCGACCAGCCAGGCCGGCGACGGCAACGTGCCGGTACTCGGCTACAACTCCAACGCGCTGCCCGTCGCGGGACTCGAGCGGCTCGAGATTCTGCGCGACGGCGCCTCGGCGATCTACGGATCGGACGCGGTCGCGGGCGTGGTCAACACGGTGACGCGCGGTGACTTCGACGGCGCCCAACTCGACTTCCGCTACGGCTATGCCGAGGGTACGCACCGCAAGGAATATGAAGGCACCGCACTGGTCGGCCACAGCTTCGACGAGGGCCGCGGTAACTTCTCGCTGTTCTTCAACTATGTCCGCCGCACCGCGCAGCTGGCCGAGGACCAGCCCTATACCGCGACCGACAACCTCCTGTCCTATTTTGAGGACGACCCCGCTTTTGCCGGCAACCTCACCGCGGACGGCCGCGCGACGCAGAGTCCCTGGGCGAACCTCGCTGTGGTCGGCGGGCCCGGCACGATCCGCCGCAGCCCCGGCAACCAGGCGATGACCTCGTCGGCCGGCGCGTTCCATACCCAGTCCTCGGCGAACCCCGGTTGCGCCTTCACCGTCAATTCGAACGTGTGCTTCGGCACTGGCACGCGCGCGACCGGCTCGACGCTGCGCAGCGAGCGCTTCGACACGCGCCCCGGCACCACCGTCACGCCCTCGTTCGACCGCTACAACGCCTTCTTCACGGGCCGTTACGAGATGAGCGATGCGGTCGAGATCTATACCGAGCTCGGCTATTATCTCGCCGACACGCGCCGCATCCAGCCGCCGACGATCAACCTCAATGCGATCGTCATCCCGGCGAGCAACTATTGGAACCCGTTCGGCCCGATCACCTTCGCCAACGGCCAGGCCAACCCCAATCGCATCCCCGGTCTCACCAACGTTCCCGCCGCGGGGCTGCCGGTGCGCCTCACCACCTATCGCTTTGTCGATGCTGGCAACCAGGTGGTGGACGTCGAGAACTGGCAGTCGCGCTTCCTGCTCGGTGTGCGCGGCAAGCTCGGCAGCTTCGACTATGACACTGCCGTCCTCTATTCGGAGGCGCAGGCGCGCGACAGCTCGAACGCGATCGACATGACGCTGCTTCAGCGCAACCTCGCACTGTCGACGCCCGACGCCTACAACCCGTTCAGCGGCGGCTGCTCGGCGACGCCGGCGCTCGGCGACTGCTCGCCCGCGAGCCAGTCGACGATCGACTCCTTCAGCTTCAACCTCGTCCGCAAGTCGAAGACCAGCTTGCTGCTCGGCGACTTCAAGCTCTCCAACGCGAGCTTGTTCGACCTGCCCGCCGGCGGGCTCGGCATCGCGCTCGGCATCGAGGGGCGGCGCGAGACTCAGGAGGACATCCGCGATCCGCGCCTCAACGGCACGATCACCTTCACCGACATGGTGACGGGCGAGACCAATCTTTCCAATGTCGCTGCGGTCAGCCCCACGCCGTCGACGCGCGGCAGCCGCAGTGTGTTCTCGGCCTTTGCCGAGCTCGCCGTGCCGGTCGTCTCGCCCGAGATGAACGTGCCGCTGGTCCACCGGCTCGACCTGCAGCTCGCCGGACGGTTCGAGGAATATTCGGACTTCGGCTCGGTCGCGAAGCCCAAGATCGCCGCCGCCTGGGACATCATCGACGGGCTGCGCCTGCGCGGCTCCTGGTCGCAGGGCTTCCGCGCGCCCAACCTCGAGCAGACCAAGACCGTCGCCTATTCGCGGCTCGGCTCGAACAACGACTATTATCGCTGCGTCGTCGACCTGCGGCGGCTGAACAATCCGATCCCCAACATGGGCGCGTGCGACCGCAGCGTCAGCTACTCGATCTTCATCAGCGGCAACCCGGACCTCAAGCCCGAGGAGAGCACCAACTGGACTGTGGGCACGGTGATCGAGCCCAGGTTCATCCCGTCCGAATATGGGCGGCTGACGCTCACCGCCGATTTCTGGTCGATCCAGCAGACCGGGATCGTCGGCCAGTTCGGCCCGCGCAACGCGCTGGTGCTCGACTATCTTCTGCGGCTCCAGGGATCGAGCAACCCGAACGTCGTCCGTGCCGCGCCCAATGCCGACGATGTCGCATTTTTCCAAGGCAGCGGCCTCGCGCCGGCCGGGGCGGTGACGCGGATCAACGACCAGTTCACCAACCTGCTGCCGCAGACGGTGCAGGGCATCGACCTGGCGCTGCTCTACAATGTGCGCACCGGCATCGGCCGGTTCGACGTCGCGATCAACGCCGCGCGACTGACCAAATTCTCGCGCGACACCCCGCCCGCGGTGCAGGCGCTGTTCGACGCGCGTGATGCAGGTACGATCGATCCGGCGACGCCGCTCACCGACGCCAGCGACCTGCTCGAGGAGCGCGGCCGGCCCAAGTGGCGCGTCACCGGCTCGCTCACCTGGTCGCACAAGGGCTTCCAGATCGGCGCGTTCGGCAATTACATCGGCAAGGTCTACGACACCAACTTCCTCGACGCGCAGGGCAATCCCTATCCCCTCGAAGGCAAGGCGTTCTTCAACCTCTACGGCCAGTATCGCATCCGCAGCGGCCCGCTCGAGGATACGCGCTTCCGCATCGGCGCGCGCAACATCTTCGACACCCAGCCGCCGATCACCGCCGATGGCTATCTCGGATCGCTCTACGTGCCCTATGGCCGCTACATCTATTTCTCGGTCGGCAAGAAGTTCTGAGGGAAATGATGATCCGCTGGCTCGCTGCTCTCATCCTGTTCTTCGTCGCGGCTCCGGCTGCGGCGCAGGGCGGGGACGTGATCAACCTGTGGCCGGGCGCGATGCCCGGCAGCGGCAAGCTCGTGGGGCCGGAGAAGACCGGCAACGAGGGTAGCGCGACGGGCGCGGTCTCCAACGTCACCATGCCGCGCATGGTGGTCGTCCGGCCGAAGAATCCGAATGGCGCCGCGGTATTGGTGATCGGCGGGGGTGGCTATTTCCGCATCCAGATCGGCAGTGCGGCGATGCCGATCGCGCAGTGGCTCGCCGAGCGCGGGGTCACCGCTTTCGTGCTCTACTACCGTCTTCCCG
This sequence comes from Sphingomonas sp. MS122, assembly GCF_049532975.1. GTDB lineage: Bacteria > Pseudomonadota > Alphaproteobacteria > Sphingomonadales > Sphingomonadaceae > Sphingomonas. The sequence continues at coordinate 588,438 of NZ_CP186695.1, read as the reverse complement.
GCGACGGCTGGAATGCCGACGCGCCGTTCCAGGACGGGCAGCGCGCCATGAGGCTGCTGCGCGGCAACTGGAAGACGCTGGGGATCGATCCCAAGCGCATCGGCGTGCTCGGCTTCTCGGCGGGCGGGCATCTCGCCGGCACGCTGGCGACGCGCGGCAGCGAGAACTTCTATCCCCCGGCCGATGCGGTCGACCAGGTCGGCGCAGTGCCCGACTTCGCCGCATTGATCTATCCGGTGATCTCGATGCGCGCGCCGATCGACACCACGCGCACGTTCCGCGAGCTCAAGGGCCTGCCCGATTTCCGCGACGCCTTCTCGGTCGAGGCGCACGTCACCGCCGCGACCCCGCCGATCTTCCTCGCCCATGCCGCCGACGATCCGATCGCCGCGTCCGAGCACAGCCTGCGGCTCCACGCCGCGATGCTCGCCGCCAAGCGCCCGGTCGAGCTGCATCTGTTCGAGAGCGGCGGGCACAGCTTCGCGCTGGGCAAGCGCGGCACCACGACCACCGCCTGGCCGCGGCTGTTCGGCGCCTGGATGCGCCACCACGGCTGGGTACCTGCTCGCGCCGAGGGCGAATAAGCGCAGCGCTCAGTCCGGCGCGTGCGAGGTGCCGGTTGCCTTGAGCTTGGCGTAGCGCTGCATCGATTTCATCATATGGTGCCGCGCCGCGCGCCGCGCCGCGGTCGCGTCGCCCGCCTCGATCGCGGCATAGATCGCCTCGTGATCGCGGTTGATCGTGCGGGCATAGCGCTGGTGCTTCTTCGCGTCGCTGCCCTGGAGGTAAAGCCGCCGCGATGGCACCAGCCGCACGCCGAGGAACTGGGTGAAACGCAAGAAATAGGTGTTGCCGGTCGCGCGCGCGATCGCGGCGTGGAAGGCGGCGTCGGCGACCACAGAGGCGTCGACATCGGTGCTCGCGTCCATGACGGCGAGCGTGCGGCGGATCTCGGCCAAGTCGTCCTCGGTCCGCCGCTGCGCCGCGAGCCCCGCCATCTCGACCTCGAACCCCATGCGCATCTCGAGCAGCTTGAGCACGTCGTCGATTGCGCTGACTTCCTCCGCGGTCAGCTGGAACGCGCGATATTGCGCGCCCTCCGCGACATAGGCGCCCGATCCGCGCCGCGAGATCAGCAGGCCGCGTGCGGCCAGCCGCGAATAGGCCTCGCGCACCACGGTGCGGCTGACCCCGAACGTCTCGGTGATCGCCTTCTCGGTCGGAAAACGCGATCCCGGCGCCAGCTCGCCTCTCTCGATCTGCTCTTCGAACCGCTGGACCAGATTGTCCGCCAGCGATGCCGCTTTGGTAACCGCCATGATGCGAGCGTTACCATCGCCGCCGTGGGGCTGGCTAGGGTGTGAAATTGGGGGTCTCCTTGTCCACCTGCGCCTGCCAGGCTTCGCGCGTCGCGAAGTCGGGTCCGCGGTCCCATGCCGCGCCGGCATAATAGACGAACGGCTTGCCCGGCTCGACCCGCACCAGGATCAGGTAGTTGTCGGCATCCTCGGCAAAGCCCGCAAAGGCGCGCGGATCGACCATCACCGCAGCCGCCATCGTACCCTTGGCGGGATCGGTCGGGCCCCACCAGGTGAGGCGCGCGCGCTTCTCGTCCCTGATGATCTTGCCGAGCTGCCCCGGCGCGATCGGTCGCTTCGAGATGCCGATCCCGACGATCAGCGGCCCCGCCCGATTCGAGCGCAGCGTCGAGACCATCCGCGTGAAGTTGGTGCCCACGGGCAGGACGAAGCGGCGCGTCTCGGATACGGTTCGCGCGACATCGACCGGCCATTGCTCATAGTCGACGGTGAAGTCCGCCACCTGCGGCCCGGCGCTCGCGATTCGCGGCCGCACATAGTTGCGCGAGGTCCAGAGCTTGTTGTCGTGCCAGATGCCGAGCCCACCGATCCCGCGGCCGGTGCCGACATTGTAGAAATCGAGTCCCTCGCCGTGGTCGGCATGCTGGTCGCCGGTGCGCAGTTGCCGGTCCATATAGGGCCAGCGCACGCGCTTGCCCCAGGCGTCGATCCCGGAGGAGGAGGGCGGCTCGGCCTTCTCCAGCGCGCGCGAATAGATGCGGAAGGCGATCCGGTCATTCTCCCACAGCAGGTCGCCATAGCGATAGTCCGCGATCGAAACCGCGGCGCGCGCCCGCTGCTCCTGCGGCGTCGCCTGGCGCAGCGGCGCGCGATCCTGCGCCAGTGCGATGCTCGCCGGCAGCAGGAGGGGCAGGGCGTGGATCCTCATTTTACTCCTTTCGCGGAAACGGCGAGTTGTGTGACAACCTTATTGACACGATCCTCCGAAAAGGAAAGAGGTCTGTCACCGGTGTCAGGGACAAGCGTCCGCAACAGGGGAGAGGAATGATGATGCACGAACGCTGGGCCGGCACAGGGCCTTCGGCATGTCGCTGACCCTACTTGCCCTTGCCGCGACGGCTTCGCCGACCGCCATCGTCGAGACCCGGGCGGCGATGCCGCAGCCCGCCGCGATCCTTGCCGAGACGCGCCGCGTCGCCGACTGGCAGCTCGCCAACCGCACCAACTGGGCGACGATGCCCGCGGCGCGGCCGAGCGTGCGCAATCCGCGCGACTGGCAGCAGGCGACCTTCTGGATCTCGATCACCGACCTCGCCCAGCGTGATCGCCGCTACGCAGCGCCGCTGCTCGATCTCGGCCGCGAACTGCACTGGAAGCTCGGCGACAATGTCTTCCACGCCGACGACCAGTTGATCGCCCAGGCGTGGATCTGGTCCGCGCGCAACGGCGGTGGCGCGGCGGCGCTTGCGCCGGCCCGCGCCTATTTCGACAACGTCCTCGCCAACCGCCCGACCGGGAGCCTCGAATTCATTCCGACCGCGCCGGGCAAGGGCACGTCGAAATGCACCGATCGCTGGTGCTGGTGCGACGCGCTGTTCATGGCCCCGCCGACGCTGCTCCGCCTCGCCAAGGCGACGGGGGACCAGCGCTACGCCGACTTCGCGCACGAGGAGTTCAAGGCGACCACCGACTATCTCTACGATCCGGTGGAGAAGCTCTATTTCCGCGACAGCCGCTTCTTTGAGGTGCGCGACGCCAAGGGCCGAAAGCAATTTTGGAGCCGAGGCAACGGCTGGGTGATGGGCGGGCTCGTCCGCATGCTCCAGGTGATGGACCGCAAGGATCCCAAGCGCCCCTATTACGAGAAGCTGTTCCGCGACATGGCGGGCAAGCTGGTGACGCTGCAAAAGGCCGACGGCTATTGGCCGGCCTCGCTGCTCGACGGTGACCCCGGCACCCCGCCCGAGAGCAGTGGCACCGCCTTCTACACCTATGCCTTCGCCTGGGGTGTCGATGCCGGGCTGCTCGACCGGGCGACCTATCAGCCCGCGGCGATCAAGGGCTGGAACGCCGTGGTCCGCGCCGTCCAGCCTGACGGCATGCTCGGCTGGGTGCAGCAAGTCGGCGACCGGCCCGACAGCGTCTCGGCCAGGGAGACGCAATTCTATGGCTCGGGCGCGTTCATCCTCGCCGGTACCGCAATGTACGATCTCGCGCGCAAAGGGACGAAGCGCTGATGCGAAAGCTGGTCTGCGTACCCGTCCTTGCCGCCTTGCTCACCGCCAATGCCGCGCCCGCCGATCCTTGGGCGGGCAAGCCGCATGGTCCGGTCTATCGCGCCGATGTGGCGCCGATGGACCGCACCGTCCGCACCCGGCTGATGCCGCAGGTCGAGACATTGCTCGAGCAGTTGCTGCGCGAGAAGCGCGGCATGCGGCTCGGCGGCGTCGCGGTGTTCGAGAGCGGGGACAAGTTCCTGCCCGGCAAGATCGCCGCGGCGATGGCCTATCGCGTCACCACGCTCGACAGGAGCGACCCGAGGCTCGCGCAGCGGCTGGAGGATTTCGCCGACATCGCGGATCTGACGCTCGACGATCCCAACGATACCTGGGGCGTCTATTACTACATTTCCGCCCTGCACGACTTGAACGAGCGTGGCCTGCTCGACCGCGCGGTGCGCCCGGCGACGCTCGCCCGGCTCAAGCAGAAGCTCGACTGGCGGCGTTTCGTCCGCCCCGACCTCACGCTGATCAACCTGCCCAACAATTATTATGGCGTCGCCTTTTCGGTTGCGCGCCTCCGCCACCTGCTCGGCTGGGAGGACGCCGCGGGCGCGGACCAGCTGCTCGCGCGCACGCTCGATCACTATCGCAAATATTCGGGTGAGTATGGCTTCGCCGACGAGACCGAGGGCAAGGGGCGGTTCGACCGCTACTCGGTGCTGCTGATCGGCGAGATCGCGCACCGGCTGATCGAGACCGGCATGACTCCCTCGACCGAGGTCAAGGGCTGGCTGCGCAAGTCGGTCGACCTGCTGCTGCCGCGCTTCAACCTGACCGGCGAAGGCTTCGAATATGGCCGCAGCATCGGCACCTATGGCGAGACCGCCTTCCTCGAAGTGCTCACCGCCGCTGCCTTGCTCAAGGTGCTGACGCCGCAAGAGGAACGCATGGCCTATGCCTTCTCCAGCCGGATCAGCGCGCGCTATGTGGATTTCTGGGTGAACCCGGCGACCGGCTCGGTCGACATGTGGGGGCAGGGGCGGCGCACAGATGATTATCGCGGCATCCATCGCATCTTCGGCGAAAATCTGAGCCTCGCGCGCCAGCACATCTACACCAACGCGATCTGGAACCGGCTCGGCTATGCCGGCCGCGCGCCCGATCCCAGCTATGCCAAATGGCTCGAGACGCTGCCGCGCTCGACGCTCACCTGGTTCGCGCGTGGGGCGTACGACCGCGCCGTGGTCACGGTGCGCGACCGCGGCCGCGTGATCGGGCTGCCGATCGTCAACGGGGCCGGGGGACAGCACATGCATAACCCCTATTTCCCCGTCCCCTTCTCACCCGGCATGCTCTCGGGATCGGCCGATGCGACCTGGCCGCATCTCGTGCCGCGCATCACGCTCGCCGATGGCGCGGTGCTGATGCCGCTCGCCTTCTTCAAGGACGTGCGCGTCACGCGCCAAGGCGCGGTGACGCAGGTCAGTTGGCGCCAGGACGCGCTCGACCGGATGGGGGAGAATGACGCGCGGCCCGACCGGCGCGCAAGCGTCGAGACCAGCTACACGCTCGCCTCCGGCCGCATCACCCGCAGCGACCGCCTGCGTCTCGCGCCCGGCGTGCGCGCAGCGAAGATCGATCTCGAATTCGCGAGCTTCTCGGGCGAGCCATCGGTTCGTGCCGGAGGGGTGGTCGGCTTCGGGACGGGTGAGGTCAGCAGATTCGCCGCGACCGGCTATGACGGCTGCACAGCCGGAAAAGCGGAAAAACCCGAATATCGTACGCCGACCGGCAGGTTCGCCAGTGTGGTACGATGCACGCGATCTGCGCCTACCGCGCGAGACGGTGTCATCGCACTGACATGGGAGTTGTCCTACAACCGCTGATCTAGGCAGTTGACTCCTTCGAATGAAGTTGTAGGACACATTCCGATGACACCGGTATCAAGCCGGGCTCGGGAGGATGCATGATGAAGTCTCGATCAATGGCGATGGTTCGCGGTTCCCTGCTCGCCTCGGCCGCGCTCGCGGCAATGGCGCCGGCCTTCGCCCAGGATACGCCCACGGCCGAAGCGCCGGCCCAGGTTGCGGGCGAAGAGGAGATCATCGTCACTGGCGCGCGCGCGACGCAGCGCACTTCGATCGAGTTCAAGCGCAACGCCGACGTGGTCGTCGACGGCCTGGTCAGTGACGAGATCGGCGCGACCCCCGACAACAGCGTCGGCGACACGCTCGAGCGGATCACCGGCGTCTCGGCCGACCGCTTCAAGGGCAATGCCAACGAGCTGTCGGTGCGCGGCCTCGGGCCGACGCTGAGCTTCTCGACCTTCAACGGGCGCGAGGTCTCGACTGCGGGTCCCGACCGCTCGGTCGCCTTCCAGCAATTCCCCTCCGAGCTGGTCAACGGCGTGCTCGTCTACAAGTCGCAGCGCGCCGACTTCCTCGAGGGCGGCGTCGGGGGGGTGATCGAGTTGCGAACTATGAAGCCGCTCGACTATGGCAAGCGCCGCATCCAGTTCGAGGTGCGCGGCGATTTCCAGCCCAAGGACGACGACGTCTACCAGCATGACGGCCTCGGCTACCGTGCCAACATCTCCTACACCGACGTCTTCTCGACCGGTCTCGGCGATATCGGCATCTCGATCGGCTATCAGCGCCAGGACACGACCGCGCCCGAGGATTACTACAACACCAACTCGACCTTCCAGGCGTGCAACACCTACGCCACCAACGGCGCGACCAACACCGCGAACTGCGCGCTCGTCACGACGGCGCGCAACGCGAGCGAGACGGTCGGCGACGTCTATTTCGCCAACAGCTCGCGCAGCTTCCGCACCCAGCAGACCTCGGAGGTGCGCGACGGCATCATCGGCGCGATCCAGTGGCGGCCGCATCCCGACTTCGAGATCGCGCTCGACGGCCAATATTCGAACCGCGCCAGCCTCGAGGACCGCAACGTTCTCCAGATCACCGAGGGGCTGCGCGGCGTCCAGCCGCTGGTCGTCGGCGACGGCGCCAGCGGTTATACCGAACACGCGCTGATGAGCTATCGCGGCAACTCGAACCTCGAGAACCAGCTCGAGACGCGCCAGCGCAACGAGGAGTATCTTGGCGGCGGCGCCACCCTGATCTGGTCGCCCGATCGCTGGAACATCGCCTTCGACGGCTCCTATTCGCGCAGCCACCGTACCGAGACGCAGAAGCAGACGCGCATGCGCTCGACCGTGCGCGTGCCCTATACGCTGACCTATAATGGCGACGATGTCGTGCCGACGGTCGATTTCGGAACCTTCGACATCACCAACCATGCGAGCTTCCTCGCGATCGCCAACAACTCGGTCTATGCCCGCCGGCGCTTCGTCACGGATCGCGAGGACGTGATCTGGGCGGGCAAGCTCGACATCACGCGCGAGTTCGACGGGTTCCTGAGCTCGGTGAAGTTCGGCGGCCGCTATTCGGATCATCACCGAACCAACGACAATGCCCGCAACACCGATCTCAACACCATTCCCGGCACGCCGGCGCAGGTCACCGCGCTGATCACTCAGGCCAACCAGCAGTGTCGCGCGCCCTTCACCACCAGTTCGTACATGCAGGGCATGGGAACCAACGTCGCGCGCTGGGCGACGTTCGACAATGACTGCCTGTTCCGCACATTCGCGGGCAGCGACGATGCGCTGCCCTATCCCGCTGACGGGCGCGACCCGAGCGACATCGACGTGCGCGAGAAGATCTGGGCGGCCTATGCGATGGCCAGTTTCCGCTCGGATGAAGGGACGGTGCCGTTCAGCGGCAATGTCGGCCTGCGCTGGGTCAAGACCGACATCACTTCGATCGGCTACCGCCAGGGCTACCGGCTGACGATCAACACCGGCGACGACACCTACGTCATCGCGGTCGATCCGACCCAGCCGCTCTCCACCAACACCGCCAAGGGCAGCTACAGCTACCTGCTGCCCAGCGCCAATATCGCGTTCGACCTGTCGCAGCAGCTCAAGCTGCGCCTCGCCGCCTATCGCGCGATCGCGCGGTCGGGGATCGAGAGCTTCGGCGCGGGCATCAGCCTCACCCCGGGGCCGGGCACGGGCGTCGACAACATCATTTTCAACGCCACCACCGGCAATCCCAACCTGAAGCCGCTGCGCGCGTGGAACCTCGACGCCAGCCTCGAGCTCTACGCCTCGAAGGACACGCTGCTGTCGGTCGCGGGCTATTACAAATGGGTCAAGGGCACGGTGATCGGGCGGTCGGAGCCGCGGCCGACCGACATCACCGTCACCACGATCCGCGACGGCGGCGCGCCGACCATCGAGACCTTCACGATCAACCCGGTCGCGCCCTCGAACGATAGCGAGACGCGGCATCTCTACGGCGTCGAGGCGACCTTCAGCCATGTCCTCACCTGGCTGCCCGATCCGCTCGACGGCTTCGGCGTCCAAGGCTCGGTCAACCGCGCGTTCGCCAATTTCGAATATCCCGATACCTCGCCGATCGCCGCCTATGTCGATCCGGCGAACCTGATCGGCCTGTCCAAATGGACCGCGAGCGGATCGCTGTGGTACGAGAAATGGGGCTTTTCGCTGCGCGCCAACCTCCGCTACCGTTCGGGCTATTTCAAGCCGAACGGCGGCACCAACCGCGAGATCCGGCCGGGCACCTATCTCAACCTGTCGGCGCAGTACGACATCTCGAAGAACGTGCAGCTCAAGCTGCAGGCGCTCAACGTCACCGGCACGCCCGACGTCATGTACAAGGGCGGCTACGACAGCATCACCGAAGTCTCCAACAGCGGCACCCAGTATTTCTTCGGCGTGCGGGTGCGCCTGTGATGAACTTGGGTGCGATCAAACTTGGCCGGACCATCCCTCTCTCGGTCCTTGCCGCTACCGTCGCCGCGGGTGCCCCATCCGCGGCGGCGGCTTTTCCTTCCGCCTCACCCGCTCTCTGCCGGGGCGCCGAAGGCTACGCCGCCGCGTTCGGCGGCCGCCGCACCTTCACGCTGCGGCCGAACGAGCTCGAGGCGATCAAGGCCTTGCTGCAAAGCGACCCTGCAGTCGCGCGAGCCTATCGCAGGCTGGTCGCGCAGGCCGACCAGGCGCTCGCGCGTACGCCGGGCTCAGTGCTCGACAAGCGCACCATGCCGATCTCGGGCGACCGGCATGACTATGTCAGTCTCGCCCCCTATTGGTGGCCCGACCCGGCGAACCCCCGGGGTCCCTATGTCCGCCGCGACGGGCAGGTGAACCCCGAGCGCGAGACCAATCGCTTCGACCGCACCGCGCTCGGCCGGATGGTGGACGACACCGACAGGCTCGCGCTTGCCTATTATTACAGCGGCGAGCGCAAATATGCCGATAAGGCGGCGGCGCTCGTCCGCGCCTGGTTCCTCGATCCGGCGACGGCGATGAACCCCAACATGAACTATGCCCAGGCCGTGCCGGGGCGCGAGAACGGCCGCGCGGAGGGGGTGCTCGACACCAGCGGGTTCATCGGCGTGATCGATGCGGTCGGGCTTATCGGCCCGTCGGGCGCGCTGTCGGCGGACGAGGTCAAGGCGCTAGAGGGCTGGTTCTCGCGCTATGTCGACTGGATGCGCACCAGCGCGAATGGCAAGGCGGAGGCAGCGGCGGGCAACAATCACGGTATGTGGTACGATGCCCAGATCGTCCGCTTCGCGCTGTTCGCGCGCCGCAACGAAATCGCCCGCCGCACCGTCGCCGCCTTTCCCGAGACGCGGATCGCGAAGCAGCTCGACCCGTCGGGCGCGCTACCGCACGAACTCACCCGCACGCGCAGCTTCCACTATTCGATCTTCACCCTCGACGCCGCCTATCATGTCGCCGACAGTGCCGCGTGCATGGGGATCGATCTCTATGGCGCCGAGGTGCAGGGCCGCTCGCTGCGCAAGGCGACGGATCACGTCGCGGTCTATCGCGGGCGCCAGGCCGAATGGCCGTACAAGGAGATGAAGTGGCCGGCGGAAGCGCTAGACGACCTGCTCACCCGCGCCGACGCCGCCTGGGGGCCGGGGGCATATCCGCGTGCAGCGGCGGGGGAGATATTGCTGCGCTACCGCAACGCGGCGCGATGATCGGGCGCCGTATCGTACTTTCGGCGGCATTGTTGCCGGCGCTTCCCGCAAGCGCCCGCGCCGCCGAAGCCGATCTGCGCGCGATCGAGCGCCGCCGCGTGCTGCCGCAGGCGCGGGCGATGCTCGCCGAACCGCCGCGCACCATCGCTGCGATCCCGGCGCCGCGCAGCCCGGGCGGGCGCCAGGATTATTATTCGGAGGGCGACTATTGGTGGCCCGATCCGGCCAATCCGGGCGGGCCCTATATCCGCCGCGACGGCCGCTCCAATCCCGGCAAGTTCGACGGCCATCGCGACGCGCTGATCCGTTTCGGCCGCATCGTCCCGATGCTCGCCGCGGCCTGGGAGATCACCGGCGAGGCGCGCTATGCCGCCGCGGCGATCCGGCACCTGCGCGCCTGGTTCGTCGATCCGGCGATGCGGATGAATCCGAACCTGCAGCACGCCCAGGCGATCATCGGCGTCAACATCGGCCGCGCGATCGGCGTGATCGACACGCTCCAGATCGTCGAGGTGGCGCGCGCCGCCGCCCTGTTCGCGCAGCGCAACGCTCCAGGCTATGCTGCGGTCCGCGCCGGTGTCGAGGACTGGTTCGCCCGCTATCTCGACTGGCTCACCACCTCGCCCTTCGGGGTAGAGGAGCGCGACCAGAAGAACAACCACGGCACCTGCTGGCTGCTCCAGACAGCCGCCTTCGCTGCCGTTGCCGGCCGCAGCGATATATCGGGATTGGCGCGCGAGCGGCTCAGGACGGTCATCATCCCCACGCAGATCGCGCCGGATGGACGTCAGCCGCTCGAACTCGCGCGCACCAAGCCCTATGCCTATTCGCTGTTCAACCTCGACGTCCTCGCCGCCTCGGCGTGGCTGCTGTCGGAGCGGAGCGGCGATCTCATCGCCTGGCGTACATCGGACGGCCGCTCGATCGGGCAGGCGATCGCGTTCATGGCCCCATATATCGCCGACAAGTCCAAATGGCCGTTCGCCAAGGATATCGAATATTTCGATGGCTTCCCGGTGCGCCACCCGGCGCTGCTGTTCGGCGCCCGCGCGCTCGACCGTCCCGACTGGCTGCATCGCTGGACTATGCTCAACCCCGATCCGGTGATCGGCGAGGTGATCCGCAATTTCCCCGTTCGCCAGCCCCTGCTTTGGGTCGATTAGGGAACCTTGGGCGCTGGTAATCTTTATCCCGCGGGATAGGCTGTGGTCGGTGGCACGATGCTATGGGCGGGATTGGTGATGATGTCGGCGACCGTGCAGGTGGTGACTGACGCCGATCGCAACGCGATCCTCGACGCGGCGCGGATTCCGGTCGTCGAGGAGCTCGGCAAACCGCCGGTGTTCGTCGTGCGCCAGCTCAACCGCGACGGCAAATGGGCGTTCCTGTTCGCCGACATGCAGCAGCAGGGCGGCGCGCCGTTCGACTATGGCGGCACGCGCAAGGCCGAGGCGGCACGGCAGGGCTATGTCTCGCGCAGCTATGCCGCGCTGCTGCGCAAGGGCGAGGCCGGCTGGCGCGTGGTCGAGGCGGCGATCGGCCCGACCGATGCGGCGTGGGAGGGCTGGCCGGCCAAATATGGCGTGCCTGCCAGCTTGTTCGCGTTCGACGCGCCTCAATAAGTGCCGTGCTCGCTGCCGGGATAGAACCAGGCGAAGCTGCGGCTCAGGTCATTGGTGCTATAGACGACATGCCCGCGGTTGCGCTCGAACCCCATCGCCGGCTTGCCGTCGAGCCGGCCTGACCACCAGCCGGTCTGCGCGCGCCCGACGAATTTCACCTGACGATTGCCGAGCTGGAAGCTCAGGTGCCGCACGCCGCCGCGCGTCACGACCGACATGCTGCACGGCTGGGGGCGGCCATCGTCGATCACGCAGCGCACGCGCTCGGACTGCTGGGCCGGAACCGCCACGGGTGCCAGCCCGGCCAGCGCGACGAACGAGGCGAATATCCACTTCATCCAGCGGCTGAACCGCGCGCGGCGTCAACGGTTCCAGATGTCGCGCGCGCGGTCGGCGCGGCGCACCGCCTCGCCCGCGCTGTCGGCGGGGCGCTCGTAGCGCCGCGTCACGATCGACGCCGCTTCGCCAGGATCGTCGGCGCCGCGCAGCGCGCGTCCCGCCGCCGCCTCGGTGTTGTTGAGCTCCCATTGGATGAACTGGAGCTGCTCGGCGAAGGTCGACTGGCGGATGTCCTTACCCGCCCAGGCGCGGAAATCGGCCTGGCGCGGCGCTTCCCATTGGGCAAGGCCATAGCCGGGTCCACCGCCGATCTGGTTGATGTTGGGGTCCATGCCGCTCTCGGCATCGAGATTGGCGACGATCCCTACCGCCTGGGCGCGAGTCCAGCCCTGGCCCTCGAAATAGGCGATCGCCTGGTCGATGCGTTGCTGGCGCGTGCCCTCGCCGGTGGGGGCAGCCCCGTCGGCGCCGTTGGTGCCCTCGGCCGGCGCGCTGCCATTGTTGGCGCCGCCCGGCGCGCGCAGGATCACTGCGCCATGGTCGAGCGCCCAGGAGAGGTTGTTCTCCGAGATGCGCTGGCTGCCGTCGGCATTGACGTTGTTCGATCCGATCATGCGGCCGTTGCCGGCATAGATCTCGGTGTGCGAGACGCCGCCGCCTTGGATGATCACGACGTCGCCGGGCTTGGCCTGCGAGGGATCGACTGCGGTCCAGCCGGCGTTGCGCAAATTGGTGTTGAGCTGCGCGACCGAGTCAGTGCGCAGCGAAGAGTCCATCACCCCCGCCTCGATCAACACGCCCGACACGAAGTTGGCGCAGCAGACATTGTTGGGGACGTTGGGGTTCATCGGCAGATCGTCGCTCGTGTCGGTCTTGAGGTCCGACGCGTTGCGGCCGAGATATTGGCGCGCGACGTCATAGACGTTGGACGTGCCGTCGCCCGGCGTGCCTTCGGGGCCGCCGGTGCCGTCGGGTCCGCCGACCTGGCCGTCGCCGCCGCCGATGTGGATCTGCTGGTTGGGGTAGATGAGGTGCGGATTGTCGAGCCCGTTCTGGCGCGCGAGCGTCTGCCAGTCGGTGCCGAAGCGCGCGGCGATGCCCGACAGCGTGTCGCCCTCCTGCACCGTATAGGTTTGTCCGCCGCCGCCGGACGGGATCGTGATCACCTGATCCGGGTGGATGAGGTTGGGGTTGCTGATCTGGGGATTGGCCTGGATCAGCGCCTCTAGCGAGACGCCCTGGGCCTGCGCGATCTCGGACAGCGTATCGCCCGATCGGACGCAATATTCGTTGGCGTTCTGAGTCGGAAGCGACTGGACTTCCTGCGCGGCGGCGGAGATGCGGGTCACGGGCAATCCTCCTGATACGGTTCGGGAGGTTAGGCTTGTGCGCCGCGCGCCTGAATAGTCGGTCCGACTAGCTGGCGGCCCTCAACTAATCGAAGCGACTATGTGGAGGGCGGCCGGATCGCCTTAGGCTGCGGCCATCTACAGGGAGTCTGGCGATGGTCGAGGCCGTCCGTTCGATCGAACCGCAGCAAGTCGCGCCGCCGCCCGTCGCGGGGCCGCCCGAGCCCGCCAACGACGTCGCGGGCTGGTGGAATGCCGAGCCGGTCACACCCGCGCCGGTGGTGAAGGCCGCGGCGGCGAACGACGTCTCGCTGACCGAGCGCGCGCAGACCAACGCATTGCTCGCCGACGACGTCTATCGCGCCGAGCCCGCGCCGCCCGCGGGCTATTGCGTCGCCTCAGCCGAGGATCTCGACAAGCTCGGCCTCACCCCGGAAATGCTCGAGCAGCCCGGCTCGAGCTTCCGCGCGCGGGTCTATGCGACGGGCGAGGGCGACGCGACGCAATATGTCGTCGCGTTCCGCGGTACTCAGGGCGGCGAGGACTGGAAGAACAATGTCCAGCAGGCGCTGGGCCTCGGTTCGGAGAGCTATGCCAAGGCGCTCGAGATCGGGCGCCAGGTCGCGCGCAGCGACGAGGCGGTGACCTTCACCGGCCACTCGCTCGGCGGCGGGATGGCCTCGGCGGCGGCGCTCGCCAGCGGGCGCGAGGCGGACACGTTCAACGCTGCGGGCCTTTCCGGCGACACGATCGACACTGCGCGCGGCATCGCCAGCGCCAATGGCCGCGGCATCGCGCCGGTCCAGGCCTATTACGTCCCGGGTGAGGCGCTGCACATGCTCCAGAATGGCGGCGACCGCGCCCTCGGCTTCCTCATCGGTGGCATTCCCGGCGGCCTCCTCGCCGATGCGCCCGAAGCCTATGGCACCCAGCACGAGCTCCCCGATGTGCGGCCCGAGGGCAAGGGCTTCTTCGACGGGTTGAACCCGGTCGATCGGCACGGCATGGATTGGGTGATCGCGGGAACCCGGGTGCTCGACTGAGCCCCACGCGACCGACCGGAGTGACCATGTGCGCCGTGTGTTGCCCGCCATTGCCGGCGCGATCGTGACGATGGGCTGTGCGCCTGCAGCGGCTCCTGCGGACTGCTTCGCCCCCGGGACTGAGCTGCCCGACCGCGCCGCGGTGCTGGCCGCGCCCGGCATCGGCGAAAGCGCGCGGGCGCTGGTCGACGCGCTGTTCCAAAGCGACGTGAACGAGGTGCGGGCGCTGCTCGCCGGGGATCCGGCGCTTGCCCGGCTACGGCTGGGCGGCGGTGCCGACGTGCTGAGTCTGGCCGTGGCGAGCTGCAGGCGCGAGATGGTCGACACGGCGATCACCGCGGGCGCGCCGCTCGATGGCGAGGGCAAGGGATTGCCGCTGATCCTCGCGCTGCGCGCGCGCGATCCGTGGTTCGCCGGGCGGCTGCTGGAGGCGGGGGCGCGCGCCAATCCCCCAGGCGCGCCGAGCGTGCCGATGCGCACCGCGATCGGCCTCAACGCGCCCGGCGCGGTGGTGATGCTGCTCGATGCCGGCGCCGATCCGAACCTTGCCGAGCGCACCGGCACGCGCCCACTGCACACCGCGCTCGACATGGAGCGCTTCCGCATCGCCGAGCTGCTGCTCGATCGCGGTGCCGATCCTTGGGCGATCGATGCCGGCGGCGCCAACCTCGCGACGTCGGTCGCGACGCCGATGCTCGCGCGCAATGCCGACGAAGCCTCCGCGCAGCGCCGTTTGGCCGAGCGCGTGCACCGGCTCGGCTGGCCCGAGCCTGCGCCCGATCCGCGCACGATCCGCAAGCTGGCGCTGGACGGAAGCTGGCCGCCGGCGGGGAAGGGCGCGCCGGTGCCCGAACCCGTGCTCAAGTTGATCCGCGAGCGGACCCGCTAGCGGGTTTTCGACGCCGCGTCGTTGCGCAGGATCATGACAGGCATCAGCGTGCCCTGCCCCGGCTCGACGACCAGCAGCGCGAACAGCGCTTTGCCCGCCGCATAGGCGCGCAACTCGCTATGATCCGGACGAACGCCGGGCAGATCGACGCGCGACCAGCCCGGCGGCAGATCATGCTCGAGCGTCGCGATCAGCGCGGCGCGCTTCTCGGCGGGGATCGCATAGGGCATGCTCGACAGCCGGCCGAAGCGCGGCTCGAGCGCGTCATAGGCCGCGATTGTCGCGCGCGTGACGCGCTTGCGCACCGCATCGCCGAACGGATCCTCGGCCGAGGTGATGAGCATCGCCGGCGGCGCCGGCGCCTCGGCGGGACCGCTGCAGGCGGCCGCCGCGAGCGTCAGCATCGCCGCGGCCGCCCGAAGCCTCAAGGCCGTGCCCGGCGCTGGACCGAGGCCAGCGTATCCTCGAACGCGCTCAGCACGTCGTCACCGACGCCGAGCTCGCCGGTCTGCTTGTTGACCGGCAGCGCGGCGTTCTCGAGCTTGGTCGCGGCATCGGCGGTGGGGTCGCCGATCGCCTGGTTGATCGCGTAATGCGTCCATTCCTTGGCGACACTGGCCACCGCGCCCGCGACCGGATGCTTGCGCGCCGCCTTGTCGACGATGGCGAGCGCCGAATCGAGCACCGAGGTCGCCATCGCGCGCTGGTCGGCGACGTCCTTGGTGATCGAGGCGGTGGCGGCATAGGTCGCGCCGACGAAATAGCCGAGCGCGCCGGCATTGGGGCGGCGCCCCTGGTCGGTGCCGGGCACCTGGATCGTCTCGTTGAGGCGCTGGATCGGGTCGCCATTCTCGTCATTGCCGAGCTGCAGGCGCGCCATCTGCTGGCCGAGCTCCGCGCCGCGGTCCTGGTTCAGCATCTCCTTGGCATAGGCCGCGAAGTCCGACCCGTCGGAGGTCTCGCGATTGTAGGTGAGCTCGGTCATCACGCCGGTGGTGTCGCTGTTGACCAGCGCGGTCAAGCCGTCGGTCATGGTCCGCAGCGCGTCGTCCTTGCCCATCACGGTGAGACCGCCGATCACCGAATTGGTGTCGCGCACCGAGCGCAGCGTGTCGACGCCGGCGTCGAACACGCGCGCTTTCAAGTCGGCGTCGCCCATGCTCGCCGCGGCGTCCATGATGTCGCGATAGCCCTGCGCGTTCCAGGTCGCGGTGGCGTGGCCGCCCATGCCGGTGCGTAGCTCGCCATCGGTGGCGGTGGTGAGGACGTGGGGCAGGCGGTCGCCGATCGCGTTGAACCCGGCCTCGGCATAGGCGCCGCGCAGCGAGCCGAGGACGTTGCCGACCGCTGCCGCCTGGGCGTCGGTATCGTGACTGACCGCGCCGCCGAAATAGCTGTCGGTGTAGCGCTCGCCGTCGACCTGCGGCTTCATCGCCGCGATATAGTCGACGCGGGTCCGCGGCGGAGCATGAGTGGCGATCTCCTTGCCGAGATCGGCGACCGCGCCGAACTCGCCGCCGCCGTCATCGGTGCGCGAGAAGGATTCGGACAGCGCTGCAAGGTTCTCGCCGCTCAGCTTGCCCGCCATGTCGGTGAAGAAGGCGCGGCGCTCGTCGGCGGAGAGGCCGCCATTGCCGAACCAGCTGCCGTCGTTGATCTCGCCGGCGATCTGGTCGAGCTGGCCGCTCGACTCGAGCTGGTCGATCAGCTGGTTGGCCTCGGCCGCGGGCAGGTTGGTGATCTGCCCGACCGCGCTCTTGATGTCGTCGTTGCTGACGGGATTGAGGAAACCGGTCTCCAGGCTCTTGGAGATCGAGTTGGCGGCATCGGTGACGGGATCGGCCATCGCATTCCTCCGGGTCGCACGGGGGTGGACGCCGTCGGCAATGCCCGATCGGGCGGGGCGCCGCGCTCTGCGATCCGACTAGGCGACTAATCGAATCGATTAGGTGGAGAGGGTGAGGGCCTTCTTCCTTTGCCACGGTTTAGAAGAAGACCCTCCCCAACCCCTCCCACGAGCGGGAGGGGCTATTGGGCAAGCGGCGGCCTGGTGCGCTAGCGCGGGCGCAGCTCCTCGACGCGCGCCTCGAGATTCGCCGGGGTCACGTCCCAGCGATTGGGGACATCATATTCGAAGTCGACCTTGATGTTGGGCCCGGGGCGCGAGATCTGGACGAGGCAGGTCTTCCACCCGTCCTTGCCCGGGATCTTCATCGCATCGGCGAGCTCGCGTGCCTTGAGGATGGCGGGGCGGCCTTCCGGCGTCGCGGCTTCCCATTTGCCGTCGCTCGTATAGCGATAGCCGAACATGCGCTTGCGCGGCTCGACCTGGATGACGAGCGTGATGCCCTGCCAGTCCTTGCCGGCGAACTCGTCGTCGGCGATCACCATCTGCCCGAGCTCGTGCAGTGCGCGGTCGGCGGCCGCCTGGTCGAAGTCCATCGTCATGCTCGCGTTCATGGGTTCAGCATCGCCCGTATATCGGCGGTGGAGACGCGATCAAAGGTCTGTCCGGCCTGGTTTTCGAACATTTCGAAGTTGCTGTAGACCTTCTCGCCCTGCGCGTTGAACACTTCGTAGCTCACATCGACGTCGCTCGGCCGCGCGCCGTTGTAGCCGCTCAGCTGGACGTCGACGCGCACCTCGCCGCCAGCCTCGATCCACGAGGCCCATTCATTCTCCATCGTGCGATAGGCGCTGTTGTTGAACTGCCCGGCCTGCGGGAACATGTTCACCGTGCCCTGATCGGGCAGGAAGCGATGGCCGATGATGTGGCCGCCCTGATCGCCCGGGTCACCCGAACGTCCGGTAGCGCTCTGCGCGCGCTGCTCGGCGCTCGAACGCGGGGTGCCGTCGTGAAGCTCGGTGAGCGTCGCCTGGCCGCGGGTCGGGCGGCCCTGCGCGTCGAGCGTCCAGGTCGCGCTGTTGTTGCCGACGCGACCGGTGCGCGTGCCCGCGCCGGCGAGGTTGTTGGCGGCGCGCGCCGCGGCGTCGGCGCCGCCGTCGAGCACCTCGTCGAGCTTGGTGCGGATGCCCTCGAGCGTCTCGCGCGCGCTGGCGGGGAGCATGTCGAGCGGCGCGGCGTCGAGCGCATCGGCGAGCTGGCGCAGCCCCGGCTCGACCGCGGCGCGGAAGCCGGCATCGACCTTGGCGAGATCGACCGCGTTGGACAGCGTCTGCGCCCAGCCGCCGAGCTTGCCGAGCTTCGCCGCGTCGCCGACCAACGGCAGCACGCCCGCGACCGAGATCGCCGCGTCGAGCCAGTTGCCGCGCGCCACCGAGATCGCGGCGTTGGAGATGTCGGCGATGCCGGTGGGATCGACGATGCCGACGATGTCGAGCCCGATCTGCGCCACGTCGGCGATCAGCTCGGTGCGGTCGGGGCCGTTGTCGTTCGCCGTCTCGAGCGCGGCGGCGAGCTGCCCGCGCTCGACCGGAGTGAGCTGGGCGTCGAGCTCGCCGATCACGCTCGCGCCGAACTCGGGATCGGCCTCGGTCTGCGCGCGCACGCCGGCGGCGAGGCCCGCGGTATCGAGCTGGCCGTCGACGGTGTTGTCGCGCACCAGCTGGCTGGCGACGCTTTCCGCCGGGGTTTCGCTCGTCCGGGTCGACGCGCTCGCGCCGACCCCGCCAACACCGCCATCAACGCTCATCATACACCTCGCCTGTCCGTGCCGGAGCCGCCGCTCAGAGATCGATCGGGCGGAAGAAGGGGCGCCCGATCGGTGCCGAGTCGCCGCCGCTCAGCGCTTCGCCCAAACCGACTGCGACCCCGAAGAACAGGAAGGTGGACAGCGCCTGGCGGATCTCGTCGAAGCTCGGCATCGTGCTGCCGGGCCCGTAGAGTTCGCCGGGCTTGGTCGCGTTGAGATCGGCCTGGGTCGCGACCTGGCCGGTGAGGTCCGAGCGCCAGCCCGCGCCGCTCGCATTCTCGTTGAGCACGAACCCGTCGCGCGTCGCGCGGTCGATCGCGCGGCCGTCGTTCGACATCGAGATTTCGAGATCGCCGAGCTGGTTCTGGCTGATGCCGTCGACCATGATCGCCTGGTCGCCCTTGGTGATCGTCACCTGGCTCGCGACATAGGCGTCGGGGTTGCCGCCCCATTGCTCGGTGTCGATCGTGATCTTGGTGCCGTTCTCGAGCGTGAAGGTGGTGGTGCCCCAGAAGTCGAAGGCCTGCTTGCCGTCGATCTCGACATGCGGGTCGCCCCAGATGCGCGTGGTCTCGCCGGTCTCGGCGTTGCGCACGGTGATCTCCGAATTGCGCTCGTCGAGCTGGAGCGTGTAGCCGTCACCGAGGTCGATCGAGCCGGTATGCTCGCCGTTGAGCGAGGCCGACCATTGCGCCTGCGGCTCGGGCTGGAAGCAGCGGCCGCCGCCGAGCATGCTCGCCATGATGCCGCCCTGGATGAGATAGTTCATCGCGAGCTGGCCGAAGGCGAACTGGCCGGCGCCGAGCGGGCGCGACGCCTCCATCATGATCTTGGCGCCGACCAGCACCCCGACCCCGCTTTCGAAGGCGCGCGCGAATCCGGCGCCATTGGCTTGTGCCTGTCCGATCATCGTCATTCTCCCGAGGTTTGAGCGCGACGACCGGCGACGCGCTCAGCGCGCGTCGGCCACCCGCCGCGCGGCTTCGTCCAGAAATTCGGTTACGCCATCCACACCCTCGCGCGCCGGGGCATAGCCCGCGACCGCGTGATCCAGCCGTTCGATCGTCCGCCCGTCGACCGAGCCCGCCATGTCGGCGGCGATCGCGCCGGCAAGGCCCTCGATCGCGCGCTCGAGCTCGCCCAGCGCCGCCGGGTTCGCGCCCGGCAGCGCCTGCGCCACCGCATCGGTCAGCTCGCGCAGCCGATAGGGATCGGCGCCGAGCGCCTGCCCCTGGCCGCCGGCGAGCGACAGCTCGGCGGCAATCCGGCCGACCACCGCGACCGCGACCGAGCGCGCGCTCGCCTCGCCGATCACCGCCGGCGTGCGGCCCTGGCCCCCCGAGGGGTCGATGGGCCCCAGCGGGCCGTTCGAGATGCGGTCGATGGTCATGTCAATTCTCTCCAGCATGAAAGCACAGCGGCCAATGCGGCGCGCTCCGCGATTCGCTTAGGATGCTAGTCGGATCGATTAGCGGGGCCGGCGCAAGCCCGCGCGAGAGTACGAAAAAACCCGGCGCCAGCCTGGGGGCGGCGCCGGGTGCTTATCGATGCGGCTTCGTGTCAGCGATCTTCGGGCTGTTGCGCCGCGGCCACCGCCGCGCGCCCGTCGACCTCGCCGAGCATCGGGGAATAGGCGGGCACCGCGCCCCGGCTACCGACCTCGCCGCCATTGGGCAGGCCGAGCCGGCCCTGGCCGGGATATTCGAGCGGGTTGGTGCGCGTGAGCGAATCCGCGGCGTCGATCGCCTCGCATTCGCGCTGGTCGTCGACGGTCTGGTCCGACGGCGAACGGACCGGAAGGTGCCAGCGCAGCGCGCTCACGGCACCGAGAAGTGAATCAGCCATGACGAAACTCCCTTGAAGGGGCGCGAGGCCGGGTCAGTAGCCGGCCTGGGCGCAGAGCGCGCTGAGCTTGCGCACCTTGGCGCCGCTCGCACCCTGCCGGATCATCGCGCGGTTGTTCGCGCAGATCGCCTGCGAGTTGCTGCTCGACGCGGTCCGGCGGCTGCCGTTCCAGCCCCAGGGCTGGTTCCGCCCCGTGGTCGTGCGGCGCAGGTTGCGCTGGCGCTCGAGGTCGGCGTGCTTCGACAGCACTTCGGTATCGTAGACGTCCTGCGCGCTCGCGGCGGGGGCCGCAAAGGTCATCGGCGCGGTGATACTCAGCGCCATCGCGATGGTGAAAGCCTTGTTAATCATGGCCAATCTCCCAGCTTGGACAATGCAATAACAAGAAAAGGGGGCGGAAGTAACCGCCCCCTTCCCAGTTGGTGCGACTTTGCGCCGAGGCGGTTACTGCTTGCGAGCGACCGTGTTGAGCGCTTCGCCGATCGCCTTGATCGCGGTGTTGATCGCGTTCATCAGCATGCCGAACGCCTGGGCGTCGGCCGAATACTCGGCGGACTCGCTCGGCGTCGCGTCGTCGAGACCCTTGGCCTTCTCCTCGAGGTTGGCGGCAGCCTTGTCCGCCGCCTCGCCGAGCGCCCGCGCCAGCGCGCGCAGCCAGCCGCCGCCGGCCTTGGAGCCGCCGGCCTTGGCTTCCTTGGCCTCGTCGGTCTGCATCGCGTCTTCGCCGGCCTTCTGCAGGATGTCCTGGACCATGCGCTGCATGTCGCCGATCTGGGCCGGGCTCGCGCCGGTCTCCTGGCCGAGCGCCTGGATCGCCTCGTCGAGGTTCTGCGCGCTGCCCTGGATGTCGCCGAGCGAGCCGGCGAAGGCGCCCTGCGCCATGTCGATGGCCGACTGCGGCAGGCCCATCTGGTCGCCGAGATTCTGGAGCAGCTGCTGGCCGAGCTGCGACACGACCTGCTGCGCGAGCTGCGCGATGATGCCGCCGACCGGGCCGAGCATCGACGTGGCGAGGAGCGAAACGGGATTGAGACCACCGAACATGGATACCTCCTTCGAATTCGATCCCGAGACCGTCGGGGGCGGGGCGGCGGCCGGAAAACCGCCGTCGTCGTCGAGTCTTCTCGCGCATCGGGGCGGGCGCCACACTCACCGATCCGATTACCAGCCTAGTCGGATCGCTTAGGTGAGCGGGTGAAAGAGCAGTCCCGCGAGCGCATTGAGCTCGCGCACGCCATCCAGCTCCAGCTTGCGGCACATGTTGTTGAGATGGACGCGCACCGTGTTCTCGCTGATCACCAGCAGGGTCGCGATGTCGGCATTGGCGCGGCCCCAGCCGAGGAAACGCAGCACCGCCGCCTCGGTCTTGGTCAGGCTGTGGATCGCCTCGAGATGGCGTTCGGGGATGCGCGAGCGCGGGATGCGGAATTCGCCGATCAGTTCCTCCTCGCCGCTCGCCGCCGCGTCGGCCTTGCGCAGCAGGCGCATCAGCTCGCGCAGCCGCGCTTCCTCCTCGGGATCGGGGGCGAGCGGATCGTTCATCGCGCCAACGCCTCGATCACCGCGCGCACCGTGTCGCTGCGCCCGCCGATCTCGCCGACCACGGCCTGGGCGAGCGCCGGGACGAGCAGCAGGAGCAGGAAGGTCGCCGCCCAGCTCTTGATCGACAGCGAGAGGGCGAAGACGTTGAGCTGCTGCGCGAAGCGGTTGAGGATACCCAGCCCCGCGTCGATCACGTAGAGCACCATGATCACCGGCGCCGCGATCAGCAGCGCGAGCATCATCAGCCGCCCGAACTCATTCTCGAACACGGCGAGACTGGCCATGTCGAGCGTCGGCCAGTCGGCCGCGATCGGCCAGATCGCATAGCTTTCGATGACCGTGCCGACCAGTAGCAGGATCCCGCCCGAGGCGGCGAAGATGACGTTGGCCAGTCGCCCGAGCAGCGCGCCGTTGAGCGAGGTCATGGTGCCGCCCATCGGCTCGAGGATCTGGCCGATCGTCGCGCCGACCTTGGCGTCGATGATCTCGCCCGCCGCCTCCATCGCCCACAGGATCGTGGCGAAGAAGAAGCCGATGACGAGCCCCGCTGCAGCTTCCTTGAGCAGCATCCGCGCCCATTGCAGCGCGCCCATCGCGGTCGGATCGACCGAGGGCTGCATCAGGAAGGCGACGCCGCCCAGCGTCAGGATGATCGAGTTGCGCACCGTCGCCGGGATCGTGTCGCGCGAGAAGATCGGAACGAGCACGAAGGCGAACGCAAAGCGCGCGGAGGCGAGCGCGACGAGCAGCAGCTGGTTGGCCCATCCCGCATCCGCGCCCAGCATCAGCCCAGCATTCCCGGGAAGTTCGAGAAGATATTGTCGGTGAAGGTGAACAGGCTGCCCGCGAGCAGCCCGGCAGTGACGAACAGGGTGATCACCACCGCGAAGAATTTGAGCGTATATTGCAGCGTCTGTTCCTGCAGCTGGGTCGCCGCCTGGACGATCGCGACGAGCAGCCCCACCGCCGACGCGGCGATGATCGGCGGCGCCGACAGCAGCAGCACCAGCCACAGCGCTTCGGTCGTGATCGAGACGATGTCGCCGTTCATCGTGGCGTCCCGCTAGACATAGCTCAGCACCAGCCCGTGGCTGATCTTCACCCAGCCGTCGACCAGCACGAACAGCAGCAGCTTGAACGGCAGCGATATGGTGACGGGTGAGAGCATCATCATGCCGAGCGCGAGCAGGATGTTGGAGATGACGAGATCAATGACCAGGAAGGGCAGGAAGATCAGGAAGCCGATCTGGAAGGCGATCGTCAGCTCCTTCACCACGAACGCCGGGATGATGACGATGAAGTCGGTCGCACGCGCCGGCTCGGTATTGGAACTGGCGGCGATGCGCTGCTGCGTGCGCAGGAAAAATTCGCGCTCGTCCGGATCGCTGTGCTTGATCAGGAAGGCGCGCAGCGGCTCCTTGGCACGGTCGGCTGTGTCGAAGATCTGCTCGGCCTGCTGAGTGACGTTCTCGCCGCCCGACGCCGCCTGCATCTGCTGGATCGTCGGGTACATCACGTAAAGCGAGAGGATCAGCGCGAGGCCGTTGAGAACCAGGTTAGGCGGCACCTGCTGGAGCCCGAGCGCGTTGCGGATCAGGCTCAGCACCACCACGATCTTGGTGAACGAGGTCACCATCACCGCGAAGAACGGCGCGAGCGAGATCAGGACGACGGTGACGAGCGCGGTGCCCGGGGTGAAGGCGGACAGGTCCATCGCCTCACTCCGCCTCGATCAGCACGCCGTAGCCTTCGCCGACCGAGATCAGCGTGCCGCGCGCGAAGGGCTTGCCGCTCGCCAGGAGGCGGACCGGGATCGACCCGGCTTCTGTATCGAGCGGGAGCACCGCGCCTTCGCGTATCGCCTGGAGTTCGGCGAGCGGTACCGCGGTGGACTCGAGCTCGATCGTGATCGGCACGGAGAAGCGGCCGTCGAGCGCGCTCTTCTCCTCGGGCGGCGGTGATACCGCGGCCGCCGGAGCCTCCTCCGCGGGCGGCGGCGCATCGTCGGGCGAATCAGGTAGCGTGTCGCTCAGAATCGTATCTTGCATCGAAGCTGTTCCCTTCAGGGATGAGAGCGGAATTGCCGCGCGCGCGGATCGAAATGGCCGGCGATGCGGATCGCGCCCGCAGCGAGGTCCGCGCGTAGCGGCGCGGCGCCGAGCAGGAGGCAGTCGCCCGGCGCGAGGCCGGCAGCTTCGTGCGGGGCGAGGCGGGGGCCCGCGATCATGAGTCGCGCCGGAATCGCGGTCCTGCCGGCCAGCTCGGGCGCGAACTCGGGCGGCGCGGGAAGGATGGCGAGGCCGAGCGGCAGCGCCAGCCGGGCGGCGAGCCCCGCGGCGGCGATCGTGGCGATCGGGGCGCCGGTGGGGGGCGCGTCGTCGATGTCGAGCGGCTCGAGGTCGATGCCCAGCGCCATCTCGATCGTGCGCAGCAACGGCTCGGCGCGTTCGATCAGCATCGCGGCGGCAAGCCCGTCCTGCGCTTCGAACCGGCTTGCCACGCCGTCGAATTGGTCGAGCGCCAGCGCCGCACCCGATTCGAAGCGCAGCCAGCCCCCGCGCCGGTCGGGCTCGGCGGCGACATGCGCCACGAGCACCGCGCCGCCGACGCGGCGGCCGGTCAGCGCGCGCAGCACGATGCGGCGAAGCTCGGCTTCGCCCGGGTCCATCGCGGGCAGGCCGCGCAGCACGCCGTTCATCGCGCGATCTCCGGTTGCGGCGGCGTCGCCGCGGATGCATCTGCCGGCCAGGTCTTGAGCAGGCTGATCCCGCCGGGGGTGACCCCGACCAGCATCACCTCGTCGCGCACCTCGATCAGCACGACTCGTTCGCTCTGCCCGAGCGGGAGCGTGCGCAGGAAGCGGATCGGCTTTTCGCCTTCCTCGGCGCCGCCGTGCACATGGTCCTGCCAGCGGCGCAGCAGCCGCAGCAGGACATAGGCAAGGCCCAGCACGATCGCGAGCGCGACGACGACGGCGAGCAGGCTGGAAAGGACGGTCCAGAAGCTCATGCCCAGAAACTCATATGACGTCCTCGCGTTCGAGCGGCGCCTCGCCCGACCGGGCGCGCTTGGCCCACAGGATGATTTCGGCGATCGCGTCGAAATGGTCCTCGGGGATCATCTCGCCGGGCCCGGCCGTGGCGAAGATGGTGCGCGCGAGCGGCACGTTGCGCACGATCGGCACGCCCTCGCGCTCCGCCTCGGCGCGCATCGCCGCGGCGAGCGGTCCCTCGCCCTTGGCCGCAACGACTGGGACCGGGCATTCGTTCGGGTCATAGTCGAGCGCGATGGCGAGGTGCGTGGGGTTGGTGAGCAGCACATTGGCCTTCCCCGCCGCCGCGATCGCGTTCTGGTTGGCCCATTCCTCGTGCATCTGGCGCCGCTGCTGCTTGAGCATCGGATCGCCTTCGCTGTCCTTGTGCTCCTGGCGGATATCGCGGCGGCTCATCTTGAGCCGCTTGATGTAGCGGTGCTGCACCCAGGCGCGGTCGGCGAAGGCGACGAACAGGAAGATGCCGATCGTCCAGCCGATCAGCTGCAGCGTCAGCGATCGCGACAGGTCGAGCACCGCCGCGGCCATCTTGGGGCCTGCGCCCGCGCCGGTGCTCCACGCGGCGGCATGGAGGATCGCGGCGAATTCGTCGATCGATCCCGACAGCACCACCCAGATGATCGCCAGGATCAGCGCGGCCTTGATCAGCGTCTTCAACAGCTCGAACAGATTGTCCGGGTTGAACATCCGCTTGAGTCCCTCGACCGGGTCGAGATTGCCGAGCTGGGGCTTCATCTTCTCGGTCGTGATCAGCGCGCCGGTCTGCAGGAACTCGGCGACCAGCCCGGCGACCGCGGCGGGGACGAGGACGAGGCCCGCGACCAGCACGACCAGTCCGAAGGCGGACGCGCCGAGCGTGCTGAGCGTCGCCTCGAACGGCTGCCCGGTGGCGTGCGCGAGGCTCAACTCGGTAAAGTCTGCGATGCGCATGCCGACAAAGCCGGCACCCGCGAGGAACAGGACCAGCCACGCGATCATGCTGATCGCGCTGCTCAGGTCCTTGGACTTGGCGATATCGCCCTTTTTGCGGGCGTCGCGGAGCCGTTTGCGTGTCGGCTTCTCGGTCTTGTCGCCGCCTTGGTTCTTGTCGGCCATCCACTACTCCGGACCGCCTTCCGCCAGATGCGCAGAAGGCGTTATTGGTCCTTGTGCCCAACAGGGGCGTGACGGAGCGGGATCGGCGTCACACGAATCCAGTAATGTGAAGTAAAAGAGCGCCGGTCGGATTGATCCGCAAGTCGAAATCTTGACTCGGCGACGAAGCGAGCCACATCGTCGATGTTTCGAATCCGGAATATTTTATGTCCTTTTGGACTACTCCCTTAGGGCTAGCGGCGGGTTGCTCCATTCATCGGCGTTTCGGCTCGCTTCACCGGCATCTCGTTGCGCTTGGCCGGTTTTTGCAACATTTGGGCAACATTCGAGGCTTAATTGCCTTAATCGGGATCAGGCGGTCCTGCGTATCTTGGCCCGCCACGTGACACGAGTCGAACCGACGCAGCGGCAGGCCCAGCCTGCTGGACGGAGGAACGATATCGTGAAGAAGACGGTAATTATTCGTGGTGTGTTCGCGGTCGTTGCTATGGCTGCGGCAATAACGGCGGCTAATACTGCCGCTGCTAAAGAAAAGTCGCGCGAAGCCTATTTCGTCGACTGTCCGGTCACCAACAACATCCGCGTCGCCGATGCTCGCGCGTCGGAGCGTTTTGCGGCGCTGGGCGGCTGCAACGCGCAGATCATCCATGTCCCGCCGGCACCGCTGCCCGCCGATCCGGGCGTTGCGCGGATCACCGGCGTCAAGGAAAGCGCGCGCGAGCGCCGCGAGCGCGAACGCAACGGCGCGGCGATCTCGTCGTATCGCGGCGGCGCGCCGGTGACCGCCTATGATACTCACATCCTGCGCACTGCGGCGGCTTACAGGGTCGACCCGCTGTTCCTGCACGCGATCATCGCCACCGAGTCGCGGCACAATCCCAAGGCGGTGTCGCGGGTCGGCGCGCGCGGGCTGATGCAGATCATGCCGGGGACCGGGCGCACGCTCGGCGTCGAGCAGGGCGCGCTGTTCGATCCGGCGGTCAATGTCGATGCGGGCGCGCGGCTGCTCAAGCGACTGCAGAAGCGCTACGGCCGCAACTTCGATCTCATCCTCAGCGCCTATAATGCGGGCGAGGGCGCGGTGGCGAAATACGGCAACCGCATCCCGCCCTATCGCGAGACCCAGGCCTATGTGAAGTCGGTCATGGCCCGCTACAACGGTTATCGCGCGGCCACGCTGGCACGATGAGCGTCAATTCGATCCTGTCGCGGCTGCCGCCGATGCGGCTCCGCACCGCGGACCTGTTGCTTGCGGTCGGCGTCGTCGCGATCGTCGGGCTGCTGATCCTGCCGCTGCCCGCGCTCGCGATCGATTTCCTCGTCGCGATGAACATCACGATCGGCGTCTTGCTGCTGCTGAGCACGCTCTACGTCAGCAAGCCGCTCGATTTCTCCACCTTCCCCGCCGTCCTGCTGCTGAGCACGCTGTTCCGCCTCGCTTTGTCGATCGCGACCACGCGCATGATCCTGACCGAGGCGCATGCCGGGCATATCGTCCAGCAGTTCGGCGAGATGGTTGCGGGCGGCGAGCTGGTGGTCGGTCTCGTCGTGTTCCTGATCATCACCATCGTCCAGTTCGTCGTCATCTCGAAGGGCGCCGAGCGCGTCGCCGAAGTCGCGGCGCGCTTCAGCCTCGATGCGATGCCGGGCAAGCAGCTGTCGATCGACAGCGACCTGCGCTCGGGCCTGATCACCAAGGACGAGGCGCGCGCCCGCCGCCGCACGCTGGAGAATGAGAGCAAGCTCCACGGCAGCCTCGACGGCGCGATGAAGTTCGTGAAGGGCGACGCCATCGCCTCGATCATCATCGTGCTGGTCAATCTGATCGGGGGCCTGGCGATCGGCATCTTCTCCAAGGGCATGGGCGCGAGCGAGGCGGTCGAGACCTATTCGATCCTGACGATCGGCGACGGCCTGGTCGCGCAGATTCCGGCGCTGTTCAGCGCGATGGCCGCCGGCCTGCTGGTCACGCGCACCACCGACGAGGAGCAGGAGCGCGACCTGGGGCCGGCGATCGCGCGCCAGATTTCGGGCAAGCCGCGCGTGCTGTTCATCGCGGCGGGCGTCTCGATCGTGATGGCGACGATTCCCGGCTTCCCGGTGCTCGTCTTCCTCTCTATCGCCGCGCTGCTCGCCGGATCGGGAGCGATGCAGCATCCCGCCTCGCGTGGCTGGATCAACGCCAGGTGGCGGCGGATCGACACTCGCCCGGCGCCGATGCCCGAGATGATCGAGGCCAAGCCGGTGCCGCTGCGCCCGGTCCGCCCGCTGGTGATCGAGGTCGGCGCCTCCGGGCTCGACACGGTGCGCGTGACCAGGCTCACCGCGGCAATCACGGCGATGCTCGAGCGGATGCAGGAGCGTTCCGGCCTCCCGCTGCCCGCCGCCGAGATCGAGCCCAAGGCGCTGGAGTTCGGCCAGCCGGGCAAATGGGCGGTCTATATCCACGATGCGCCGATCGCCAGGGGGGCGCTGGGGAATCCGGAAGATCCCGCGGAGATCGTCCCCGGAATCGAGGCGGCGCTGCGCCGCGAGCTCGGGCGCTTCCTCGGGCTGCAGGAAGTCACCATTTTGCTCAACCGGATCGGCGTCGACTATCCCGACGTGGTCAAGGAAGTGGTCCGCGCGGTGCCCGCCGCGCGCATCGCCGAGGTGCTGCGCCTGCTCGCCGAGGAGGAGGTGCCGCTGCGCAACATGCGCGACGTGCTCGAGGCAATTGCCGAAGCCGGCCAGTCCGAACGCAACGCGATCCCGATCGCCGACCTCACCCGCTGCGCGCTGCGCCGATACCTCTCGCTGCCGCATTGCGTCGAGGGGCGCTTCCCGGTGCTGGTGGTGGGCGCGGCGCTCGAGCGCTTCCTGCGCGACAATGTCCGCACCGTCGATGGCGTCGCGCGGCTCGCGATGGAGCCCGACCATGCGCGCACGATGATCGCGATGCTCAAGCGCGAGACCAAAGCGAGCGGCGCGCGCGCGATCCTTACCGCATTCGAACTGCGGCGCCCGCTGCGCCGGCTGATCGGCCCGGACCTGTTCGAAATGCCGGTCCTCGCCTTCAACGAATTGTCGCCGACCGTGCCGCTCGACGTCGTCGGGCAGCTCGATCGTACCCCGATCGCGATTGAAAAGGAGAACAGCATGGGAGCTGCTGCGTGAGCCTTGGGATGACTCGTTCCTTTGTCCGATGCGCCGCGGCCCTCGCCGCTCTGTCCCTCGTGGCGCCGCCCGCGGTGTTCGCCGCCGACCCGCCCTTTTCGACGCGGTCGGTCAGCTTGACCCCGCGCAATCAGGAGGTCGCCGCGTTCGTGCGCGAGTTCTTCGGCGCGGTGGGACTCAGCGTCTCGGTCGACGCGCGAGTCAAGGGCAAGATCAACGGCCGCTTCAGCGGGCGCCCGGCCGATGTCTGGGCGCAGGTCGCGCGGGCGTTCAACCTGATCGCCTATTATGACGGCTCGGTCGTCACCGTCTATTCGGGCGATCAGGTCGAGAGCCGCACGATCACCGTGCCGCCCGGCCGCGCCAACGATCTCGCCGCGAGCATCGCCCAGGCGGGGATCGCCGACGCCACCAACCGCGTGCGCCCGAGCGGCCAGGCAACGGTGCTCGCGACCGGCGTGCCCAAGTTCCTCGACCAGGTGCAGCAGCTCGCGGGCGCGATGCCCTCCGGGGCCTATGGGGTGCGCCCCGACACCGCGCAGATCCAGCCGGCGCGATCGGTGCAGGGCCCGGCCTATATCGAGCCTTATGAGCTGCGCGTCTTCTACCTGCGCTACGCCCGTGCCGACGACACCAAGCTGGTGGCGGGCGGGCGCGAGCTTACCATCCCGGGCGTCGGCACCTCGCTCAACCGGATCATGGGCGACGGCTCGGCGGTCGCGGGCACGGTCAATGCGAGCTATGGCGGGGGACGCACGCTGCGGCAGAGCCAGCCGCGGCTCGGCGGCCGCGGGCTCAACGCGATCCCGCCCGACGCCTCGCAACAGTCGCAGCTCCAACCCTATGACGATGAGTATCTCGGGCTGCCGCCGATGGGCGCGGTGCCCGTCGTCTCGGCACGCGAGCTGCCGCCGCAGGGCGGCCCGCGCATCGCGATCGACCCGTCGCTCAACGCGATCATCGTGCGCGACCGGCCGGAGAACATGCCGGCCTATGAGGGGCTGGTCCGCGCGCTCGATATCGCGCCGCAGATCGTCGAGCTTGAGGCGACGATCATCGACCTCAACATCGACAAGCTGCGTGAGCTCGGGATCAACTGGCGCATCCGCAGCCAGGGCTTCGACGCGCTGTTCGGGGGCAGCATCCTGCGTCCTTCGGGCAATCCGGCGGACGACCTCAGCCGCCTCGGCGCGGTCAATGAGGGGCTCTCGCTGGGCGGCGTGATCGGCGCCAACCGCGAGTTCATCGGGCGCATCAACGCGCTCGAGGAAAAGGGCGCGGCGAAGATCGTGTCGCGGCCGCAGATCGTGACGCTGTCGAACATCGAGGCGGTGTTCGACCGCACGCGCACCTTCTATGTCCGCGTCCGCGGCGACCGGCAAGTCGACCTGTTCAACGTCGTCGCCGGCACCGTGCTGCGCGTCAATCCGCACGTGCTGGTCGACAATGGCGTGCCGCGCATCCGCATGGTCGTGGGCGTCGAGGACGGCACCATCCTCGACAGCGAGGTCGACGACATCCCGGTGGTCGAGCGCGCCAGCGTCAATACCCAGGCGATGATCAACGAGGGTGAGGGACTGCTGCTCGGCGGGCTCACCGTCAACGCCTCGTTCGACGCCGAATCGAAGATCCCGCTGCTCGGCGACATTCCGGTGCTGGGCGAGCTGTTCAAGTCGCGCTCGCGCAGCCGCCGCCAGACCGAGCGCCTGTTCCTGATCACGCCGCGCATCATCCGGCTCGATCAGGCGCGGCCCGCGGCGGCGGCCACGGCGCCGGCAGCGACTGAGGTGACCGCAAGATTGCCGGCATCGGGGGTGGCGCCGGCGGCAACAGGGGGGCCTGCAGGAGGACAAATCCCGTGACCGAACATCGCGAGACTCCGATCGACATCGCCCCCGTGCTCCGCATCGTCGGCGGCCGGCTCGCGGGCAAGGAATATCCGCTGGCGACGGGCCGGCGCGTGTGCATCGGCCATGGCCTGGCCAACGATGTCGTGCTGCGCGGCGCGGGGACGCGTGACGGCGCCGTCGAGCTGCGGCTCGGCGATGGCGCGGCGCAGCTGCGCGTGCTGTCGGGAAATGTCGAGCTGCTCGGTCGCTCGCTGAGCGAGGGGGAGGAGGCGGTGCTGCCGCCCTATCTGCCCTTCCGCTTCGGCGAGCACCTGGTCGCCTATGGCGAGCGCGCCTCGACGCGCTGGGAGGATGCGGAGAGCGTCGCGATCAGCCCGTGCACGACGCCGGTCAACCCGCTGCCCGCGCCGCGGCTGCAGGACCGCGTCGAGCTGATGGGACGGACCTATCTCACGCGGATCATCGAGCGGGTCAGCGTTCTGCAGGTCGCGGTGGGCACCGCCGCGATCGTCCTGCTGGTCGCCGCGGCGGGACCGACCAGCTCGCTGATCGAGCAGCAGTTCGGCGGCGCGCGCGCGCTCGAGCAGATGTATGACGAGGCTGGCTACCGCTCGGTCAACGTCACCGAAAATCCGGCAGGCGGGCTGATCGCGGCCGGCACGGTCGAAGGGGAAGGGGATCTGATCCGCGCGCGCGCGATCGCCGATCAGATGTCCGGTCCCGTCGTCGTCGACATCACCTCCACCGCGGCGTTGGCGAACGCCGCGACCGACATCCTCGCCGCGCAGGGCGTCGACGCGCAGGCGACTCCGGCCGGGCTCGGCGGCGTCGCCATCGCCGCGCCCTATCTTCCCGCCGATCGTCAGGACGAGCTGCGCGCGATCCTGACGCGCGACCTGCCCGCGCTCAAGCGCGTCCGCTTCCGCGTCGACGACAGCCGCGGCGGCAACGCGCTGCAGAGCCTGTTCGCGAACAGCGGCACCGGCCTCGCCACGGTGGTCGAGGACCCGGGCCATATCGTGACCGCCGACGGATCGCGCTGGTTCCCCGGCTCGATCCTGCCGACCGGCCATCGTCTCGTCTCGATCGAGCCCGGCCGCGTGCGTTTCGAAAAGGGGGGGCGTGTCGAGGAACTCAAATTGTGACCAGCCTGAAGGAGTGCGTATCGTGACCATAGTCGACAACACCCCGGTCAATACCGACCTGACCACGCTCGCGGCGAGCCCGCTCACCAGCCAGCGGATGAACCGCAACGCGCCGGGCAACTGGTTCGAGGCCTTTGCCGCCGCCTGGGGCAATGCGCTCGACCGCCAGGCCTCGGCGATCGAGCAGCGCTCGGACCTGATGGGGGCCGATGGCGGCGACACCCCCTCGGCGATCACCCAGCTCACCGCTGAATCGATGAAGATGAGCTTCCTCTCGCAAAGCTCGCACACCTCGCTCGACAGCGTTTCCAAGGCGCTCGAGACGATGGCGCGCAAGAGCTGACCATGTCGATCGAAGCCATCGCGGCGCAGGCCGCCGCCCCCGCCGCGGACGCGGTGCGCGTGTTCGAACTCGCCCCCGCCATGCCGCAACAGGTCGGCCCCGAAGCAGCGGGCCGCTTCGACAGCGCGCTCGCCGCTGCCGAAGCCCAGCGCGTCGGCGCGGGCACCGACGTGCCGCCGGCGGTCAAGGGCCTGCTCGACACGCTCGACAAGGTGAATCTCGAGGCGAAGAGCGTCTCCGAATATGCGCGGACCGCGGAGAGTTCGGGCTCCGAGCTGACCCCGGGCGAGATCGTCGAGCTGACGATGCGCTGCCAGGAGTTCATGTTCCACTGCCAGCTCACCTCGAACATCGCCAACCGCAGCTCGGACGGCATCCAGCAGCTGTTTCGGCAACAGAGCTGATGCGGCGAAGGAGTAGGTCGTGACGAAGTTCGCCCGCGCGCTGCTTGCCGCCGGCCTCGCCGCCGCGACGCTGACGTTGTCGGCGTGCGGCGACCAGGAGGTCTATGGCAAGCTCAAGGAGAAGCAGGCGAACGAGATGATCGCCGCGCTGCGCAACGCCAATATCAGCGCGCGCAAGGAAGGCGCGGGCGAGGGCGAGTGGAGCGTGGTGGTCAGCCCCGACCAGTTCAGCCGCGCGGTCGAGGTGCTCAAGGCCAACGGACTGCCGCGCGAGGAATTCCAGTCGCTCGGCGACGTCTTCGCCAAGAAGGGCTTCGTCTCCTCGCCGACCGAGGAGCGCGCGCGCCTGATCTATGGCCTGTCGCAGGAGCTGAGCGAGACGGTGAGCGCGATCGACGGCGTCGCCGAGGCGCGCGTCCACCTCGCCATCCCGCAGACCGATCCGCTCTCGAAGGAGACCAAGCCCTCCTCGGCCTCGGTGTTCGTCAAGTACCGGCCCGGTTTCGACGTGCGCAGCCAGACCGGCGCGATCAAGAGTCTCGTCACCAACGCGATCGAGGGACTGGAGTACGACAAGGTCTCGGTCGTCATGGTCGCGAGCCAGACCGCCCCGGCGGCGCCCGAGCTGACTGTCGCGCGGTTCGACACGCCGCTGACGCGCGTCCTGCTGGTGCTCGTGGCGCTGGCCTGGCCGGCGTGGCTGCTGCTGCGCCGACGCCGCCGGCGCCCCGCGGCGGGCGTTCCCGCCAAGGCGGAGCATGGCGGATGAGCGGGCGCGGCACTCGCCTGCGGCTCGCCGAGATCGCACATGCCGCCGGCACCGCCGGCATGGCGACGACGCGCGCGGGCCGGTTCGCGGCGCGGGTCGAGCATCGCCCGGCGGCGCGCGTACCGCTCGCCGAGCTGCGGCGCTGGCCTGCGTGGCCCGGACTCGGCGATGATGAGACCGAGCGCTTCTGGCGCATCGCCGCACTGGTCGCCGCGCGCGATGCGCTGCCCGAGATGATCGATGGCGCCATGTTGCGCGCCTATGCCGAACCGGTGGGTGAAGCGGCGCTGGAGGCGGTACTCGAATTGCCCGCGGGCGGCGCGGCGCCGCTCGCGCCCGCGGCGAAGCTCACGCAACAGGGCCGGCAGGTCGCCGAGCGCGCATTGCCGCATGCGCTCGCCGCGGCGATGGGACTGGCCTCCGCTTCCGATCGCGACGCCGCGAGGCAGGTCGCGCTGGCCGAGCGCGTCGCGCGGGGAACGCGCGCATGAGCTATCACCTGCTCTACAGCGACGGCCATTCGCTTCTCGCCAGCGACACGCCAGTGGTGAAGGCGCGCGAGCGCCAACCGCTTGCCGATGCCATGGCGCTGCTCGACCGGCTGCGCGCCGAGGCGGTGCGGCGCGAGGGCGCGGCGGCGATAGTGGAGACGCAAGCGCGCGAGCGCGGCTATCGCGACGGATACGAAAACGGGCGGCGCGAATTCTCCGAAGCGGTCGCGCGCCTCTCGGCCCAGGCCGACGCGCATCGTCGCTTCGGAGAAGAGGAGATCGCCTCGCTCGCGCTCGCCGCGCTGCGCCAGATCGCCGGCGAGCTCGGCGACGCGGCGATGATGCAGGGGGTGGCGCTGCGCGCCGCGCGCGCGGTGGTGCCGCAGGGCCCGGTGACAGTGGAAGTCGCGCCCACGATCGCGCCCGAGGTCGAGGCGGGGCTCGCGACGATCGAGGGTGAGGCGACGATCACGGTCCGCGCCGACCCGCTACTCGGCGAACGGCAATGCCGAATCACCGGCCCCGACAGCCGCATCATCGCCGATCTCGACCGCCAACTCGACGAGCTCGCCGAACGCTGGGGGACCGCGCATGTCGATTGAGTCGCGCGTCAGCGATCTCGTCCGCCAGCTCGGCGAGGCGCCGGCCTTCGAGCAGCGCGGGCGGGTGCGCGGCGCGGTCGGCACTTCGATCCGCGTCTCCGGCATCTCGGCGCGGATCGGCCAGACCTGCGCGATGCTCGGCCCCGCGGACGAAACGGTGATGATGGCCGAGGTCGTCGGCATCGCCGATGGCGAGGCGCTGCTCGCCCCGCTCGGCGACCTGCGCGGCCTGTCCAACGAGACCGAAGTCGTGGTGCGTGTGGGCGAGGACCGCGTGCCGGTGGGCGAGAGCCTGCTCGGCCGCATCGTCGACGCACGCCTCCAGCCGCTCGACGGCGGCCCGGCGATCCGCGCCGACAGCCATCGCCCGCTCTATGGCGAGGCGCCCAACCCGATGCAGCGCGAGCGCATCGAGCGGTTGGTCGAGACGGGCATCCGCGCGATCGACGGCGTGCTCCCGCTCGGCCGCGGCCAGCGCGTCGGCGTGTTCGCTGCGGCGGGCGGAGGCAAGTCGACGCTGCTCGCCACGCTCGCGCGCCAGGCCGAGGCCGACGCGATCGTCATCGCGCTGATCGGCGAGCGCGGCCGCGAGGTGCGCGAGTTCGTCGAAGACAATCTGGGCGAGGCGGGGCTCGCGCGCTCGGTCGTGGTCGTCGCCACCTCCGACCGTCCCGCGCTCGAGCGTGCCCGCGCCGCGCATGCCGCCACCGCGATCGCCGAGGGGCTGCGCGCCGAGGGCAAGCATGTCCTGTTGCTGATGGATTCGGTCACCCGCTTCTCGCGCGCGCTGCGCGAGATCGGGCTGGCGACCGGCGAGCCGCCGGTGCGCCGCGGCTTCCCGCCCTCGGTCTTCGCCGAGTTGCCGCGGCTGTTCGAGCGCACCGGCACCGATGCCGCGGGCGCGATCACCGGCATCTACACCGTGCTGCTCGAGGACGAGGAGGACGATCCGATCGGCGAGGAAGTGCGCTCGCTGCTCGACGGCCACATCTATCTCTCGCGCAAGCTCGCCGCGCGCGGTCATTATCCCGCGATCGACATCCTCGCGAGCCAGAGCCGCCTGATGGGCCAGCTCACCGAGCGCGCCCAGCAAAGCGCCGCGGTCGCGCTGCGCACGCATCTCGCCAAGCTCGACGAGATCGAGATCCTGCTCCAGGTCGGCGACTACAAGCCCGGCCAGGACGCCGCCGCCGATCGCGCGCTGGCGCAGCGCGAGGCGCTCGACGCGTTCCTGTGCCAGCCGCTCGACGAGCGGATCGGCTTTCCCGTGACCCTGGCGTTGTTGAGAGGGTTCGATTCATGACCGGCCGAATGATCCAGATGGAGCAGCTGCAGCAACTGCGCGCGCGCGACGTCGAGCGTTGCTCGCGCGCGACCGCCGAGGCGGTTGCCCGCACCGAGCGCGAGGCCGCGGCGGTCGAGCGCGCGGCGCGGCGCGAGCGCCGCGCAGGCGAGCGGCTGGCGCAGGCCATATGCGACCGCGCGCTGCGCCCCGCCGACGAGTTCGTCCGCAGCTTCGTCGACGCGTGCGAAGCCGCCCTGGCCGAAGCGCAGCAGCTCGTCGCCAGCGCGCGTCAGGCGCTGGCCGAGGCACAGGAGAAGCTGCGCGAGGCGCGCCGCAAATGGCTGCGCGCGAAGGCGCGGCAGGACGCGCTCGCCGCGTTGGTCCAGCGCATGCGCAGCGCCGATCGCCGCGCGCGCGACCGGCGCTTGTCGGACGAGGCCAATGAGCGCACCGCCGCGGCGGGGAGGGTGGCATGGGCGTGACTCCTTCCAGCAGCGAGGCGCAGCCGGCGCGCGCGACTCCGGCCAGCCGCAACGGCGAACCCGCGCCGAAGGCTGAGACCCGCTCCAAGTTCGAGGAGGCGATGCGCCGGATGCGCGACGGCGAGGCGCCGGACCCTGGCCTGGCGGGCCGCGAAGGGCTGACGCCGTTCGACCCGTCCTTCGTGCAGCGTTTCCTGCAGGATGGCGGCGATGATCGGGGCTCAGGCGATGTGGCGCATGGAACCGTGGCGACGGCCACGGCTCAGCTCGCCGCTGCGCCGGCCGATGGCACCCTCGCCGCCGGCAGCGCCGCGGAAATCGCGTCCAGCTATTATGAGTTCCAGAGCCGAATCGGTCTGCCGAGCCAGATTGCCGGCGCCGAGAGCCAGTTGACGATGACCGACCAGCGCTGGCTCGCTTCCCACGCGGTCGTCCGCAGCGACGCCGCCGGCGGGCTGTCGGTCGAGGTCCAGACTCGCTCCGGCTCGGATGCCGACCAGCAACAGCGCGAGGCGCTGCGATCGCGCCTCGAGGCGCGCGGTCACCGTGTCAGCTCGATCGAGGTCACCCGATCCTGACCGCCGCGCGCGCTAGACGCGCAGATAGCGGAAGTACCACACCTCGTGCCCCTGCCGCCGCGCCTTGCGCTCGTAGCGGGTCTCGGGCCAGTCGGCGGGGCGGGTGAGGAAATCGCCGGCCTGCCGCGCCTGCCAGGCGAAGTCGCGCCGCTGGTTCATCACCATCATCGCCCAGCGGCAATAGGTCGGGTCGTCGGTGCCCAGCCGGAACTCGCCGCCGGGCTTGAGCTTGGATGCGATCAGGTCGAGCGGGCCGTGGTTGACCATCCGCCTTTTGGCGTGCCGCGCCTTGGGCCAGGGATCGGGGTGGAGCAGATAGACGCGCTCGAGGCTCGCATCGGGCAGCCGCTCGACCACGTCGAGCGCATCGCCCATGTGCAGCCGGACATTGCCGAGTTCGCCGTCGCGGATGTGGATGAGCGCGCCGACCACGCCGTTGAGGAAAGGCTCGCAGCCGATGAAGCCATGGTTCGGCCGCATCGCCGCCTGTCCGGCGAGATGCTCGCCCGCGCCGAAGCCGATCTCGAGCTCCAGCGGACGCCTGTCTCCGAACAATGTCGCGGCATCGAGCGGCCCGGTCTTCGGCACCGCCACCTGCGGCAGCATCTCCTCGACCAGGGTCGCCTGGCCGGCGCGCAGCTTGTGGCCCTTGGCGCGGCCATAGAGACGGCGGATCTTCGCGGGATCGTTCATGGCGTGCGGCCCTAGCCGTCCGCGGCGCGCCTGTGAACCGGCGAACTTTTGGCGCGCCCGCCGGTTGAGACGTCATGAGCAAGCGCAAGAAGCCGCCCAAATCGGCGAAGCACGCCAGCGCGATCGAGCATGCCGATGCCGTGATCGCGACCCGCGCCGGCCAGTATCACCGCAACCCGCTCGTCCGGTTGCTCGGCGGCGCGAGCGAAATCGCCGACCAGCCGCCGCTGATCGCGGCATCGCTCGCCACCACCGTCGCGGGCCTGCTGGCGAAGCGGCCTGACCTGACCCGTACCGGGCTGCGCATGCTGGCGAGCGAACTCGTCGCCACCGGCTTCAAGCACGCGGTCAAGCGCCGCATCGATCGCACGCGGCCGTACAAGATGCTGAAGGACGGGCGCTACGAGCTCGAGAACGCCGGCAGCGATGCCTCCAGCGAGAGCCCGTGGTCCTCCTTCCCCTCGGGCCATACCGCCGGCGCGGTCGCCACCGCCCGCGCGATCGCCCATGGCTATCCGCGCCTCGCGCTCCCCGCTGGAGTCGCTGCCGGCGTCATCGCGCTGGTACAGGTACCCCGCCGCGCGCATTTCCCGACCGACATCGTCGCCGGCGCCGCGATCGGCTTCCTCTCGGAATGGCTGGTCGACGCGGCGATGCGACGGCTCGGCGCCCCGCGGGCGCGGCGCTGATCCCGCTCAGCTCACCCGCTCGAACGCGATCTGCCGCGCGTGCGGGTCCGCCCGGGTCAGGCGGACCGCGAGCGCGTCACCCGGCGTCAGTCCCGAGGCATCGACCCGCGCCGTCACCGGCAGCTCGCGCAGCTGGATCGACGCGCCGCGCTCGCCGATGTCGGTCACCAGCGCGGCGAACGTCTCGCCCTCGTTGCCGGCCAGCATCACCGCCTCCGCCATGTCGATCACCGCGCGGTCGACCTGCCCGGCGCGCGATCCGGCCCGGGCCATCACCTTGGGGAGCCGGGCGAAGGCGTCGCTCACATATCCCGGCACCGAACGCCCATGGGCGACCGCCAGCACGGCCTGCACGACATAGCGGTCGGCGAGCCGCCGCAGGGGCGCGGTGGCATGGGCATAGGACGCCGCGACCGCGGCATGCCACGGCGTCTCTCCGGCGCGGAACGGCTGATAGCCCGCGCCGTTGCCCGCGCGGCGGATCGCCAGCATCAATGCGGCATGACGCGTGTCGGCGGGATCCAGCGCCCGCTCGAACTGGGTGAGGGTCGCCTGTTCGGGCCAGTCGACGCCGAAGGCACGCGCCGTGTGCCGCAACCGCCGTACCGCGTGATCGCTCGGCTCTGCCATCACGCGGAACAGCCCGGTCTCGTGCGCGATCAGCGCGTCGGCCACCGCCATGTTGCACGCGAGCGAGAGCGCGGCGTTGCGATCCTCGGAGGCGTGCCGCGTGCGGAACACCAGCGCGAGCGCGCCGTCGGGTCCTTCCGACACCTCCTGTTCCGGCGGGTCGACGCGGGCCGCGCCGCGTTCGGCTTCGGCCTGGGTGATTCGCCGTGAGAGCTCGGCAAAGTCCGCGGGCAGGTCTTCGGCGCGCACGGTCGCATAGGCGAGCTTGGCGCGGCTCCGGATCACCGCGCGCGTCGCCGCATCGAGCTTCACCGCGCCGTCCGGCGCCACCCGCACGCTGAACACCACCGCCGGCCGCGGCCCGTCGGGCAGCAGGCTCGCCGCGCCCTCGGCCAGCACCGGCGGATAGAGCCCGGCCTTGCCGTCGGGCAGATACAGCGTCTCGCCGCGCGCCCACGCCTCGGCATCGATCGGTCCGCCCTCGTCGACGAACCACGCGACATCGGCAATGGCGTAGTGGAGGATCAGGTCGCCACCCGCCGCCTCGATGCAGAAGGCCTGGTCGAGATCGGTCGCGCTCGCCGGATCGAGCGTCACGAACGGCCGGTGCGTCCAGTCGGCATGATTGGTCGGCGCGCGGGTCGCCACGATCTCGGCGGCTGCCAGGACCGCGGGCGGGAAGCCGTCCGGCACCTGGAACTCGGCCCGGATCGCGGCGAGCTCGCGAGCGAGGGCATGGGCGGGATCGCGGATCGTCTTCATCGCTGGAGAAGGTAATGCGGAGCTTGCGATGAAAGAAGGCAGGAAACGTCGCCCGATATATCCGAGCTGTTGCCCGTCCGGCGCCGGAGGCGGTTGCGCCGCCGAAACGGGCCGGTATCTTCGCCGCGAAATCGGGGGAAGTGATGCGGTACGGCTGGGCGATCATGGCATTGGCGCTGGCGGCACCCGGTTCGGCCCGGCAAGGCGATATCGTCCCTGCCGAGCTTCCGCCGCTTGCGCGCCAGATCGACGAGAAATCGATCGACGAGCTTCAGGCGATGCTCGCCCGCGGCGAGCTCACCAGCGAACAGCTGACGCAAGCCTATCTCGATCGCATCCGCCTGCTCGACCGCGCGGGTCCGAAGCTGCGCAGCGTGATCGCGCTCAACCCGCTGGCGCTGGAACAGGCGCGCAAGGCCGACCGCGACCGGCGGCTGCGCATCGCGCGCGGGCCGCTGTTCGGCATCCCGGTGCTGATCAAGGACAATATCGACACGGCGGAGAACGCAACCACCGCCG
Source organism: Sphingomonas sp. MS122 (assembly GCF_049532975.1). Classification (GTDB taxonomy): domain Bacteria; phylum Pseudomonadota; class Alphaproteobacteria; order Sphingomonadales; family Sphingomonadaceae; genus Sphingomonas. Next base: position 547,980 of record NZ_CP186695.1, on the reverse strand, counting down.
GCAGCCTCGCGCTCAAGGACAATTTCACCCGCCGCGACGCCCCGCTGGTAGCCAGGTTGCGCGCGGCCGGTGCGATCGTCCTCGGCAAGACCAACCTCTCCGAATGGGCGAACATCCGCGACACCGCTTCGATGAGCGGGTGGAGCGCGGTCGGCGGCCTGGTGCGAAACCCCTATGCGCTCGACCGCAGCGCGTGCGGTTCGTCGAGCGGCACCGGCGCCGCGATCGCCGCCAGCCTCGCCGCGGTGGGGGTGGGGACCGAGACCGACGGCTCGATCACCTGCCCCTCGTCGATGAACGGACTGGTCGGACTGAAGCCCACGCTCGGCGCGATCAGCCGCACCCATGTCGTGCCGATCAGCATCAGCCAGGACACCCCCGGGCCGATGGCACGCAGCGTCAAGGATGCGGCGGTGCTGTTCGCGGCGATGATCGGCACCGATCGGGCGGATGCGGCAACCGCCGAGGCAGACGCCCGCCGCGCCGCGTTGACCCCCGACTGGGCCCGAGCCAGCCTCAAGGGCGTCCGCCTCGGTGTGGTGCGGCCGCAGATGCGCGCGTCGCTGGCGGCGCAATATGACGCGCAGCTCGCCGTGCTGCGTGCCGCCGGCGCCGAATTGGTCGAGATCAAGCTGGCCGTTCCCGAGGGATTGAGCCAGGCCGAGTTCCGCCTGTTCCAGCTGGAGCTCAAAAGCCGCCTCGCCGCCTATCTCGCCACCGCGCCCGCATCGGTGAAGGTGCGCACCCTCGCCGACGTCATCGCCTTCAACGAGGCGTCGAAGGTGGAACTCGCCTATTTCGGCCAGGACATCTTCGAGACGACGCAGAAGACTGCCGGCATGGACGACCCGGCCTATGCGAAGACGCGCGACGACAGCCGCCGCCGCGCGGCCGCGGCGATCGATACCGCGCTGGCGAGCGCCCGGATCGCCGCGATCGTCGCGCCCAGCACCGGCCCCGCCTGGCTCTCCGATCCGGTGCATGGCGACCAATCGAGCGGTCCCAGCGCGAGCCAGCTGCCCGCGGTGTCGGGCTATCCGCACCTCACCGTGCCGATGGGGCTGGTCGGCGGGCTGCCGGTCGGCCTGTCCTTCATCGGCCCCGAGTGGAGCGACGCGCGCCTGCTCGAGCTCGGCTATGCCTTTGAGCAGGCATCGCGCGCACGGGTGAAGCCCGGCTATCGTCCGAGCGTGGACGCGGGCGCGGGGATCGAGGGCATCCGCTGAGGCCGGCGCCGCGAGCTTGAAATGTTGGACTCCGCCTGCTTGGCTCGGCGCCGTCTTTGACAGGTTGAATCGCGTCCCGGCTGCCTCGCGCGTAGCAGTGTGACTTTTGGCACTTTCCGGCTTTTCGCCCCCGCGCGCGCGTCAGCGTGATCTTTGTGATTTTTCGACGCGGAAGCAGAAAAAGCGGCGATCCGCCCGGGATCGCCACCTTCTTCTGCCCGTTGCCGGGGCCTGGGATCAGGCCAGCGCGGCCTTGAGGTCCTCGACCAGGTCGGTCTTCTCCCACGGGAAGAAGTCGCCCTCGGCCTTGCGGCCGAAATGACCGTATGCTGCGGTCTTCTGATAGATCGGCTTGTTGAGGCCGAGATGCGTGCGGATGCCGCGCGGGGTCAGGCCGCCCAGCTTCTCGATCCGCTGGATCGCTTCCTCGATCTTGTCGTCGCCGACGGTGCCGGTGCCGTGCGTGTCGACATAGAGCGACAGCGGCTTGGACACGCCGATCGCATAGGCGAGCTGGATCGTGCAGCGCTGCGCGAGGCCGGCTGCGACGATGTTCTTGGCGAGGTAGCGGGTGATGTACGCCGCCGAACGGTCGACCTTGGTCGGGTCCTTGCCGCTGAACGCGCCGCCGCCATGCGGGCTGGCGCCGCCATAGGTATCGACGATGATCTTGCGGCCGGTAAGACCCGCGTCGCCATCGGGGCCGCCGATCTCGAACGAGCCGGTCGGGTTGATGTGATAGACGGTCTCGTCGCTGAGCAGCGCGGCCGGGATCACGTCGGCGACCACCGACTTCACATAGGCGTGCAGCTCGGCTTCCTTCTCGCCCTGGTCATAGCCCGGGGCATGCTGGGTCGAGACGACGATCGCGGTCGCGGCGACGGGCTTGCTGCCCTCGTAGCGCAGCGTGACTTGGCTCTTGGCGTCGGGCTCGAGGAACGGCGCCTTGCCCGAATGGCGGTCGGCGGCCATCTGCGCCAGGATCTTGTGGCTGTAGTCGAGCGTCGCCGGCATCAGGTCGGGCGTGTCGTCGGCGGCATAGCCGAACATGATGCCCTGGTCGCCCGCGCCCTCGTCCTTGTTGCCGCTGGCGTCCACGCCCTGCGCGATATGCGCCGATTGCGGGTGCAGGTTGTTCTCGAAGCGCAGCGTCTCCCAGTGGAAGCCCGACTGCTCGTAGCCGATCCGCTTCACCGTCTCGCGGACGGCCTTCTCGACCTCTTCCTCGACGCCCGGGGCCCAGTTGCCCTCGGTATCCATGATGCCGTTGCCGCGGATCTCGCCGGCCAGCACGACCAGCTGGGTGGTGGTCAGCGTCTCGCAGGCGATGCGCGCCTCGGGGTCCTTGGACAGGAACAGGTCGACGATCGCGTCGCTGATCTGGTCGGCGACCTTGTCGGGATGGCCTTCGGAGACCGATTCGGAGGTGAAGAGATAGTTGGAACGCATGATTTTCCTCATGATGCCCGGGCCGTTGCCATGCCCGAAGTCGAACGGGTTCGATATAAAGCTTTTGTTATATGCGGGCCACTAGCGGGCGAAGCGGCGAATGGCAATCGCGCAGGCGAGCAGCAGCCCGGCGACCAAGAAGGCCAGCCAATTGCCGAGCCGTGCGAAGAGGGTGGGGGGCAATGCCGCGGGCATCGGCGCCTCGATCGCCTTGGTCTCGCCCGGGCCGGCCGCGGCGACGATCCGGCCGCGCGCGTCGACGATCGCCGAGATGCCGGTTGGGGTCGAGCGCAGGATCGGCAGCCCCTCCTCGATCGCCCGCATCCGCGCCTGTGCGAGATGCTGGGGCGGCCCCCAGCTGCCGAACCAGGCGTCGTTGGAGGGATTGAACAGAATCGCGGGGCGGTTCCTCGGGTCCACGGTCTGGCCCGAGAAGATGATCTCGTAGCAGATCTGCATCCCGATCGCACCGAAACCCGGCACCTCCAGCGTCTGCGGTCCCGGCCCGGGGCGGAAGTCGATGTCGCCCATCACCAGCCGCGACAGGCCGAGCGGCTTCAGGATCGAACGCATCGGCAGATACTCGCCATAGGGCACCAGATGCGCCTTGTCGTAGCGGCCGCGGATCGCGCCGGTGGGGTCGATCGCGAACACCGAGTTGGTCGCGGCGTCGAGCGTGCGGTCGCCGCCGAACAGCAGCGCGTTGCCCCCGACCAGCGCCATGTCCTTCGGCCCCAGCGTCATCGCGATCATCTGGCGGATCGTGCGCGGATCGCCCTTGCCGTACCATTCGGGCGGATAGCCCTCCTCGATCCAGTAATCGACCGTGCCTTCGGGCCACACGATCAGGCGCGGGACCGGGCCGCCGGGCAGGATCGTCACGCGATCGTTCGACAGGCGGGTGAGCGCCGCCATCGCCTTCTGGGCATAGGTGCCGTCGAGCGTCGCTTCCTGCCCGACATTGGGCTGGAGCACGCGGACCAGCGGTGCGTTTGCGGCGGGCGGGGTAACGGCGGGATTGAGCAGCAGCGCAACCGCGAGCAGCGCCACGGCGGCGCCAGCGGCCGGACGCCATTGGCGCCGCGACGCGAGGTAGAGGGTGCCCGCCACCGCGACGGTCAGTCCGGACAGCGCATAGGTACCGATGAACGCCGCGAGCTGGGAAATGCCGGGCAACGGGAGCCAGATCACCCCGAGCGGGTTCCACGGATAGCCGGTGAACATCACGCCGCGCAGATATTCGGTGACCGTCCACGCCGCGCCCGAGACCAGCATGAAGGGCAGGTCGGGCTTGCACCGCACCGCGGCGCCCATCCGCCCGAAGCGCCACGCCAGCCCCATCGCGATCGCGGGATAGACGGCGAGATAGAGCGAGAGCAGCACCACTGCGAGATAGCCCAGCGCCGGCGGCATCTTGTCCTGATAGTCGAAGGCGTGCTGGATCCAGTTGTTGCCGACGGTGAAATGGCCGAGCCCGAACAGCCAGCCGCGCAGCAGCGCCTGTTTGAGCGTCGGCGCCTCGTGCGTCAGCCGCAACAGGATCGCGATGCAGACGAGGCCCACGACCCACCAGTCGAGCGGGGCGAAGGCGGTGGCGGAGGTGGCGCCGGCAACGAGCGCGATCAGGCGGGGACGGGGCAGCTGCATCGTGCGCCGCTATCGGGCCAGACGGTGACAGATACAAGCATGCGGCGTATTAAGGCGCCAGTACACCAAGGAAGCATCATGACCGAACCCGTCATCGTCGATATCCCGCACAAGCTCGGCCGCGAGGGCGCCCGTGCCCGCCTCGCCAGCGGGGTGGGCAAGATCGGCGACATGTTTCCCGGCGGCGGAACCGTCAAGGAAAGCTGGCAGGGCGACACGCTGCACTTCACCGTGACGGCGATGGGGCAGAGCGTGGCGAGCCGGCTCGAGGTGTTCGACGATCGAGTCCATGCCGAGGTCGACCTGCCGCCGATGCTCGCGCTGTTCGCCGGCAAGATCCGCGAGAAGCTGCAGAAGGAAGCGCCCAAGCTGCTCGAATGATGACGAACCGACCGCTGCTCGCCCTTCTGCTCGGCCTCGCCGCCTGTTCGGACGATCCGCCCGAGCCTCCCGCGGGCACCGAGCTGACCAGCAACGGTGCCATCGTGGCGCCCGCGCCGGTACTGACGCCGAAGGCGCTGCCCTCCGCCTCGGGGCCTGGCACTGCCTTCGGGCTGACGACGAGACAGATCGAGGACGCCGGCCTGGTCGATGTGCGCGGCACCGACCTCGGCGACGTGCACCGGGTCGAGACCGACGCCTCGGGCAATATCGTCGACGTCGTGATCGAGATCGACGACACCGATCCCGACCGCTTCGTGCGGCTGCCGCTCGCCCGGCTGACCGCGGTGGCGGACGGCGACGGCTGGGACCTGCGCGCCGCGACCAGCCGCGACGAACTTATTGCGCTGCCGCAGGTGGAGCGATAGGCGCGGAAGCACCCGGCGCGCTCACGCGCCAGATCACGTTGCCGACATCGTCCGCGACCAGCAGCGCGCCGGTCCTGTCCGCGGTCACGCCGACGGGCCGTCCCTGTGCCTGGCCCTCGGCGTCGAGAAAGCCGGTCAGCACATCGACCGGCTTGGCGCCCGGTGCGGGCAGGCCGCGCGCGCCGAAGGGCACATAGACGACCTTGTAGCCCGTCGCTGGCACGCGGTTCCACGAGCCGTGCAGGCCGACGAACGCGCCGTTCAGATAGTTCGGCCCGAGCCGCAGGTCCTGTGCGAAGGTCAGACCCAGCGGCGCGGTATGCGCGCCGAGCGCGAAGTCCGGCCGCGCGGTATATTCGCGCAGGTCCGGGCGGCCCGGGCTCACGCGCTTGTCCACGTACCCGCCCCAATAATTCCACGGCCAGCCATAGAAGCTGCCGAAATCGACCTGCGTCATATAGTCGGGCGGCATGTCCGAGCCGAGCATGTCGCGCTCGTTGACCACCACCCACAGCCGCCGGGTATCCGGATTGAGTGCCATGCCGACGGGGTTGCGCAGGCCCGAAGCGAAGATCGTCGCGCGCTTCGCCCTGGGATCGACCGACAGGATCGTCGCGCGGTTCTTCTCCAGCTCGAGGCCCTTCTCGGCGATGTTCGAGGCCGAGCCGACGCTGACGAAGAGCGTGTTGCCGTCGGGGCTGGCGATCACGTCGCGGGTCCAGTGATTGCCGTTCCCTGGCAGGTCGACGACCTTCTCGGGCCTGGCGGTGATCTTGGTCTCTCCGACCTTGAAGGGATAGCGGATCAGCGCGTTATGGTTGGCGACGTAGAGCGTCTCGCCGACCAGCACCATGCCGAACGGCGAATCGAGCCCGTTGGCGGCGGTGAGCAGCACCGAGCGCGCCTCGGCCACCCCGTCGCCGTCGGCATCGCGCAGCAGGGTGATGCGGTTGGCGGAGGGCACGCCGGCGCCGGCACGGCCCATCAGCCATTTCATCACCTTGTCGGTGATCCCGCGCTCCTCGCGCGGCGGCGAATTGCTTTCGGCCACCAGCACGTCGCCGTTGGGCAGGCGATAGAGCCAGCGCGGATGGTCGAGCCCGCGCGCGAAGGCGTTGACCTGGAGTCCCGCCGCCGCACTGGGCTTGGCGTCGCCCTGCCAGCCCACGGCCTTGGCGACCTTGACCGTGGGGAAGGATTCGGCGCGAGGGTTGCTGAGCTCCGGGCGTTGTCCGGCCACGGCGTTGGCATCGAGCCGCGCCACGTCGGGCCGGCTCACCCACCAGAAGAAGCCCGCGGCGAACAGGATCAGCCCCAATCCCACGATCAGGAACATGCGCAGGCGGCTCATTCTTGAGGTTCCTTCAGCTCGACGGGCGGATGCAGGCGCAGGCGGCGGACGCGGGTTGCATCGGCCTCGAGTACCTCGAGCGTCCAGCCGCTCGGGTGCTTCAGGCACTCGCCCGGTTCGGGGACATGGCCCGCCAGCACGAAGGCGAGCCCGCCCAGCGTCTCGACATCCTCCTCGACCTCGCCCAGCCGCGGATCGATCGCCGCAGCGACATCCTCCAGCTCGGCGCGCGCGTCGGCGTCCCAGCCGCCGTCGTCAAGCGGCACGAACAGCGCCTCGGGCGCGTCGTCATGCTCGTCGTCGATCTCGCCGACGATCTCCTCGACCAGGTCCTCGATCGTGATCAGCCCCTCGGTGCCTGAATATTCGTCGAGCACGATCGCGAGGTGGGTACGGCTCGCCTGCATCTGGGCGAGCAGGTCGAGCGTGCCCATCGACTGGGGGACGTAGAGCGGCTGGCGCATCAGGCCGGTGATCTTGGCCGGCGGGCCGGCCCCGGCCGCGAGGTTCGAGAAGACGTCCTTGATGTGGATCATGCCGATCACGCGGTCGAGCTTCTCGCGATAGACCGGCAGGCGGCTGTGCCCCGCTTCGGCGAAGAGCTGGACTAGCTCGGCGAAGCTCGTCTTCTCCTCGACCGCGATGATGTCCGCGCGCGGGACGCCGACGTCGCCCGCGTCGCGCTCGCCGAAGTGGAGGAGGTTGCGCAGCATCTTGCGCTCGAGCGGGGAGAGGTCGCCATTCTTGGCGGGCGTGCCGTCGCCGTCCTCCTCGACCTCGTCGATCGCGTCCTCGATCCGCTCACGCAGCGTTTCGTTCTGCTCTTCTCCGAACAGGAGGGTGCGCAGGCCCCGCCATATGCCGCCTTCGCCGCTACTGTCGCCGTTCCCGCTGCTACTGGGTCCGTCCGCCATTTCCCGGGTCAATCCTCGCGTACCAGATAAGGGTCGGGGATCCCCAGCGTGTCGAGCGCGGCGCGCTCCATCGATTCCATCGCCTCGGCTTCGGAATCCCCCTGATGGTCATAACCTAGCAAATGCAGCACCCCATGGACAATGAGGTGCGTGGCATGGTCCTCGACCGAAATGCCCTTCTCCGCCGCTTCGTGCGCGCAGACGCCATAAGCGAGCACAATGTCGCCCAGGATCACCTCGCCGTCGTCGCTGTTCTGCGTCAGCGCCTCGATCAGGTCGGGTTCGATCATCGGGAAGGAGAGGACGTTGGTCGGCTTGTCCTTGCCGCGATACTGGCGGTTGAGCTGGTGCACCTCGTCGTCGGAGGTCAGGCGCACCGCGATCTCGATCACCGCGTCGGCGGCGGCGAGCTCGCCGAACGGAGTCTGCTCGACCGCCGCGGCGGCCGCCTTCGCACCGATCGCATCCCAGTCGAGTTCGGGCCAATCGCTCTCGTGCTGGACCGCGACGTCAAGCATCCGCGCGGCCTTCGCCCTCGTAGGCATCGACGATGCGCCCCACGATCGGATGGCGCACCACGTCGCCGATGCCGAAGCGGACCATCGCCATGCCCTCGATCCCCTCGAGCTTGTTGACCGCGTCGTTTAGGCCCGACGCCGACGGACCGCCGGGCAGGTCGGTCTGCTTGGGGTCGCCGCACACCACCATGCGGCTGTTCTGGCCGAAGCGGGTGAGGAACATCTTCATCTGCATCGGCGTGGTGTTCTGCGCCTCGTCGAGGATGACGAAGGCGTCCGCCAGCGTGCGGCCGCGCATGAAGGCGATCGGCGCGATCTCGATCTCGCCGCTGGCGATTCGCCGCTCGACCTGCTCGGCGGGGAGGCAGTCGTAGAGCGCGTCGTAGAGCGGGCGCAGGTACGGATCGACCTTGTCCTTCATGTCGCCGGGCAGGAAGCCCAATCGCTCGCCCGCCTCGACCGCGGGGCGCGAAAGGATCAGGCGCTTGACCGATCCGGTGATCAGCTGCGCCACCGCCTGCGCGACCGCGAGATAGGTCTTGCCCGTGCCCGCCGGCCCCAGCGCGAAGATGATGTCGTTCGAGACCAACGCACGCATGTACGCGGTCTGGGTCATTGAGCGCGGGACGATCGTCTTGTTGCGCGTCCGGATCATGATCGGGGGCGGGCCGCCCTCGTCATTCTCCGCCCGGACGATGCCGGTCAGCATCGGCTCGCTCGACATCGCGATCACCGCGTCGATCAGGCCGGTGTCGATGTCCTCGCCGCGGATCACGCGGCTGTGCAGCTCGGTCAGCACCTCGCGGGCATGCGCGACGGCTTCGGCGCTGCCTTCGATCACCACGCGCTGGCCGCGCGCGTGGATATAGACGCCGAGCCGCTCCTCGAGCGCGAGGATGTTGCTGTCATATTCCCCGAACAGCTGCGGGAGCAGCTGGGGCCGGTCGAACGTCACCTCGACGCGGGCACGTTGTCCTTGCTGGGCGGGGACGGGCTTGCGGCTCATGCGACTCCTTGCGGCTGGGGTGCAAAGTTGCGGCACTCGCACGTCATTATTAAACTTTGAGGCGAGGCGGACATGCGGCCGTGTGAGGCCAAACCGGAATGCAACGCGGAGGTTCCGTTACGCATGTCGTAGCCGCAGCATGGCAGAGCCCGGCGATGTAGGACAGGGGAAAGTCACCCGCCGGCGCTTTGGCCGACGGGTGACGCATGCGGGCAACAGTCAAAAGGGCAGGAGCGCCCGGCCGGCGACTGCCTGAAAGAACACGCCGAGGGTGAGCGCGGCATAGATCGCGCTGCCCCCGAGCACCGCGGCCCAGCGGATGCGTGCGGACGCGCCGGCGACCGCCGCGGCGAGCAGCGGGATCGCCTGCTCGGCATGGATGCCGAAGAAATGCGCGATGCGCAGGTCGCCGCCAAGCCGGTTCCAGCCGAACAGCGGCACGCTGCCGCCGACCTGCCCCACGGAATGGCCCGCCTGCGAGCTCATATAGCCGCCGAGCGTCGCGCCCAATGCGAAGGTGAGGACCAGCCCGATGACGACCGCGGCGACGAAGCTCCCCTGCAGCCCGGAGGCAGGGCGCCGCGCGATCTCCCACGCCAGCGGAAGCGTGGTCGCGGTGAGGATGACGGCGCCGAGGCCCATCAACGCATACATGACCGCATGGAAGGGCGTGCCCGTGTTGAAGTGCGACTCGAGCCCCTGCGCCGCCTGGAAGACGATATAGGCGAGCTCGAACGTGCCGCTGGCGATCAGCGCGAAGACGGTGCCGCGCATCAGCCGGCTGCCCTGCCGCTCGGGGCGGACATAGCCCATGAACCAGGCCGCGGTGAGCGCGAACACGCTGACCGAGACGAAGAACTTGGCGGGCTTGACCCAGATGCCGACGCCGCTGGCGAGCGTGCGCGGGTCGGCCAGCTGGAGCAGGATCGCGACTATGCCGAGCGCGAGCGTGACGAGCCCGTAGCGGGTGAGCAGGCGGTGGCGGCGGTCGAACTCGGCGAGCAGCTGCCACGGACGCGACGGATCGAGTGCGAGAGCGGTCATTGCACGGTCTCCTTGTTGGCGAGCACGGCCCGCGCGGCGAGGTAGGGCAGCAGCCCCGCCGGGCCGAACAGGAAGGTGAGGGGCAAGCATGGCAGGACGATCAGCGGCGAGATGCCGCGCGCGGCCGCGTCGCGGCTGATCCAGGCGCCGATGAACAGGTCGAAGGCGAGATAGTGGAGCCAGCCCGCGGCGAGCGCCGAGTCGTTGGCGAACAGCGTTCGCACCGCCGTGATCGAGGTGAAGCCGCCCCGATCGAACCCGTCGCGGCCCTGCCAGATCAGCAGGACATAGCCGATGGCGAGGATCGCGGGGATGACGAACTGGGCCGCGGGCCAGGCGTAGCGCCGTGCCGGCCTGACGAACAGCGCGACGACCAGGGCCAGCCAGCCCAGCATCGCGAGATTGCCGGCGAGGCCGAAGGTGGACGATGGATCGAGCATGTTGCGACTCCAATCTGAACACTGTATAGATAGCGTATGAAGGACGAAGTGAACAGTGTCAAGATGGCGGGCCGCGCTTATCATCACGGGGCGTTGCGCGAGGCGCTGATCGACGCCGCCGAGGCGATCATCGCGGAGCGCGGGGTCGAGGGATTCTCGCTGCGCGAGGCGGCGCGGCGCGCGGGGGTGTCGCCCGCGGCACCGGGGCATCATTTCGGCGACGCGCGCGGGCTGCTCACTGCGGTGGCGACGCGCGCGTTCCGCGATTTCGGCGATGCGCTGGAGGCGGGCACCAGGGGCGAGGACTCGCGCGAACGAATCCGCGGACAGGGCATGGCCTATGTCCGTTTCGCGCTCGCCAACCGCGCGCGCTTCGAGCTGATGTGGCGCAAGGCGCTGCTCGACCGCGAGGATCCCGACTATTGCGCGGCGGGCGACCGGGCGTTCCGGCTCCTTGATCGTGCCGCACGCGGGGCGGGCGCCCCTGAAGGGCCCGACCTCCCGGGGCTCGCGCCGTCGATCGCGGCCTGGTCGATCGTCCACGGCTTTGTCGAGCTGGCGCTGAGCGGCGCGTTCGGGACCGGGCCCGAGGAGCTGAAGGCGGCGACCGAGCAGCTGCTGCCGCGCGTGCTCGATCACCTGGTGGTAGGCTAGCCCGAACCCCAATATGGTCCGTCACTCGCGCGCAGGCGGGAATCGATTGCGGCTGACCGTGAGGTTCTTTCGAGAATGCAGGAGGAATGGATTCCCGCCTGCGCGGGGATGACGGAGTAGGGCGCTACGCCGCCGCCTTCACCCGTTCCACGCCGGCGAGCGAGTTGGGCCCGGCCTGGACGATCTCGACCTCGACCAGGTCGCCGACCTGGGCGTCGGTCATCAGGTGAACCGACTGCAGCCAGGGCGACTTGCCGAGCATCTGGCCGGGCAGCTTGCCCTTGCGCTCGATGAGGACCGTGCAGCTCTTGCCCATCGTGGCGGCGTTGAACGCGGCCTGGTCGCGGTTGAGCGCGTCCTGCAGGCGCTGGAGCCGCTCGTCCATCACTTCGGCGGGAACCGCGCCGTCCATCTCCGCCGCGGGGGTGCCGGGGCGGGGCGAGTATTTGAAGCTGAAGCACTGGGCATAGCCGACGGCGTCGACCAGGCTCAGCGTATCGGCGAACTCTTCCTCGGTCTCGCCGGGGAAGCCGACGATGAAGTCGCCCGACAGCGCGATGTCGGGCCGCGCCTCGCGCACGCGGTCGAGGATGCGCAGGTAGGAATCGCGGCTGTGGCTGCGGTTCATCGCCTTGAGGATGCGGTCGTTGCCCGCCTGCACCGGGAGATGGAGGAAGGGCATCAGCTTCCCCACCTCGGCATGGGCGCGGATCAGCCCGTCCTTCATGTCGTTGGGATGGCTGGTGGTGTAGCGGATGCGGTGCAGGCCCTCGATCCGGTCGAGCGCGCGGATCAGGCCGTGCAGGCCGGTGCCCGCATCGTCGTCCCAGGCGTTGACGTTCTGGCCGAGCAGCGTGATCTCGCGCGCGCCGGCATCGACCAGCGCCTTGGCCTCGTCGAGGATCGCGTCGAACGGCCGGCTGACCTCGGCGCCGCGGGTATAGGGCACGACGCAATAGGTGCAGAACTTGTCGCAGCCCTCCTGCACGGTGAGGAACGCCGAGGGGCCGGCCCTGCGGCGGGCGGGGAGCGCGCCGAACTTGCTCGCGACCGGCATGTCGGTGTCGATCGCGGCGGAGCCCGATGCTGCCTGCGCGATCAGCGTCGGCAGGCTGTGATAAGCTTGCGGCCCGACCACCACATCGACCTTGGCGCGGCGCACGATCTCCTCGCCCTCGGCCTGGGCGACGCAGCCGGCGACGGCGATCATCGGCGCCTCGCGGTCGTTGGCGCGCGCGTCCTTGCGCAGGCGGCCGATGTCCGAGAACACCTTCTCGGTCGCCTTCTCGCGGATGTGGCAGGTGTTGAGCACGACGAGGTCGGCGCTCTCGGCGTCCGCCGCGGCGGTCATGCCCTGCGCCGCCATCAGCTCGGCCATGCGCTCGCCGTCATAGACGTTCATCTGGCAGCCGAAGGACTTGACGTGATAGGTTTTGGGCGCGGACTTCATCCGCGCCCTATAGGGGAAGCAGTCCCCTCGCGAAACCGCCTCTGGCGTTCCGGGCCGCGGCTCAATAGATAGCCCGCCCAAATGGCACGGATCGAGACCCCCAAGCGCGTGCGTGGCACGCAGGACATCTTCGGCGAGGAGCAGCGCCGCTTCGCGCGCGTCGTCGAGGCGTTCGAGAAGGTGCGGCGGCTCTACTGCTTCCAGCAGGTGCAGGTGCCGGTGTTCGAGGCAACGAGCGTGTTCGCGCGCAGCATGGGCGAGACCAGCGACGTCGTGTCGAAGGAGATGTACACCTTCCCCGACCGCGGCGACGACCTGCTGACGCTGCGGCCGGAGTTCACCGCGGGGATCTGCCGCGCCTACATCACCGAGGGGTGGCAGCAGTTCGCGCCGCTCAAGCTGACCACGCACGGCCCGGTCTTCCGCTACGAGCGGCCGCAAAAGGGGCGGTATCGCCAGTTTCATCAGATCGACGCCGAGATCATCGGCGCGGCCGAGCCGGCGGCGGACGTCGAGCTGCTGTGCTTCGGCGACCAGCTGTTGCACGAGTTGGGCATTGCCGAGGGCGTGACGTTGCAGCTCAATACGCTGGGCGATGCCGAGACGCGCGATGCGTGGCGCGGCGCGCTGGTGGCGCATTTCGAGAAGCATCGCGGCGAGCTGTCCGAGGACAGCCTGACCCGGCTCGAGAAGAACCCGATGCGCATCCTCGATTCGAAGGACCCGCGCGACCGGCCGGTGGCGGATGCCGCGCCGGACATCGACGCCTATCTGACCAGTGAGGCGGGAGCGTTCTTCGAGGCGGTGACCAAGGGGCTCGACGCGGCCGGCGTCGCCTGGACGCGCAATGCGCGGCTGGTGCGCGGGCTCGATTACTACCGCCACACCGCGTTCGAATTCGTCACCGACCGGCTCGGCGCGCAGGGCACGGTACTGGCCGGGGGGCGCTATGACGGGCTGATCGGCAACCTCGGCGGACCGGAGACGCCGGGCGTGGGCTGGGCCGCGGGGATCGAGCGGCTTGGGATGTTGCTGGAGGAACCGGGGACGGAGCGGGCGGAGATCATCGTTGTGGCCGGCAACGAACACGAAACCGAAAATGCTATCGCGCTTACGGCGATGATTCGGCGCCTGGGGTTCGCGGCGGATGCAATCGTATCCGGCTCGCCTCGCAAGCGCACCGATAAGGCCGAAACGCGCCAGCCGGGCATCATTCTTTATGCGCAGTCGGAGGATACGCCGCAGCCTGGCACGGCCACGTTCAAGTTCTGGAAAGTGCGAGGCGCTTCAGACCGTTTCGAGGCGCTGAAATCGCGGGTGTTGACGGCGATTGGCGATGCGCAAATTGTCATCGATGCGAGGGTGCAGGCGAGTCACTGGACCGGCGACGATTTCTTTCGAGTATATCTGGCGAAATGACCCGCATCTCGCCCGACAAGATCGCCGCGATCGAGGCGCGGCGCGACGAGCTGCAGGCGATGATGGCGACCGGCGACCTGCCGTCGGACCGCTTCGTCGCCGTCTCCAAGGAATATGCCGAGCTCGAGCCGGTCGCGGCCGCGGCGGGCGAGGTTAGGCGGCTGCGCGACGAGGCGGCGAGCCTCGCCGAGATGAGCCGCGACGGCGACCCCGAGCTGCGCGCGATGGCGAGCGAGGAACTGCGCGAGAACGAGGACGCGCTGGCGCGGGCCGAGCACGCCCTCGCACTGTCGCTGCTGCCGCGCGACGCCGCGGACGAGCGCGCGGCGATGCTCGAGATCCGCGCCGGCACCGGCGGGGACGAGGCGGCTTTGTTCGCGGGCGACCTGCTGCGCATGTACCAGCGCTATGCCGAGCGGCAGGGGTGGAAGGTCGAGATGATCTCCGCCAGCACGTCGGAGGCCGGGGGCTTCAAGGAAGTCGTCGCCAGCGTCGCGGGCAAGGGCGTGTTCGCCAAGCTCAAGTTCGAGAGCGGCGTGCACCGCGTCCAGCGCGTGCCGGTGACCGAGAGCGGCGGGCGGATCCACACCTCCGCGGCGACCGTGGCGGTGCTGCCCGAGGCCGAGGAGGTCGATGTCGAGATCCGCAACGAGGATCTGCGCGTCGACATCTACCGCTCCTCGGGCGCGGGCGGGCAGCACGTCAACACCACCGATTCGGCGGTGCGGCTCACGCATATCCCGACCGGACTGGTGGTGATCCAGCAGGACCAGCGCAGCCAGCACAAGAATCGCGACAAGGCGATGCAGGTGTTGCGCACGCGCCTGTACGAGCTCGAGCGCGAGCGGCTGGCGAGCGAGCGCTCGGGCGCGCGCAAGTCGATGGTGGGATCGGGCGACCGCTCGGAGCGAATCCGCACCTACAACTTCCCGCAGGGGCGGGTGACCGACCACCGCATCAACCTGACGCTGCATCGCCTGCCCGAGATACTCGAGGGCGAGATGGACGAGCTGATCGGCGCGCTGGTCGCCGAGGACGAGGCCGAGCGGCTGGCGGCGCTCGAATTCGTGAGCGTGCGCGCCGCGATCGCCGAGGCGGCCGCGCGCATCCAATCGGAGACGCCGCGGCTCGATGCCGAACTGCTGATGGCGCACGCGCTGGGGGTGAGTCGGCAGGCGATGCTGCTGTCGCGGCTCGGCGATCCGGTACCCGAGGGGTTCGCGGCGCTGGTCGAGCGGCGGCTGGCGCATGAGCCCGTGGCGTACATCACCGGAAGTCGCGGCTTCTGGACGATCGAGCTGGGGGTCGGCCCCGGCGTACTGGTGCCGCGCGCGGACAGCGAGACGCTGATCGAGGCGGCGATGGCGCACTTCGCGGGAACCGACGGGCCGCAGCGCGTGCTCGATCTCGGCACCGGGCCGGGAACGCTGCTGCTGGCGGCGCTGGCGCAATGGCCGGAGACGCAGGGCCTGGGGATCGATTCGTCGCCCGAGGCGCTGGATTATGCGCGCGCCAATGCGACCATGCTCGACATGGCGGATCGCGCGCGGTTCAGCCGAGGCGATTGGGCAACGGGCCTCGATGGCCAGTTCGACCTGATCCTCTGCAACCCACCCTATATCGGTACCCAGGAAGAACTGGCCGCCGAGGTGCGCGACCACGAGCCTGCCGCCGCGCTGTTCGCCGGGCCGGACGGGCTCGACGACTATCGCCGCATCGTGCCCGATCTGCCGCGGCTGCTCGCGCCGGGCGGGATCGCGGTGCTGGAGATCGGCTGGACCCAAAGCGCGGCGGTCTCGGCGCTGGTCCGCGAGGCAGGCCTCGCGACGGCGATTCGCCGGGACCTGGGCGGGCGCGATCGCGCCGTGATCGCAAGTTGAACTATCGCCGCCCGATACCAATATAGTGCTTGGAGATTGGTGCCCCAGCGGCTAAAGATGGCCCCGGGGAAGGCACCTTCGACCTAAATCGTTGAAAAGGCACGCCGACCCAATCCAAGGCATGAACGCTGCTGAGTGTCCGGCAGCCATGCGGGGCGCCGCTCCGGGCCAGTTCCGGCGCGGCGGGCGGGATAACACGCATCCGGGATCGCTGATGATCGATGGCGGATTGAGTAAGGACAGGACAAACAGACGTTGATGAACAATCGTCAGGCGAACAACGGCCGCCGGCGTGGCCGTGGTGGCCAGCGCCAGCAGGGTGGCAACCCCAATCAGGGCAACGGCAACCGCATCGACAACCGCGCCCGCGGCAACGCCGCCCAGCTGCTCGAGAAATACAAGAATCTCGCGCGCGACGCGCAGATGCAGGGCGACCGCGTCAACACCGAATATTACCTCCAGTTCGCCGATCACTATTTCCGCGTGCTGGCCGAGAGCCGCTCGCGCTTCGAGGAGCAGGACCGCCAGCGCCGCAATCGCGACGATTTCGACGGCGATGAGGACGATCTCGACGATGGCGTCGAGGGTCTCCGCGGCAATGAAGGCGATGCCGGCGACGCCAGCGACGAGGGGGGTGAGCCGCAGCGCTTCGAGCGCCGCGAGGGCCGCCGCGATCGTGACGGCCAGCGCGACAATCAGCGCGATGGGCGCCGCGACCGCAACGAGCGCCGCGACCGTCCGGCCAATGGCTATGACGGCGAGCTCGACCAGCCCGTTGCCGCCAACGAGGACGAGGCGCCGCGCGACGACGAGGGGCGCGAGGAAGGCCGCCGCCGTCGTGGCCGTCCGCGCCGCGAAGCGGCCGGGGATATGGAGGAGCTGCCCGGCATCGCCGCGGTGCTTCCGCCCGCGCTCGGGGTCGAGGGCGAGGTGGTGGTCGAAGCCAAGCCGCGCCGCCGCCGCGTGAAGAAGGACGAGGAGCCCGCCGCGGCGGAGTGAGCGTCCTCTGGAACGAGAAATCGAGGCCGGTCCGCAGCTTGCGGACCGGCCTTTTTCTTTGCCGGTTGACACGGACCGCGCCGTGGCGATGTTGGCCGGACATGGCGGTGGGGGGGAATGCGATGCGTCTGACCTTGGCTCTTGCGGCGGCAGGCGCCGCGCTTCCCGGCATTGCGATCGCGCAAAGCGTCGAGATTCCTTCGGCCCAGGGCGACCTCGCGGTGACCATCTACAACAACAATCTCGCGCTGGTGCAGGACACGCGCACGCTGAGCGTACCTCAGGGACGGAGCCGCCAGGAATTCCCCGACGTCTCGGCGCAGATCAGGCCGGAAACCGTGACGCTGTCCGGCCCCGGCATCGCCATCGTCGAGCAGAATTTCGACTATGACCTGCTGAGCCCGGACAAATTGATGGAAAAGGCGGTGGGGCAGGTCGTCACCATCGTCCGCACCAATCCCGCGACCGGCGCCGAAACGCGTGAGCAGGCCAAGGTGCTTGCGGCGAACGGCGGCATCGTCCTGCAGATCGGCAACCGGATCGAGGTGCTGCGCGACGACGGGCTGCCGGTGCGCGTGGTGTTCGACAAGGTGCCCGAGAATCTGCGCGCGCGGCCGACCCTGTCGGTGACGGTCCAGGCGGAACGCAACGGTCCGGTGCCGACGCGTCTGTCCTATCTGACCCCCGGCCTCGGCTGGACCAGCGACTATGTCGCGCTGTTCGACGAGAAGGCAGGCACGATCGACGTGCAGGGCTGGGTCACGCTCAACAACAATACCGGCACGACGTTCAGCAATGCCGACACGCTGCTGGTCGCGGGCAATGTCGGCGGGGGGCAGAATCGCTTCGGGCGGATGGGGTCGATGGACGACGCTTCCATCGAGCAGGCGGGAACCGAGAGCGGCACGCGCGAGCGGCTGGGCGACTATTATCTCTACCCGCTCGCCGAGCGCACCACCATCGCCAACGCGCAGCAGAAGCAGGTGAGCTTCCTCGACGTGAAGGCGTCGCCCGCGCGCAAGGCCTATGAGTTCGCCAATGGCTGGATGGGCGGCAACGACGTGCCGCGCAGCGCCGCCACCGCGATCAAATTCTCGACCTCGCGCAACGGCGGGCTCGGCGACCAGCTCCCGGCCGGTACCGTCCGCGTCTATATGCGCGACGCGCGCGGCGATCCCCAGTTCATCGGCGAGAACCGGATCGGCCACACGCCGATGGGATCGTCGATGTCGATCCGCACCGGCGAGGCGTTCGACGTCAAGGTCAAGGTGGTGGTGGAGGAGCGGACCCGATTGTCCAACCGCCGCTGGCGCACGCGGATGCGCTATACCGTGAGCAACGCGCGCGACACGCCGGTCACGCTCGATCTGGCGCAGGACGGCCTGTGGGGCGATGTGAAGATCATCGAGCAGAGCATCACCGGCGAACGCATCTCCGCGGATCGCGTGGAATGGAAAGTCCCGGTCGCGGCCAATGCCAGCGCCGACCTGACGGCGACCTTCGACACCCGGTACTGAGCGCACGATGCGCTGGCTCCTGCTCCTCATGCTGTGCCTGCCCTCGCTGGCATATGCGCAGGGGCACACCGTCACCTCGAGCGAGGTATCGGACGTCGCGGTGACCATCTATCGCGACCCCTATCGCGATGCCGGCATGATGCGGATGGGCTGGCCGGGCGGCTACGCACTGATCACCGAGACGCGGACGATCACCCTGCCCAGGGGCGAGAGCCGCCTTCGGTTCGAGAATGTCGCCGAAGGGCTGCTCCCCGAGACCGCGATCGTCACGGGCCTGCCGTCGGGCGTGCGCGAGAAGAATCGCGACGCACGGCTGATCTCGCCCGCGGGACTCGTCGATGCCTTCCTCAAGCGCCGCGTGCTGATCCGCCGCACCGATCCGGCGACCGGCCGGGTGCGCGAGCAGAGCGCGATCATCCAGTCCGGCCCCGATGGCGGGGTGCTGATCCGGACCGAAGGGGGGATCGAGGCGCTGCGCTGCTCGGGCCTGCCCGAACGGATGGTCTATCCCGAACTGCCCGACACGCTCTCCGCGCGGCCGACGCTCTCCATCCTGACGCGCAGCGACCGGGCGGTCACCGCGACGATCCAGCTGACCTATATGGCGCAGGGCTTCGACTGGTCGGCCAACTATGTCGGCAACATGGCCGCGGACGGCAGGAAGATGGGGCTGTTCGCCTGGCTGACCGTCGCCAATGGCGGGCAGCAGAGCTTCAAGGATGCGCGGCTGCAGGTGATCGCGGGCAAGCCCAACAAGCGCCCCAACAATCCGCCCCCGCCGCCGCCGGCTTCCGCGCTCGAGTTGCAATGCTGGCCGCTCGACACGACCAGCACGCATCCGCGCCGCGAATGGGAGCGGCTGCCGATGCCGCGCGGCCCCGACCTGTCGCGGTTCGACGCGGTGGGACGCAACGCGCCGGGCAGCTTCGAGACTCGCAAGCAACGGCGCGAGCGCGAGAAACGGGAACGCTCTTTCGGCGGGGGAGGCGGTGACGAGGAAAGCATCGTGGTGACGGGGTCGCGCGTGCGGCGCCCGCGTCTGGAAGCGCCGTTGGCGGTTACCGTCGTGTCGGCCGACTATGCCATGCCCGCGCCCCCGCCGCCGCCGGCACCGCCCCCACCGCCCCCGCTGGGCGAAACCGTCGCGATCGCCCAGGGCGCTCAGGCACAGGCCGAGGCGCTGGGCGATCTCAAACTCTATCGCGTGCCGATGCGGGTCACCGTCGCGGCGCAGAGCCAGAAGCAGGTGGCGATGCTCGTCCAGCCCGAGGCGCGGTTCGACCGCATCTATCGCGCCAATGTCGCCGCCGGAGAGGTCACGCCGCGGCCGATGCCCTTCCTGCTGCGCTCGACCAATAGCGCCGAAAAGGGCCTGGGCGTGCCGCTGCCCGCGGGCGGCCTGGCGCTGTTCGAGACCGTGGCGGGCCGCCGCCTGCTCGCGGGCCGCAACGATGTCGCCGACCTGGCGGTGGGCGAAGAGGTGGAGCTGACGCTCGGCCAAAGCCCGGACGTTCAGTGGAAGCTGACGCGCGTGAAGGAGACGTCCGACCGGCAGGAGTGGCGCGTCGACATCACCAACGCGCGAGACGTGCCGGTGGCCGCCCAGATCATCGTTCCCTATGATCTCGCTGAAAAGCCGCCGGGAATCGAACGCGGCCGTGGGGGCTGGGTGCTGCCGGTCGAGGTGCCGGACAACGGCACCGCCACCCTCAGCTACGCGCTCAAGCTCGGTCCTCGCCGCTGATTCTTCGCGCGTGTCCGGCCGCGCTAGCCCCCACGATTGCGCTCGGTCGCGTCGCGCGAGCGCTCGTCATGACCGGTGCCCGAGCTCATGAAGATCAGCCCCATCAGCGCGCCGCCGAGCAGGACCGACAGGCCGATGCCGATCGCCATCGCGATCGAGGCGTGGAGCTGGAACTCGCCGATCGAGAAATAGAGCGCGACCACCGCGACGACCGCGGAGAGCAATGCGACCACGGCGACGATGCCGAAGATGCGGCGATAGCGGCCCCAGGCGAGGCGGGCATAATCGGGATTGTCGAGATCGGGTTTCATGCCTTTCAATTGGGGACGAAACGTGGGATTCTCAACCGCCTCTAACAGGAAAGGAGACTGGCGATGACGATCGCGGCAATCCTGAGCGGCAAGGGGCAGGAT